>JAFDZK010000004.1 GCA_018267005.1 Bacteroidota bacterium
GAAATGCAGGACTGGATTAAGTTTGCCAACACCTTGAAACTGCGGATGGCGCTGCGCGTAAGTAATGTAAGCGGATTTTCGACAGGAACCATTATGTCGACGACGGTAAGCGCTGCCGACGATCCGAGCACGCCGACGAATTTCCTGGGTTTAGGAACCGAAGCTGACAGCAACCCCGGTTACAGCAATGCGTCGGGTAAGCAAAACCCGTATTATGCCGACTATGGCTTCGATCCGACAGGCAACCCTGTATTTGGTAACGTTTACTGGAGAGCCAACGCTTTCAGCGTTAACATGCTGCTTAGTACGAACGACCCGCGCGCAAGTGAGTTATACGCACCTACCACCAACGGAGGCGTAATCAGGGGGAATGTGTTCGGCGATCCGGGCGTAAAGTCAAACCCTTTTACAAGCGCTCAAGGCCCGGGCTTGCTTAAGTCGCCCAGCCAGAATGCGGTTCTGCTGTCGGGGGCCGAGTCATTGTTCTTACAGGCCGAGGCTGTGAACAGAGGATTTCTTACCGGCAATGCCCAGGGTTTGTATGAGGCAGGCATTACCGCATCCTTCGAGGCGCTGGGTGTTCCAGATGCGGATAACGCGGCCAAGACCTACTATTCGCAGCTTGTGCCTAACGTAAACTGGGCCACTTCCACCAATAAGGAACAAGCTATTATTACACAGAAATGGATAGCGCTTAATGGTTACTTTAACTTTGAAGGTTATAACGAATACCGCAGGACAGGCTATCCGAATTTGCCGTCATCAATAGATCCGGCGGCTATTTCACCAACTTTGCCGACAAGGTTGCCGTACCCGCTCGAAGAATTGACCACTAACCAGGCCAACTTAGCGAAAGAAGGAACGATCAACGTTTTCACTTCAAAAATATTTTGGGCCAAATAATTTAAAAGACAATGAAAAAGAGACTTTATTTTATAACGACAGTCCTCGCGGCAGCTTCAGTGCTTAGCTTAAGCTCGTGCCTGAAAGACTCGAGGTACGTAAATTTCGCCCAGAGCACACCTATTGTGAATTTTCCGCTCGGCGGGCTGGTGAACTTCGGTTCCGATGCCATTACGGAAACTCCCGACACGGATGCCAACGGCACCATCGTGAGGCAGTTTGCAGTTGATATCGCATCGTCCAGCATACCTACAAAAGCAACCACAGTAACGCTGGCTATCGACAATTCACTGATAGGAGCATACAATTCCACTGAGAGCAGCGTTGTTTACGAACAGATGCCGGCAAATGCGTTTGTGTTTAACACGACCAGCGTTACCATTCCTGCCGGAAAGCGCACGGCGGTAGTTTCGGTTACTTTCTACAAGAACCTGCTCGATCCGACCAAAAGCTATATGCTGCCGATAAAGATCGCAGCTGCTCCAAGCGGAACTCAGCTCAGCGGTAATTTGAACATCCATTACTTCCATTTCATCGGTAATGATTTCGCAGGCGCCTACGAGGAATTTTATACCAGGTGGAATTCGCCGGATAGCACGACAGTTCCATCGACTCCGCGCACAGACGTGGGCACGACGACACTGTTGCCTGTTACCCCGAATGAGCTTAACGTATCGACAGGTTACTACGTGCAGCCTCGTTATGATATCACTTTTACCAAATCCGGTACTGGTGCAGGCGCCATGTATTCGAACTGGGCTGTACAATTTGTGCCGGCCGATGTTGCCTCCGGTACGACCTGGGCTGCTAACATTACTGTAACTACAGCGCCGAAATTCAGGCCGCTGAAGTTTACGTTCGATCCGAACGCGTCGTATACTTATGCGCAGTCGCTCCAGTTGTTCAGGATCTATTTCCAAACAGCCAGCCGCGCGATCATAGACGAGTATGTTCACCCCTAATAAAGGGACCTAAAAGTATTCAAGCCGCTCCGCAAAACGAGCGGCTTTTTTTATGCAAATGATTTTGATCGGGCTTAAAAGATAGCCATGTAACATAATTGTTAAACAGAAAGTAAACTAAGTTTTGCGTTATTGTTTTTGAACGGTTATTTTAGAGCCAAATGAAACCTTATATGATAAAGACCTCTTCAGCGCTGCTATTCGCGTTGCTGGCGCAGCAGGCAGTTACAGCACAAACCCATAACATTAACGGATCAGTAATTGACGGAAGTGGTAATTCGGTGCCGTATACTTTTATACAAGACAGCCCATATAAATATGCGGCGTACAGCGATTCGACCGGCCATTTTACCATCCCGGTTCATCCCGATTCAAAGCTGGATTTCGGTGCGCCGGGTTACCGGGACACACTGATCAGCCCCGGAAACAGCAATTCCGATTTACAGATCGCGTTAAAGCGAAAAGGGTCGGGCGACGCGGGCAGTGCCACCGGCGCCGTTTCTGCCAGGGTTACAGAACAGAAAAATGATAACCAAATAGAATCGTTTAGTACAGGCGGGGTCATAGCACCGGCACACCAACGAGGCGATCTGCGTGGCAGCCCCTATTTGTTTGACAGTTTCGTGCATGGCTACATTATCAGTTCGGCAAATGAACTGGTGAATAATCCAAATTATCTTTTTGATTACGACAAGACTACCGGAAGACTGCTGATGACGCAGAACGGGGGTACGATAAATGCTGTGAACTGGGACCAGATAAATTCCTTTACGCTGTTCAATAACGCCGGGAATCGCTACGATTTTGCCAAAGCGCCCGCTATTGACCAATCCCATTATGTACAGGTTTTAGCTTCGGGCGGGAAGTATAAAATATACAAGCTTATCAAAACCCAATTTGTAAAGGCCGACTATGTGAACAACGGCGCGGCCCCGCACGGCCATGATTACGATGAGTATGTGGATGACGCAGACTACTATGTGGTGGATGCGCAAACTAATCAGCCCGTTAAAATTTCATTGAGAAAGAAGTCAATAAAAGAAGCTTTTGCCAAAGACGCGGATAAGCTAAATAAGTTTATGTCTGAAACATCCGGGAGGATCGACGACGCTTACCTGGCCAAACTCGGCGCGGCGATGAATCAATAGCTACGAATTTGACCAAAGTTTTAGACGCGAGTCGCACGAACCGGCCAATTGTTTAATCGGCCTTAGTTTCGTGCGATTCGTGTTAATTTACTTTTTGTCCACACTATACTTCCCCGGGCCCAGGAAAAGCAACCCGGCAAATGCTATCGCGTCTTCAATAGCATGTGTGGCATCGCCAAGGCTGCCGCTGGTGCCGTATGTAAAAAGTGCGGCTACCACGAGCTCGATTACAAGCAGCAGGCATACAGGCCGGAAGGTTAAGCCAAGTACGACCAGGAAACCGCCGCAGGTTTCGGTCAATGCCGACAATAGCCCCCATACCATCGGCAAAAAGTGAATACCTGCGTAGTGGGTCGCGGTTCCTAAATGTTCCCATTTGGCCGGGCCGCCAATTAATTTGGGAATGCCGTGATAGACAAACATGCTGCCGAGACCAAGGCGCATGATAAGCAGGCCGAAGTTTTTGTAGTTCCCTAATTTGCTGAAAAGTGCCATTATAGTGGTTATAGTGATCTTTGATTAGTTAATTCGTGGTTGTCGCCGGTAGATGTTAAATTTCACCGTAGTTCGCAACCACTTGTTCTTTAGTAACAGACAAATTTAGCTTTCGTCCGAGTATGAGCGACTGGTTGTCCGGGATATGCCCGGCGGGAAAGTCAAAACATACCGGGTAATCGTATTTTTTCACTACTTCCATAACGATTTCCGGCACGGTTTGGCCAAATGGAATATCATTGTCTTTCAATTCGGTGAATCCGCCGACCATCAAGCCGGCGAGGTTTTTTAATTTTCCGGCGCGATCCAGCGCACGAAACATCCGGTCGATAGCATAAAGATACTCGCCGACATCTTCGATGAATAATATCTTGCCGTCGTAGCTTTGGTCGGATACCGAACCCAAAACGGCTACCAGCAAGCTCAGGTTACCGCCGGTTAGTATGCCCGCCGCATTTCCCGTACGGTTCAGATCGTGCGATTTAAAGGAATAATCCAAATCTTCACCGAACAATGCTTTCTTCAGGGTTTGAAGCGAGTATTTGGAAGCCTCGTGTATATTGATGGGCATCTGCCCATGTACGGTTTGCAAACGGTAGTTGGTAAACAGGTGACTGTGGAGCACGGTAATGTCGCTAAATCCAATCAGCCATTTGGGATTATCGCACACCCGGCTAAAATCGATATGATCGACAATGCGTATGGCGCCGTACCCGCCCCTGGCAGCGATGATCGCTTTAACACTGTCGTCGTCGATAAATCGCTGCAGATCGCGAGCCCTCAATTCATCGTCGCCGGCGAACTGGTGATATGATGCAGTGACCGTTTCGCCCAACACCACTTCCAGTCCCCATGACTGCAGCAGGTTTACAGCATCGTCCATAGGTTTGGAAAGCTTTTTCGCGGGGCAGGTAATGGCTATTTTATCGCCTTTTGTCAGGGAGGGAGGGGCTATGGTTTTTAATAGTTCCAATTTCTTTTGTCTTTCGGTCGCCCGGACTTTCCCGTCTTTCGGACTAATAAATTATCTTTGCCAAATTATTAATAAGGACGAACATTTAATGTCAGAACTTAATAAATTTAAACGCTTTACCATTACGTCGGCCCTCCCATATGCCAATGGTCCTTTGCACATCGGGCACCTGGCGGGGGCTTATTTGCCTGCCGACATTTTTGTTCGTTACCTGCGGCTGAAAAAGAAGGATGTAGTTTATATCTGCGGTTCGGACGAGCATGGGGCTGCCATTACAATTAAGGCTAAAAAGGAGAACACTACCCCGCAGGCTATCATCGATAAATACCACAGCCAGATAAAGCAAAGTTTCGAAGAATTCGGCATATCGTTCGATATTTACCACCGTACTTCATCGGCCATACATCACGACCTTTCACAGGAGTTTTTCCTGAACCTGTATGAGAAAGGCGAATTTGTAGAGAAGTACTCCGAACAGTATTTCGACGAAGATTTCCAGCAATTTCTGGCCGACCGGTATATTACCGGCACCTGCCCGAACTGTAAATATCCCAATGCTTACGGAGACCAATGTGAAAATTGCGGGACATCGTTAAACCCAACTGACCTGATCAACCCGATATCAACCCTGAGCGGCAAGCCGCCGGTACTGAAGGCTACAAAACACTGGTACCTGCCGCTGGATAAATATCAGCCCTGGCTGGAAAAGTGGATCGACGAAAAAGAGGGCGAATGGAAGGTAAATGTATTCGGTCAGTGCAAATCGTGGCTTAAGTCTGGCTTGCAGCCGCGTTCGATGACCCGCGACCTGGACTGGGGTATCGACGTACCGCTTGAAGAAGCCAAAGGCAAAAAGCTTTATGTGTGGATGGATGCGCCTATCGGCTATATTTCGGCAACCAAACAATGGGCGCTGGATCATGGCAAAGACTGGACCCTGTACTGGAAAAAGCAGCCGAATGAGCAGGATAATACCTGCCTGATACATTTCATCGGCAAGGACAATATTGTGTTCCATTGCATTATTTTCCCGGCTATTTTAAAAGCTCACGGCGAATATGTATTGCCGCAAAATGTACCGGCCAACGAGTTTTTGAACCTGGAAGGCGACAAGCTTTCTACCTCCCGCAACCACGCGGTTTGGCTGCACGAATATTTAGAGGAATTTCCGGGCAAACAAGATGAGCTGCGCTACGTGCTGACGTCGATCCTGCCCGAGACGAGCGACAGCGAGTTTACCTGGAAGGACTACCAAGCCCGCGTGAACAATGAGCTGGTGGCGATAATGGGCAATTTTGTAAACCGCGTAATGATACTGATGCATAAGTTCTTCGGCGGAAAAATTGAGACCGCCAATGAAAAAATTGTGCTGAAGGACGAGGTTATCGGGTATGAGTTGTTCCGCATCTGGAGCGAAATTGAGCAAAACATCGAGAATTACCGATTCAGGCAGGGCATGCAGGCCGTGATGGACATCGCGCGTGTGGGCAACCGTTACCTGACGGAAAAGGAACCGTGGAAAACCATAAAGACCGATCCGGCGGATGCGCGCCTGGCGCTGCACAATTGCCTGGTTATTATAGGTCACCTCGCGTCGGCCATGCAGCCATTTTTACCCGGTTCGGCGAAAAAAGTATTAAACATGCTGAACTGGCCGGAAGAAACGATAGCATTTAACGGCGAAGTAAGCTTCAAAAATGGTCACCAGCTAAACGCGGCCGCTTTACTGTTCGAAAAGGTTGAAGATAGCGTAATCGAGCAGCAGATAGCCCGGTTACAGGCCAAGAAGCCTGCAGTTCAAGCGCCGGTTTCGCAGATCGTCCCGGCAAAGGAAAATATCAATTACGAAGCGTTTGCCGCGATGGACATACGCGTAGGCACTATCCTGGCTGCCGAGAAAGTGGCCAAAACCAAAAAGCTGCTTAAGCTAACTATCGATACCGGGCTGGATACCCGTACGGTTGTATCGGGTATCGCGGAGCATTACGAACCCGAAGCGATCATCGGCAAAAAGGTGAGCCTGCTGGCCAACCTGGAACCGCGCGAAATAAAAGGCATCGTTTCGCAAGGCATGATCCTGATGGCTGAGGACCCCGAAGGCAAGCTCACCTTCGTTTCACCCCAGGACGCATTTGATAACGGCTCGGTGGTTCGATAGCTGATGCGCGGATGTCCCAAGGCATGTGCAGATTTGCAAATGGTTTGGCTAAACCGCTTATAATTCGCACCTTTGCAATGATTTGGAACACGGATAAATCCGAAATCCCGCATTCCGAAATCAAACCGGCCCTGTAGTTCAACGGATAGAATAGAAGTTTCCTAAACTTTAGATATGGGTTCGATTCCCGTCGGGGCTACTAAATCGGACAGGCTTGAAAAATCAAGTTTTGTCCGATTTTGTTTTACCTTAATTACTGTTTGTCAGGTAAATCAATTGAGCAGCCACTTGGACCGATAATGGAGCGTTTGCAGCGGTATTTCCTTCATTATAAGCAACTTGCAGACTTTTTAAGTTTGATATTGCCTCATCCTTCGTTGCGTACTCGGCTAAGTTTTGGTAAAAAGTTGTGCCTAGATTAGCAATGCTTACTAGTTTTTTAGTTAAGTAGGTAAGCATTACCAAATTATTACCCACTTACTTCTTAATCAACTGGAAATCGGGGTTGTAACTGACTGATCTTGTCATAAAAATCTTTATCTTTTTTTCTCTTCACAACAAGTCCAAGAACTATAAAAAGTCCCATAACTGAAAACAGGGAGCTTTTCGGCTGTAATATAATATGCAGTATAATGCCCACCGATACAAGAGCTCCCAATATGCAAAGAAGGAATAGTCCAGGTCGTGTGGTTAAAAAACCCGGCGTAATATAAATCTTTTGATCTGCCTCTTTATTTGAGTTGTATTGTTTAACAAAATAGTAGAAGATACTGAAAGCACTCTTTTCACTAACAGCCTCATCCTGATCTTTTCCATCCTTAAATGAAAAACTTTTGTTTGATCCATTTTCAAGGTAAATAGTGAGATAAGTAACGGAAGATGCTGAAAAATAACATTTATAAGATTTTATATCTCGCCAGGCAATATCAGTTTGTTTGATCAAAACATCATCGGTAAGATGGTATTCCTTAATTGAAAAAGATTCATCGTCAAATTCCAATTCCACTCTCCGTGTAAAGATTCTTTTAAACCTTTTTTGAAATAGGAACGGTACAGAATTTAGCAGAACCCAACCTATGACCGCGATCAGCGGCTTGTGTAATAACAAAGAACCGGCTAACAAAGTTCCGAGAAGGGTGATATAAAAAGGAACGAAATATAAAAAAGCCTTAAACGCATTATATGTTTGACTGGAATAGAAGATCTTTTTAGTATCCATTTTTTAGCGTCTATTTTAAGTATCGAACAAATATGTAATTATTTTTTGATGGGGTGGGTTGCATCCCAAGTGTCATAAGTAAGGCCGGTGCCCGCCATCCCAAACCACACTAACCAGTCCTGGAAATAATAGTGAAGCACCGTGCCTGCAGGCCCTATTGCCCATAGCGATATGAAGCGGCGTCCTGCATTCATAATCTTTCGCCGCTTCCTTGTTTTAGTGGTTATTTATGTTTAAGTTTAACTTAAAGATACACAACCATTTAAACCAATCACTGATCATGACCAGGAAGATACTCGGCTATGCCGGTTGGAGCATCGTAGGCATCGCAATCGTGTTTTTTATCGCCATCGCAGCCCTGCCGTATTTGCCCTATAATCAACAGAAATTTGCCAGCGTGGGCGCCTGGCCGCAGTTCGCGCCGTCGTTGCTGGTGCACATCGTTTTTGGTATGGTGGCACTGGTATTGGGGCCATTCCAGTTCTTCGGGCGTATTCGAAAAAAATACCCGCGCACGCACCGCACGATGGGCAAGATCTATTTAATATCGGTTGTTATCGCCGGCGCTGCCTCATTTTTTCTCTCCGTTGGCAAGATGCTCATTGCAGAAAAGAACATCGTATTCGGTCTTGGGCTTTTCATGCTGGGCGTGATATGGCTGCTCAGTTCCGGCATGGCTTACTGGGCCGTTCGCAGCCGCAACTTTGTGCAGCACCGCGAATGGATGGTACGCAGTTTTGTGACCACCTGTGCGTTCGTAACCTTCCGGCTGTTTGCAAAAACGCTTTCCGAAGGCTTCGGCGTCGATTTCAATATTGCTTTACAGGTAATGGCTTGGGCCTGCTGGGCGGTGCCGTTGATGGTTACGGAAGTTTTCCTGCAAGCCGCCAAGATCAGGAAAGGCAACGCCGCCCTGGCCAATAAAAAGCGGGCGGGCCCGGTTCCGGTTTCGGAAATCTGACTTGTACCGCTCGTTCAGTTTTTCGGAGCGGTTACTTGCTTCAGCCAATTCCCGATGAAGCCGCCCGCTGTGCCGGCTATGGCGCCAATGAGGCTGAAAATTAGTGTAAACCCGACGAAAGTAAGGATGCTTTTGGTATCGGTCTTCCCGCGATAAACGGATGACGTATACGCCAGGAACAAAACATACCCGAACAGGCCGCCGTTGATAAGGCTGTCGCGCCGCGTTGTACTTAAATACCCGACGATAGGCGTAGCGATAACCCAGGGGATGGTGGTATACCAGCCAACCACAAAACGACTGGAAAGGAAGCCGAGCACAATGGCCGCTGCTATAAAAGGAAGTCTTTTCTTCATCAGCTTTTGTTCTAAGATTTTGAAATCAAATATATAATTCTTTACTTTGAAAGACAAAGTGCTTTTCAATGGAAGAACAAGAATTGCAGAACGAGCTGGCGTCCATCCGCAGCATTATGGAGCGATCGTCGAAATTTATTTCCCTCAGTGGATTATCGGGAATACTGGCAGGGGTTTATGCTTTAATAGGGGCGGGATTGGCCTTCTTAATTTATGAAAATAATTCAAATCTCTCTAACCCGTCATTTTTTGTGGCATTACATAACGCGTTATACATGTTAGCCGAGCTGATCATAATAGCCGTTGTAGTGTTAATTCTTTCGATATCGACTGCAGTAATATTATCAAACCGCCAGGCCAAAAAGAAAGGACAATCTATTTGGGGAACAACCAGTAAGGCACTTTTTTTTTATATGCTCATTCCGCTTTTAACGGGAGGGATAATTTCGGCCCTATTTATGTATAACGGCAGACCGGAATACATCATTCCATCCATGCTTATTTTTTACGGCCTGTCGCTCGTCAGTGCAAGTAACTTTACCTTCGGCGAGGTAAAATATTTGGGTTTACTGGAAATTGTGCTCGGTCTCATCGCCGCTTGTTTACCCGGATACGGTTTGCTATTTTGGGCGCTTGGTTTTGGCGTGCTGCACATCATCTACGGCAGCCTGATGTATTTTAAATACGATAAGTGAAAGTTCCTTTCGACAAGTTAGATAAAGCCTTTGAGAACCGGGTAAGGCTGCAGATCATGAGCGTGCTGGCCGCTAACGAGCGGTACGATTTTAACTCGCTGAAAGACCTGCTGAACATTACCGACGGTAACCTGGCCTCGCACCTGAAAGCGCTGGAAAAGGAAGAATACATTACCGTACATAAAAGTTTCCTGGGCCGTAAGCCTAACACCAATTACGAAGCAACTGAAAAAGGCAAAAAGGCATTCAAAGAGCACCTGGATGCCCTGGAGCAATTGATCAGGCAGCAGAAGGTGAAATAAATTTTTTTAATAACATACTTTGAAATACAAAGTACTTTTCAAATAAAATGAACACAGAACAACCACAACAAGGATTCATGCACTGGCTCAAGGAGTCGGTGACAGTAAAACTCGCTTTCATCGGCATACTGACATTGTTACTTATGATCCCATCGGCATTAGTCAGTAACCTGATAACCGAAAGGGCCCAGCGGCAGTACGAAACGATTAAAGAAGTAACCGGCCAGTACTCGGGCAGCCAGTTGATACAGGGGCCGGTATTGGCTATTCCTTACCGTGAACAGGTTAAGGAAAATGACGAAAAAGGCAACCCGGTGACCCATGAGGTTATTGAAAACCTGTATATTCTGCCCAACGATCTTACTTACAAAGGATCATTGAGCTCCGAAGTGCTCCACCGCGGAATATACGAGGTTCCGGTCTACAACGGCGTCATCAGGGTATCAGGCAGTTTCGGCAATATCGACCCTGGTTCGCTGTCGTTGAACACCGATCAGCTTATACCCGAAAAAGCGCATATGATTTTCAGCATAAGCGACCTTAAAGGACTTAAGACAAACCCGCAGGTACATATAGGCGATAAAAATCTTACTGCCGAACCTGCCGCCGGTGAAAATATCTTTGGCAATAGCCTGCAGGTAGCTGCCGATCTGAAAGGTCTTACCGATAAAAACATTCCCTTCAGCTTTGATCTCGACCTGAAAGGGAGCGAAGAACTTAGCTTCCTTCATCTGGGGAAGACAACCGATGTGGAAGTAAAAGGCGATTGGCAAAGCCCGAGCTTTGACGGCCGGTATCTGCCCGATGTGCGCGAAGTAAGCGACAAAGGCTTCTCGGCCAAATGGCGCATGTTGTACTATAACCGGCCCTTTCCGCAGCAATGGGTTAAAGACATCACCTTACTGACCAACGATAAAAAGGCGGCCGATGCGACATTCGGTATAAAACTGAAATTGCCGGTCGATCAGTACCAGCAAACTACCCGAACCAGCAAATACAGCTTGCTGATCATCATGCTTACCTTTATTTCGCTGTTCCTTACCGAGCTTATCGGAAAGCAAAAGATACACGTGTTCAACTATATCCTTATCGGTGCGGCTATGGTTATTTATTACACCTTGCTGCTTTCATTTTCCGAGCAGGTGGGTTACGCTATAGCCTATTTGATCGCGTCGGCCGCAACGATAACTCTTATTACGGTGTTCCTGGCATCGCTGCTGAAAAATAAAAAAGCGGCGATAATATTTGCCTTTATTCTGACGCTGTTCTACTCATTTATCTATGTCATTATACAACTGGAGGACCTTTCACTGCTTATTGGAAGCATTGCATTGTTTATCATCATAGCGGCATTGATGTATTCATCCAGGAAGATCAACTGGGATAAACAATAATTAACCTGCAGGGCTGTATGGCCCTGCCCTTCTATTTACAGTAAAAGTTTAAAACTATGAAGTATTATCACATGATCGCTGTAATGCGGTTCGCCGCAATAAGCGGCAACATCCTTTTCGCTTTGTGGGTAACCTACAACGCCGTCAACGAAAGGTTTCACGGGACACCGATGCAAATAGCTTCGTACATTGGATTGATCGGACTGTTCACCATCAACACCATACTCGTCCTAAAAAGGCCAGATTAAAAGCAGTTAGATAATATGATAACCAAAACCAGGGCTTTTCGAAGAGCCCTCATAAATGCTATAGTGCTTGTCCTTTTCATTATCCTGAGCAGCCAGTTTTATGGAACCTATTGGATATTGATATTACCCGCCGGGTTTTTTGTCTGTCTCTTTTTCACAATAGCGCTTATAAAAAATTTGATATTCTGGCTCGAAAAAAAGAATGACCGAAACTTTTCAGGATTACCATTCCTTACCCAGGTGTTCGCAATCCTGATGGTTTGCCTTATTCCGTCACGCGAAAGAAGCAAGCAACATTACCTGATGACGGTGAAATTACCCCCGGACAGAAAGCTCGATTGCCCTTGTCACTTATACCTGGAGTATTATACTGTCTTTGGTCAAGGGGCGTGGGGCGCAGACCTGAATTCAGAATACCTCACCGACTCTTTAAACTTTAGGAAATATCTTGGCACTTATGATGAAGCCAATATGCCTATAAGAGTCATCTGTCACCAGGATACGATAAAGACCGAGATACAAAATGAGTATCCCAACATCGAGACTAAAACTTATAGCCTAAAAGCTTTACAAACGGCGAAGGAGTTTCAATAAATAAATTTCATAATACCGATTTGGTTTTTGGTATAAAATATTCTTATATTAGCAAAATTGAAAACATTTTGACTATGAGCCGGGAATTAACAGAAATAACCGAAATGATCGACGAGCAGTTCGAGATAGCTGATATCGAACTCGGCGGCACCGAAAGCGACGAGCTATTGGAAGCTATTCTGAACTTATTTATTTGAACGATAATCGAAAAAGGGTGTCACACTGAGGGTCTCGAAGTGTGTGCGTAAAGGCCTTTGCCCATATGTTTCGAGTGCCTCAACATGACACCCCTCTCTAAATTTCTTGTTATGCCTGCACATTAAAGGTGCCGTTTCTTTCCTGTTCCTGGTAGTCCTGCACGGTTTCGATGGCATTGTCCACCACATCGCTCAGCGCGGTAATGAACGCCCCCGGTTTGGCCAGGCTCATGGCGTATTTGATGGCCTCAACTTCTTTAGCGACAACCTCAAATTGCTTATCGCGGTCGACCGAGTGGATACCTTCGATCAATAAACCCAGTATATTTTCTTCCGTACGGCCGCGCAGGTGTTTTTCCTGCCGCAGGATGACGTAATCGAACATTTCGGCTGATATTTTGCCAAGCTCGCGTATGTCCTCATCGCGCCGGTCGCCGGTGCCCGCAATGATGCCTATTTTCAGCGGCGAATCGATATGGCTCAGAAACTCCTTCACACCACGGTAGCCGTCGGGGTTATGCGCAAAGTCGATCATGAACCGGAAATCCTTAAATTCAAAAATATTCATACGACCCGGTGTTTGCGCAGCCGATGGGATAAAGGTTTGCAGCGAAGTTTGTATGTCCTCGGTTTTAAAGCCCCACAGGAAGCTGGCTAAGGTTGCCGCCAGCACGTTCTGGATCATGAACGGCACCGTGCCGCCGAACGTAAGCGGTATCAGGATGGTACGCTGAACGCGTATTTTCCAGTCGCCTTTTTGTATGGTCACGAAGCCATTCTCGCTGATACAGGCAATGCCGCCTTTTTTGCAGTGCGACTTAATGACCGGGTTGTTCTCGTCCATGCTGAAATAAGCAACATTGCACTCGGCCCGCCGGCCTATACGCACACAATAATCGTTGTCGGCATTTAATACGGCCCAGCCGTCTTTTTTTACCGAGTTGATGACCACGCTTTTAACGCGTGCCAGGTCCTCCAGCGTATGAATGTCAGCCAGGCCCAGGTGATCCTCCTGGATGTTCGTGACCACGCCGATGTCGCATTTGCCAAAGCCCAGCCCGGAACGAAGTATACCGCCGCGTGCGGTTTCAAGCACCGCAAATTCGACGGTCGGGTCTTTCAGAATAAATTCTGCGCTTACCGGCCCGGTCGTGTCGCCTTTCAGCAGCATGTTATTCTGCACATAAACGCCATCCGAGGTAGTGAAGCCTACGCGGAAGCCGTTGTTTTTAACGATATGAGCGATGAGCCTGGTAGTAGTTGTTTTGCCGTTAGTGCCTGTAATGGAAATGATCGGTATTCGTGCCGATTTTCCCGGCGGGTACAGCATGTCGATCACATGCCCGGCCACGTTGCGCGGCAGGCCCTCGCTTGGCGCAATGTGCATCCTGAAACCCGGCGCCGCATTTACTTCCAATATCACGCCGCCGGTTTCGGTGAGCGGTTCGGTCAGGTTTTGGGCCATGATGTCGATGCCGCAAATATCCAGCCCGATTATTTTGGAAATGCGTTCGCAGATAAACACATTCTGCGGATGAACATGGTCGGTTACGTCTACCGAGGTGCCGCCGGTGCTCAGGTTTGCCGTCGATTTGACAAAAACCTTCTCGCCTTTTTTCGGTACGGTATCCAGCGTATAACCCTTCTTTTCCAGCAGGTCGAGCGTATCCCGGTCAATGGTGATCAGGGTCAGCACTTTTTCGTGCCCGTAACCGCGGCGCGGGTCCTGGTTTTCGATGTCGATCAGCTCGCGTATGGTCGAATGCCCATCGCCTTTCACATGCGCCGGGTCGCGCAGGGCCGCCGCCACCATTTTATGGTCGATGACCAATACCCTGAAATCGTAGCCTGTAATAAATCGTTCTACAATTACCCGCCGGGATATCTTTGCGGCATGCTCGAACGCTGCGACGGCATCGGCTTTCGTCTTTATATTGATGGAAATTCCCCGGCCGTGGTTACCGTCCAGCGGCTTGAACACCAGCGGGAAGCCAATTTTCCGGATGGCCTCATCCACTTGTGCCGGCGACGAGATCGTCATGCCATTTGCCACCGGTATCGCCTGTTCCTGCAGCATGCGCTTGGTTTCGTCCTTATTGCTGGCGATATCCACTGCGATCGAACTGGTCTTTTCGGTCATCGTAGCGCGGAAACGTACCTGGTTTTTGCCGTAGCCTAATTGCACCAGCGACTGGTTATTTAATCTTATCCAGGGGATATCCCGT
The DNA here is from genome assembly GCA_018267005.1 of Bacteroidota bacterium. Taxonomy (GTDB): domain Bacteria; phylum Bacteroidota; class Bacteroidia; order Sphingobacteriales; family Sphingobacteriaceae; genus Mucilaginibacter. The sequence continues at coordinate 14,831 of JAFDZK010000004.1, forward strand.
GCTATGGCTTCATCAACGATTGATCCGGTGCTTGGGCCCAAACGGGTATTTTCACGTATCTCGCGCATTTCTTGTATATCGGCCTGCAGGTCGTAATCGTCACCTTTAATGATCGCTTCCACAATGCGCACGGCTGCTTCAGCCGCATACACGCCAACCTTCTCCTCGATGTAATTGAACACCACGTTGTATACCCCCGGTGTTTTGGTTTCGCGCGTGCGGCCAAAGCCGGTATCCATACCCGCCAGTGTTTGTATTTCCAATGCCACATGCTCCACTACGTGCCCCATCCAGGTGCCCGCCTTAACACGCTCGAAAAAGCCGCCCGGTACACCCGGCGAACAGCGGTGCTCGTACAGGGTGGGAATCATGTGCTCCAATCGTTCCAAAAATCCTTCGATCTTGTTGGTCGGCTTATGCTCCATTTCAAGCAGGTTCAGCCGCATCTGGATCAGTTTTTTCCGATTGGCGCTCCAGATATTCGGGCCGCGCAGTACTTGTATATTTTCGATCTTCATAGTGTATTGTGCTACAGTGGGGGATGCGGTCAATTTTTATTAAAGCTATAAAACTTCATATGCTAATAAAAGTTTTAGGTTAAAAACCCCCGGTTTGTTTAAAATTTATATGCCTGCCCTTATTGCGGTTTTTCTTTAATTTGTATTAGTGTACCGGGCGAGTCCTGTATACCGTTAATAAATATTAGATGGCCGACATGATAAGTCCGAAAGGAAAGCTGGTAATAATTGGGGGAGCTGTTGACCTGGGCAGCAACATAAGTACGCAGGAACATATCATTCAACCCGATCATTTGAAATTCTTCGACCGCGGGATACTCAAACGGATCATTAATGAATCGGCAAATCATGAAGGATCGGTGGTTGAAGTGGTTACCACAGCTTCGCAAATACCGGAATTGGTAGGCAACGAATATCTGAAGGCTTTTAACCAACTAAACGTTCCGAAGGTAGGCACACTGCACATTAAAAGCCGCGAGGACGCACACCATAAAGCCTTCCTCGACCGTATCCGCAAAGCGGACGTCGTGATATTTACCGGCGGCGACCAGCTCCGTTTAAGCTCGATCTTTGGCGGGACGGAATTCCTGCAGATACTAAAGCAGCGATACCAAAAAGAAAATTTCGTTATAGCCGGCACATCCGCGGGCGCCGCCGCCGCTTCGACCAATATGATCTACAAGGGCCAGAGTAACGAGGCGCTGATCAAAGGCGAAGTGCAGATCACGGCCGGGCTCGGCTTTATCGATTCGGTTATCATCGATACGCATTTTGTGCAGCGCGGGCGCATCGGCAGGCTGCTGTATGCCGTCGCCAGCAACCCCGGTATTTTAGGGATCGGATTAGGAGAAGACGCCGGTTTGCTGATAACCGAAGGCACCATGATGGAAGCGATCGGCTCGGGGCTGATCATCCTTGTCGACGGCAAAAGCATGGTCGAAACCAACATTTACGATGTAGAGCTGGGCTCGCCGGTTTCCATCGAAAACCTGAAGCTGCATGTGATGTCCATATTCGACAAATACGACCTGCACCAGCATAAACTGTATATCAAAAAGGTTGTTAAGGTGGAAGAAGGCGTTTTTATCCGCGCGCAGGATAAATAGCCGGCACGTCGGAAAGCCCGCATAAGTCCGAAAGCATAATTAGTGATATTTTACGTTATATAGTTTCGGGTTTTCCGGCTTGAGCGATCCGCTATCGGGGACGAGAAGCCTGAAAGCAAAGATTCAGTTAATTCAACTTTCGGACTTATACGGACTTTCCGACTTTGGGACTTAAATAGAAAAACATGAAAATTATCATTCATGGCGGCTTTTTCAGCGAGTCGAAAACCAACCAGGAGGTTAAGCAGGCTAAGCAGGAAGCGTTACGCGAAATTGTGAAACTTGGGTACAAGCACCTGCAAAGCCATACTGCGCTTGAAACCGTGGTTTATACCACCTGCCTGCTGGAGGATTGCGACCTGTTCAATGCCGGAACGGGCTCGCAAATACAAAGCGACGGCAAGATACGCATGAGCGCCTCGCTGATGGACGGCAAAACCATGCGATTTTCAGGCGTGATCAATATCGAGGATGTAAAAAACCCGATCCTGGTGGCCGAAAAGCTGCAGGACATGCCCGACAAGGTGTTGAGCGGCAAAGGCGCGCAGGAGTTTGCACGCGAAAACGGCTTTCCTTATTACAATCCCGAAATACCGCAGCGGAGGCAGGAATATGAAAAAAAACTGGCCGACTCGATACGACTTGGCACCGTGGGCTGCGTTGTGCTTGACCGTTTTGGCTGCCTTGCGGCGGGTACCTCAACCGGCGGCAAAGGTTTTGAAATGCCCGGGCGGGTAAGCGATTCGGCCACGGCGGCCGGAAATTACGTGAATGGTGTGGCCGGTATATCGTGCACCGGAGTCGGCGAAGATATCGTAAGCGGCGCCGTTGCGCCGAAAATCGTAACGCGTGTGAGCGACGGTATGACACTGCAGTTAGCAACGATGAAAACCTTGGGCGAACTTAAACCGTTTAAAGGCTTCGCGGGAGTGATAGGAATCACAGCGGCCGGCGAAACTTATCATGCCGATACCCACCCTTATATGGTTTGGGCATTGCATGACGGGCAGGCCGAAGTTTTTGCGTGAGACGTTAGATTTGAGGTTTGAGTTGTTGACATAAGCCACTGATTGATAATTTCTAAAATCTTTTATCTCACATAAAATCTAATTATATCCCTATCTTAGCCAGCGTATAATTCAAAGCTATTCACATCCGGTAATAAAATTTAATGCGGTACAGGTTAGTCATTTTTTTCTGCATCATCAGCGTATCGGCGTCTGCGCAATGGTGGCGTCTTAATTTCAAAAAACACCCGGTTTTTTCCGAGCTGAAGGCGCCGCGGTCAGTATCCTATGTGCGCATCAGTGCAACCCCGCAGATCAATACCGTGCAGGTACAACCTGTTGTATTCGGGCCAACTATTTTGGATCTCGAAGCCCGGGAAAAAGTGATCATGAAATTGGTTAAGCATAACATGAGCTGGAGAATATATAATGCGGCCAGCTATAATTTCAGCGACCTGGCACATGTTTATATCCAAATGCACCGTCTTTCCGAAGCCAAATGGTACCTGCTGCAAAGCAACGCCATATCGCGCGATGAAAATGACGATAAGCATACCATAGCCAACCTCATCAGCCTGGCCCATGTAAAAACCTGGATCGGCGATAAGGTTTCGGCGCACGCAGACCTTTGCGAAGCGCTCGACCTGGCAAAGGCCAGGAGTATGCAGCCGGAAATTGCCGAGGTAGAAAAAAATATGTCGATGCTGGACCAGTACAAAGCCAATACCGGAAAGCCCGATATAAAATACGCCGAAACGCCCGACGAGGCGAAAAATTCATTTTAACCGGCCGTATTTAAACTAATCCGATAAATATAAATCCAAATAGTACGTAATTTGTAATATTATTATCGGCGAAGCGTCTACTGTATATTCGCTTCCTGCTTTTGTTTACATTAGCAAACTTATTATACGACAAAGTGTTGATGGTTAATCACTGCCCTGATCTAAAAACAGCCAAGAATATGTTTAAGAAATTATATTTTTTATTGGTGCTTGGCGCCGCGCTGGCCTGCAAGGCATCACCCAAACATCCTGTTAACGTACCGGGCTCCAACGACCTGCAGCCCGATCCGCAGGAGAGTATCGTTTGCCAGACTGTTGCTAAATTCATTACCGACTATAACTATAAAAAAGTTGAATTGAACGATTCGATATCCGAAGTTATTTATAACCGTTACCTCAAAGAACTGGATGAAAATCACAATTATTTACTGGCTTCGGACGTAAAAGATTTTGATAAGTTTAAGGATGTACTGGACGACGACCTGAAAAACGGTAACCTGAATGATGTATTTTACATTTTTAACGTTTACCAGAAGCGGTATAACGACTGCATCAAATACTCCCTGTCGCAGTTAGATAAGAATTTTGATTACAATACCAACGAAAAATTTGTGTTTGACCGCGATAGCCTGCCTTTTTTTGCGTCGCAAACCGAAAGCAATAATACCTGGGGGGAGCGTGTAAAATACGACCTGCTGAACCTGAAGCTTGCCGACAGCGGCAACATGGCCAAAAACAGGGATATATTGCGTAAGCGCTACCAGGACCTGCTCGATCAATCCAACAAGCTGAACAGCCAGGATGTGTTCCAGATATTTATGGACGCCTTTACCAATGCCATCGACCCGCATACCAATTATTTCGATCCTTCCAATGCCGCCAATTTCAATATCGATATGTCGCGTTCGCTCGAGGGTATCGGCGCGACTTTGGGCGTGGTGAACGATTTCGTGACCATCAATACGATAGTACCGGGCGGACCCGCCGATAAGAGCCGCCAGCTTGCCCCCGGCGACAGGATCGTGGGAGTTGCACAGGGCGCCACCGGCGAGTTCCAGAACATTGTCGGATGGCGAATCGATAACGCCATCGCGCTGATCAGGGGCAAAAAAGGAACCGTGGTGCGTTTGCAGGTGGTACCCAAGGGCGCAAGCGTTTCAAGCAAGCCTACGGTAGTGGAAATGACCCGTGAAAAGATCATCCTGAAAGATCAATCGGCCAAGAGCGAGATCAAAACATATAACTCCAATGGTAAAACGATCAAAATCGGCATAATTTCCGTGCCGGCGTTTTATATTGACTACAACGATTACAAATCCGGTAATCCTAACTATAAGAGCACGACACGGGATGTTAAACTGATATTGGATTCGCTTAAAAGTAAGAACGTTGACGGCGTAGTGATGGACCTGCGCGAAAACGGAGGCGGATCACTGATGGAAGCTATCGACCTGAGCGGACTGTTTATTAAAACCGGTCCGGTTGTGCAGGTGCGTGATGCCAATAATAAAATAGAGGTGGATGACGACGACGACCCGTCGATCGCCTATGCTGGTCCGCTGGCTATACTGGTCGACCGTTTTAGCGCTTCCGCATCTGAAATATTTACCGGCGCTATGCAGGATTATGGCCGCGCGCTGGTTATTGGTACCCAAACCTACGGCAAGGGCACGGTGCAGAATGCCATCGACCTGGATAAGGTTATCAAACCTTCTATCCGCGACCTGATCAATCAATCAGCCGGGGCAAAGAAAGAAACTACCGCCACGGGCAGCCAGAACAAATTCGGGCAGTTGAACCTGACGATAGCCAAGTTCTATCGTATTACCGGCAATTCAACCCAGCATAAGGGTGTAATGCCGGATATCAAATTCCCTTCCGTGATACCGATGAACAAATATGGGGAAGACACCGAACCATCCGCATTGCCTTTTGATATCATCCAGAAAAGCGATTATACAAAGGTTGGCGACTTCAGCGGGGTTATTCCTCAGCTAACGAGGCTGCACGAACAGCGTATGAGCACAAGCGCAAGCTATAAATACCTGATGGAAGATATTTCGGACATCAACAAACGCGAGAACGAGAAGAGCGTCGACATGAACGAACAGGCATTAAAAAAGCAGCGTGATGCCGAGGAGGCCCAAGCCTTTGAACGCGAGAACGCCAAGCGGGTAGCTTTGGGTTTCGCCCCATTGAAAAAAGGTCAGAAAGCTCCGAAAAACGAGGACCTGGATTTTTTAAAGATCGAAGCCGGTCAGATACTGACCGACTATATCAACCTGGGCGGTAAGTACAGCACAGTTCCGGTAAATCAGCAATAATCAACCCAGTTAAAAAATATTGATCCCGGCGCCGACCGGGATTTTTTGTTTAAAACCAACCCGTAACTTTAAGGTTTAATTTGGGTATGCCTAAAAAACCACTGATCGAGTTTACCGACAAAGGCATCTATTGCGACGCCGGCGATTTTTATATCGACCCGTGGAAGCCCGTGGATTATGCTGTGATCACGCACGCGCATTCCGATCATGCTTACCCGGGTCATTTGCATTACCTGGCACATCATTTGTCGCGGGAGGTTTTATTGTACCGGCTTGGGCCTATCGATCTTCAAACCGTTGAATACGGTGAAAAAATACACCGCAACGGCGTTGAAATAACGCTCTTCCCCGCCGGGCATGTGATCGGTTCGGCGCAGGTCAGGGTGGAATGCAAGGGAGAGGTTTGGGTGGTATCGGGCGATTATAAGGTGCAGCACGACGGAGTTTGCGCGGCTTTTGAGCCGGTAAAATGCCATCATTTTATATCCGAGTGTACATTTGGCATGCCGGTTTACCAATGGAAACCACAGGGACAGGTCTTCAGCGAGATCAACAACTGGTGGCGTTATAACCTGGAGAACGGACTCGCGACTGTTTTGGTAGGCTATGCCCTGGGTAAATCGCAGCGCATTTTGCAAAACCTCGATCTGAGCTTGGGTAAAGTTTATACGCATGGCGTTATCGAGAACACCAACCAGGCTTTGCGCAACAATGGCGTCGGCCTAAATCCCACCGAACGCATTACACCGGAAACACCTCGCGAAGAGATCAGGAAAGGTATCGTACTGGCGCCGCCGTCATCCGTCGGTACAACCTGGATGCGTCGTTTCGGTCCGTACAGTTTTGGCTATTGCTCGGGCTGGATGGCCATCAGGGGAGCTAAACGGCGCCGCGCCGCCGACCGCGGTTTTGTGCTTTCAGATCATGCCGACTGGGATGGCCTCATCAGCGCCATCGATGCGACGGGTTGTGAGAAGGTTTACCTGACACATGGCTATACCGCCACATTTGCCCGTTACCTGGCTGAGATCGGATACGATGCGCACGAGGTGCATACGCTTTATGGCGACGAAGAAGCGGAAGAACTGTCGCAGCCCGCGGCTGAAGGCGAGGAGCGATAACGGACTCAAACGAAAACTGCGCCACTGTCCGTAGCCTTTGACTACGAAAATTACCTTACGCTGTCCGTAGTCTCTGACTACGGACGCCTATGCAAGTAGTCTTCAGACTACAGTAGTTTTAAAAATAAGCAATCCACATCTACGATCTGGTCAATGCCGGCATAATTGGATGCGCTTGAATAAACATAATCTCCCGCACGATAAACCCATCCGGCTTTTACCGGGTTCTGATGGATATAATCGGTCTTCTGTTGCGTAAAGGCCGGTGAACTTAGTTCGACGAAATGATTATCGTGTTCCCATAATTGGTAAACCTCATTCCTGCTATGTCGTGAAGCATAATATTTGAACTGGTGCAACATCCAGTGGCGGCGGCTTTCGGTGTTATTTAGTGCAATGTCATCCAAAATTTGCTTCGCGGTATATTTCTTAAAATCGCGGACAAAATCACTAATGCTGAAACCTTCATCAACCGAAACGATAAGGTGTATGTGATTAGTCATGATGACATAGGCATGCAGATGCAGACCTTTGTGTTTTTGACAGTATTTGAACGATTCTATAAGAATATCACGGTAACATTGCCGTGAAAATATGTCGATCCAACCTACCACGGTACAGGTTAGATAGTAAATCGCTTGCTGGTCGTGAATGATATAGCCTTTTCTTGCCATCTTTGTTTGATTTAGGTTCTTAAAAGTAAGGATGGTGAACTGTAGTTGCAAACTACGAGCATGGTAGTCCGTAGTCAGAGACTACGGACAGCAGCGGTAGCCTTTGATTGCGGACAGCGGCAGGCAAACGTGCATAAATTATTTCAAAGAACGATTTTTGGCAAGAGTACCTTGCTATATCCAAATTTACGGTTCGTTAGCCGCAAAAGTGGTGACAGTGTTTTGACAGCAGTACTCCCATGTATTCAACTTTTATCGATTGTGTCGTTAGCTGTAAAACAAAAAACCGTAAAGTTTCTTGTTTACAGGTGGATTTTAATAATTCAGCGGCCCTGAAGGAGGGAGCTTTATGAGAGCATTCGCCCAGTTATTCCTGTCGCTTGATGAAAGCAACAAAACCAATGAAAAGGTCAGGGTTTTGAAAGAGTATTTTGAAACCGTACCCGATCCGGACAAAATGCACATGCTGGCCCTTTTCACCGGCCGAAAGCCGAAAAGACCTATCAACTCCACCCTGATACGCAACTGGGCCATCGAAGCTTCCAAAATACCCGCCTGGCTGTTCGGGGAAAGCTACCTGGTGGTCGGCGACCTGGCCGAAACCATGTCGCTGCTGATGCCGGGGAATAACAGCACCAATAATAAAACGCTGGCCGAGTGGATAGCCGAGATCAATGCCATCGGTGCGCGAACGGAGGAAGAACGAAAACTGTGGCTGATGGAATCCTGGGCGATGCTCGACACGCAGGAGCGGTTTGTATTCAATAAAATTCTGACCGGTGGTTTCCGTGTCGGGGTGTCGCAGAACCTGGTGATCAAAGCGCTTTCTGAAGTTACCGGGCTCGATGCCGCTACGCTTACGCACCGTGTTATGGGTAACTGGCAGCCGGAAACCTATCACTATAAGCAACTGGTCGAAGAGCAGCAGGCTTCGGACGACGTCTCGCGACCCTACCCGTTTTTCCTGGCTTATCCCGTACAGGAAACTTCCGAAAAGCAACGCTCTGCCGAAGAGTTGCAAGCCACGCTGGGCGATGCTTCAGCATGGCAGGCCGAATGGAAGTGGGACGGCATCCGCGCGCAGCTAATCAAACGCGAAGGCCAAATATTTATCTGGAGCCGCGGTGAGGATTTGGCTACGGATAAATTTCCTGAACTGCATCCGTTCCTCCATGCCTTGCCGGACGGTACCGTGCTCGATGGCGAAATTCTCAGTTTTAGCGCCGGCAAGCCCATGCCGTTCAATGTGCTGCAAACGCGTATCGGCCGAAAAAACCTGACGAAGAAGATACTGGAGGAAAGCCCTGTGGCGGTGATCGCCTATGATTGCCTGGAATACCAGGCCGAAGATATCCGCGATAAAACCCAGCAGGAACGCCGGCAGATACTGGAGCAATTGCAGGCAGCCACGCCTTTCGCCGGTTTCTTCCGCCTGTCGCCGCTGATCGAATTCAACAGTTGGGAAGAGCTGGCCGCTATCCGCGAACAATCGCGCGCTATGATAGCCGAGGGTATTATGCTGAAACGCAAAAGCGCGCATTACCAGGTTGGCCGCAAACGCGGCGACTGGTGGAAATGGAAGATCGATCCGCTTTCGGTCGATGCGGTGATGGTTTACGCGCAAAAGGGGCACGGGCGACGGGCGGATTTATATACCGACTATACTTTCGCTGTTTGGGACGGCGATAAGCTGGTGCCCTTTGCCAAAGCTTATTCTGGTTTAACGGACCAGGAGATCAGCAAGGTCGACTATTTCGTCAAACGCAATACGCTGGAAAAGTTCGGGCCGGTGCGAACCGTAAAACCCGAACTGGTATTTGAAATTGGTTTTGAGGGCATCAACCGCTCCAACCGGCATAAATCGGGCGTAGCGCTTCGCTTCCCGCGCATCCTGCGCTGGCGGCACGACAAGCCGAAAGAGGAAGCCGACACCATCGAAACCCTGAAGGCCTTATTAGGCGATTGATCCTTATCGTTTTGAAAATACATTAAACAAATTGTACTCCAGGCGCACCAGGTAGGTATTCGCGCTGGTTCGTACCATATCGTTGTAAAGCGGCGTGCGAAATGAAAAATCAACCCGGAAAAAGCTGTCGAATATAAACTGAACGGCGGGCGCAATGTCGAGGTAGCTTTGTCCGTATCCCGGGTTTGACTTACCCAGCAGCTCGGCGTAAACATTCACATTGACCTGGTTGTAATTCTCATATTTTCGCGGCAGCAGCAAATAACCCGCCGATAAAGTATAACCGACAGCATTTCGCGCGTTGGTTGCAGGGATGTCGTATCCCCCGATATTATTGTAGTCGTGCAGGCAACTCGCCGTACCCGAAAAAGCTACCTTGTGTATCAGCCTGGTAAAAACCACACCTGTTTGAAAGCCGCTGTTGTCGCCCTCTAATCCTATTTCCTGGTTTGGCATTGGATTATTGATAGCTGATGCCTTGACAAAAACCGCCCCGCGAAAATGGCTTTGCACCGAGTCGATGGAAAGAAAGCGGTATTTGGCATAAACGCCTCCTCCTTCAAAATGCTGGTCATGTTGATAATAGTCGGATGCATACAGGGCGCCATGGATCATCAGGGTTTTGCTGGCGCCAAACATCACCTCCAGGGTCGTCCTCGTTTTGTATTCGGGATTATAATATCCCTGGTTTTCGAGTCTTACCCCGACAGAATTGGTAGCCATATTACTTGCCGGTTCGGTATTTACATATAGCTCCTGCGAAAACGCCGGGCATACCATTCCCGTCAGTATCGCCACAAATAATATATTTTTCATAACCGAAAACTATATTACTATATGATAAACACGGCCGGTACCGGAACTATTTGCCGTATCGAATTTATATTTTTTGTAAACCGACTTTGATACAAAATCCTTATCGACAACCGTAAAAGCTACCTGGCCTGAAAGTGACTTATTATCGCCGTTTACCAAATGATAAGTATCACCGGCATAGCTGAATGAATTATTGTTCAGCTTAATATTGTCAAAATCGAAAGTCGCTTTCAGATTGTTGACGAAGAAGCCCGCATCCTTAACCTTTTTGCTGATAAGCTCCAGGTTTACTGGCATATCCTTTTTAAAGGTGATCACAAACACGTTGCGGTTGAGGTCCGCTTTAATATCGTCAATGAAATTGAGCGTCCGGAGCGATTTATCTGTCGCTTTAGAACACATGGAACAGGTAAGTCCGCTTACCTGTAATTCGGCTTTGGTAAATTGAGCGTTTGCAATAGTACTTACTGAAAAGATTATCGGCAGTATGAATATTTTAAGAGTTTTCATGTTGATCAAAAATTAAATTGTAAAAAATAGAATACGGCAGGGTATAAATCCTGCCTGATACCTGGTACAATAAAATTCTGATCAAATTCTGAAGGTGCGGTTCTGAAGATAAATGCATCTATCCGGGAGCGGAGGAGGACCGCGATAGACCATATTTACAATAGCGGCGTTCTGGAAGATAGCAGTAAAATCGGCGTAGTTTAACGTCGCCAAAACTACCGGACATATCTTTACCGGCGCTGCAGAGGAGCTGTTTTGATGAGCATCTTTTATTTTCACCTCGATCCGGCTATCCTTGCAGCAATTCATTTTGCTCATTTTAAGCGCCTTGCCGTAAAGCGCATCCGCCGGGGCATCTATCTTTATAGAAGCGATCTGGTCAAAACAATAGTGCAGATTAAGCGCAAAGCCGGAAGCTGTAACGAGGTACAGCAGCATCAACAGGATCGCGGCAGGCTTTTTAAACATATTACAAATTTAAGTTATTGTGTGGCTCTTGTCAAATACACGCTTTGCTGCTATTCGCGCTTACATATCCATATTCATCGTCTTATTGTGGCTGTGGCCCATCATCATCAGCGACGGGTTAATGCGCAGGTAAACCTCGAACCCAATGGGTGCAGTGCCATAAAGCGCTTGCAATGGCGTTGGCGAAACATTCAGCGTAGCCTGTACGCCGCCGGTCATGTTGGTTTGCCCGAAGCTGGTCAGTACCTGGTTTATGCCCAACGTCAGCTCATTGATATCGAAATTAGGGTTTAGCGGATAGCTGCCCGTCAGGTTCAGCTCTTCAGCATCTTTTTGAACATACTCGTACCTGCCATAAACCCCTGTTTTGTGAATTTGCCAACTGCTTTCCAGCAAAATGGATGGCAGCGTTTTCCCATTGTCGGAAAAATGGTTCTGGCCGTAAACCAGCGTGCTTGCGATGTAGCTGTCGCCGTTCAGCGTTTTGGTATAGATAGCCGAGGCCGTAAAACGATTGACATTTTGCTGCGGTTCGAGGGCTTCAGGACTATGTATCCAGCCGTTAGATGCCTGCAGAGCCCACTCGTCGGACGGATTGTATGACAGGCGCACGGAATAAGAATCAAACCTGGGCTTATCAAAGTTATATCTGTATTCGTCGGGTTCGCGGCCGGTGAATATCGAGCCTTCCAGCTTTACGTCCTTATACCTGAACCCCATCGTGGCTACGCCGAAAGTGATGTGTGTCGCATCGGCATAATGATGCGATAACGGCGCATCCGGGATGTTCATAGCGGAAAGCCGGTGCATGAACACGGGCGGACCGAGCGCCGGCTCTCCCGGGTAACCTACCGAAAGGGAAACATCGGCATCTTTGGCGATTCGTTGGGTATAATTCGGGCTGATCTCCGCAAACAGGTCGTGCGGATGCTGAATATCGACCAGCGGTTTGCCTTTATACGACTCGCCGGTCTGGAATAAAAGCGGGTAACCGCCGGGCCCGACCAGGAACGGGTCGAAAGAGAACATGGTATTGACGGAAAACAAGCCATTTTTACCGACTTGTCGCTGCGTCATCGCCATAAACCAGTTGGGTACATCAAACTGGCTGCCGCCACGGCTGCCCTGTTTAAAAAAATCCTGTTTGGTATAACGAATAAAAAAGCTGCCGTGTATCATCGTCATCCACTTTTTGCCGTGGAACATGTAGCCGTACATCGGCGTCTGGTCGGGTACCCACGAGGTGCCCGATCCGTCGCGGTTCATCGGCAAATCAAGCGAGTATTGGCTGTTCATCATCATAGGCTTGCCGGAGTCCATTTGCATGTGCATGCCGCCCATATCCATGCCTTTCATGGACGTATCCTTTTTAGCTTGTGCGAGTAATGTCCCGCTTAGCAGAAATAGTATCGTAGTTATTCTTAAAGTCTTCATCTGATCAAAAATTAAATAGTAAGGTTTCCCGGTAGCGATGCCCGGAAATTAGCTTTCGGCGTTTCTTATAATGATCAGATCCTGAAATTACGGTTGGCGAGATAAACCGGACCTGTACTTAACGCGCCGGGAGGCTTCGTGTAAGAAGAAGCAGCCAGGTAATGGGTGGGTGCGCTGAAGTTCCAATTCGATGCCACAATAAAAAGCAGTTCTTCGTTGAATATCTTCGAAACGGATGACTTCGCCGAAGGTTCGTGCGAATCTTTAACTTTTACTTCGATGCGCTTATCGCGGCAGCATTTCTTTTTGGCGGTAAAAAGGCTTTTCGAGCATGTTTTAGCCGGTGCATCAATTTTGACGGACGCAAGTTCGCCGAAGCAATAATGCATGTTTAGCGCAAAGCCGGTAGCCGTAACAAGGTACAGCAGGGTGAGGATGATCGCGGCCGGCTTTCTTAGCATATTACAAAGCTAAGCACTACGATCATAATTCCTAACAGCATTGATCAGTTAGGTGTAATAATTGACTTATTGCGGGTAAGGGAATTGATCGCCGACGCAATAATGATCACCAAAAAGCACCCTATTGCATTTAGCCACAGGTAAGCGATAACATTGAAAAAGCCCATGAGGCAAATGATGGCTTCGCTGATCACAGCAGCTACGAACACCGATGTGCCGTTGATGCGCTTGAGGAAAAAGGCCACCACGAATACCCCGAGGATGGTGCCGTAGATATACGAGCCCAGCTCGTTTACTGCTTCGAGCAGATTACCCATCTTGCCTGCGTAAAGCGCCATCACGATGCAGATCACTCCCCAGAATACTGTTGCAAGGCGGGATGCTTTCAGGTAAGTCTCGTCGGTGCCGCCGGGGTTGATGCTGCGCTTGTAGATATCGACAACCGTAGTAGACGCAAGAGAGTTGAGCGCGCTGGCCGTCGAGCCCATCGATGCCAGGAACACGATGGCGATCAGCAGGCCGATCAGGCCCTTCGGCAGAAAGTGCGTGACAAAGTCGAGGAAAACGTAGTTGGTATCGTTGGCGGCGTCCGTTTTATTGTCATTTTTTTTGATGAGCGCGATGGCGTCTTTCCTGATCGACGTTTGCCTCGAATTTGCTTCTTTCAGGCTCAATGTTGCACTATTTATGCTCAATTCTGTCCCATTTTGGACCGCCTGGGTATACTTTTCGGCCAAAGCTTTTTTCTGTTGAAAAGCGTCGGCATATCGTTGTTCCAGGGCTTTGTATTGGGCACTATACTGGCTCTTTTTGATCTGTTGTACTTCATACCGGTTGAAGAACAATGGCGGCTGGTTGAACTGGTAAAAGGCGAAAACCAGTATGCCTATAAGCAGGATCAGGAACTGCATCGGTACTTTGATCAGCCCGTTCATGATCAGCCCCAAACGGCTTTGCCCGATGGAGCTGCCTGTTAGGTAACGCCCAACCTGGCTCTGATCGGTGCCGAAATACGATAGCTGCAGGAAGAAGCCGCCGAGCAGGCCGCTCCAAACGGTGTAGCGGTTGTCCAGGTCGAATTTCCAGTCGATCACATTCATGCGGCCGAGCTTACCCGCGAGGTGCAGGGCTTTGGTAAACCCAACGCCTTGCGGCAGCAGGTAAACTACTAACACGGCGGCCAGGAACATACCGGCGAAAATGATGCTCATTTGCAGCAGTTGCGTATAGGACACCGCTTTGGTACCGCCGTAAACGGTGTAAAAGATCACTAAACCGCCTATAAAGAGTGTCGTATAAACCGTATTGATATCCAGTATGGTCGACAAAATGATAGACGGCGCATAAATGGTGATGCCGGTCGATAACCCGCGTTGTATGAGAAACAGCAAAGCCGTGAGTGACCGCGTTTTCAGATCGAAACGTTGCTCCAGGAATTCGTAGGCCGTATAAACCTTCAGCTTGCTGAACATCGGCACAAAGGTGGTACATAGTACAATGGTGGCCAGCGGCAGGCCGAAGTAAAACTGTACGAACCGCATCCCGTCGGAATAAGCCTGACCCGGCGCTGACAGGAAAGTGATAGCGCTGGCCTGCGTGGCCATCACCGAGAGGCCCACGGTATACCAGGGCATGGAGCGGCCGGCGACAAGGAACTGGTCCATACTTTGATGACGGCCGCTTTTCCAAATGCCGTAAACGACGATGGTAAGCAAGGTTATCCCGAGGACGATCCAGTCTATTAAACTCATGTGAAAGCTGAAGGCTAAAAGCTGAAAGCAAAAAGCTATCGCTGAATATCAGCAGTTTTTGGCAAGTTAAAGGAAAATCCTATTTAAATGACAAAGTGATGAGCCAAAAGACGAAAATTAAAAAAACCAGCCATACGATCACAATACCGTAAAACTGGTTCCAGCTTTTTATAAAGGCGGGCAGATCGGGATCAGCGTTCTTCACGACCCCTAACAAATACCTTCAGGAATAATGCCGCCAGTAACAAGCCCAAAACACCGCCGACAAATATCCAGGTAAAACCGTCGTTGATAACAGCGCCTGTAAACAGGCCGCAAACCAACGCTACAACGTAATACAGGTAATCGTAGCTTTTTTCTTCTTCTTTGGCGTGATGTTCCATAGTATGCTTATTTCAACCCTGCAAAAGTAATTGTTTATATGATGTATAGCAATACTTAAAGTGCAATAGTAAAATTATAAGCATCGCCCTTATTTCTGAAAGCGATGCTGAAGCTGTTGCTGCCAACATTTACTACCTGGAATTTGCTAACGTTATGTTCGCCCTGAAGGTTGCCATCAATGTAAATAATGCCGTTATCACTGCTTATATTGCTGATTTCGAAGCTCTTTTTAATATCATCCTGGGAAACATCGCTTGAACTGGCGCCTAATGCAAATTTCTTTACAGCGGTAAATGTTTTACCTGTGCTGATAAGTTTCCTGAACTGATCATAATCGGGCAATGTATTTGAATAGGCCACACCCGTAAGGTCGGTTTCCGATGTAGAACCGCTCGTAAAGTAGCTTCCATATTTATTTCCTTCGGTACGCTGGTTTGCCAGGTAGATTACATTGGCTCCAAACATCGCTGCCTGCACTTTTAACTTGCGATAAGCGCGTTCCTTTACGCGTTCCTGGTTTGAGTACACGGTTGTTCCCTTGGCCTTCGAACTCACCTCCCCAAATTTATAGAGACCTTTTACCTCATCTTCAACCGAGGTAATGGCAACCTTGTCGTAATCCATCACGCCGTTGATCTGCTTGTAAGAGGTCGCCTCTGCGAACGTTTGTGTGCGCCCGCTTTTGAACACAACTTTTTGAACCGTGTTCTTGTAAATGGTGTTTAACAATTCTTCCCCCGGGTAAGTGAACTTGATTGCGTCGGGAGTGATCTCCTTTATTGAACAGGCAATTTTTTTGTTATTCATGTAAAGGGTATCAGATTGCGAGTAGCCGTAAGTTGCTATCGACGACAACAGCAGCAATGACGAAAAAAAAGATGCGGCCGGAAAGGCGGCCTTTGTGAAAAAAGTGGTCATATATCAGTTTAAGTTTATAGAATAGTGATGGAAAGCAAAAATATTATTTTTATTATTAAATAAGAAAATAATTCTTACCATAACTAATAAGATTAACTTTTGAAAGAATATTTTTAGTTCTAACTATTTTTCCTAATATAGCGCCTGCCAAAAATTTATAAACTTATATCATTTATTTTTTCACAATTAACACACATCCAAAACTTTATGAAGAAGTTATTTTTATTGCTTTTTGTCGTAATGGTGTATTATGCTGACACGGCTAACGCGCAGATCTACAACACCTCGGCAGGATTAAGCGTTGAAATGGGCACCGGCTCGACCCTGGTAGGACCGGCTATTAATCATTTTTTCGACCAACACAGTTCAGCACAGGGCGAATTATTATTCGGTGGAGGCAGTACTTTCATTTCGGCATTTTATCATTATAACGATGCGGTCCAAAACGCCAAGGGACTGGATTGGTTCGTTGGAGCAGGCCCAGCTTTGGGTTTCGGTAACGGCAGCACCAGCTTTTATCTTCGTCCTGCAGCCGGCCTTGATTACAAAATAGATACAACGCCGCTTGACCTGTCGTTTGACTGGCGGCCTACCTTTTACGTGGGGAGCGGCTCGACATTTACCGCGGCCCGCTTTGGCTTAGGACTTCGTTTCTGTTTCTAAATGCTCTCATTATAACATAAAACCATCTTCAGTTTTGGAGATGGTTTTTTATTTTCCGGTTGTGACCTGTTTGGTTCGTACTTTTGTCCTGTCAAAACTTTAAAATACCGCCCAATGCCGAGATATAGCTGATAAGCGCCGCTTTGAACCGAAAGTTGTATATCGCCCCTATTCTAATAACAGCCCTTTCCGCTGTTACCCATATTTCTTTTGCGCAGGACCGTCGGCTAAAGCGTATTTTGCCCAGGCCGGATACTGAATATATGATCTATAAGCCGCGAACCGACACGGTGGTCCCTGCGAGAGACCTGATCGACGTTTTTAACAGCGTTTTTCACAAAAAGCATCCAGGGGTGATCAAAAAAGACACCATCACCACCAAACCGACGTTTTCATACATCCCTGCCATAGGCTACACGCTCGAAACCGAGTTTGTGGTATCACTTACAGGAAACGTCGCCTTCCGCACCGACTCGCAGGCGCGGGTATCGACTATAACCACGAACATCGGCTACAGTCAGAATAAACAATTTACGTTCCCTATTGAATCGGAAATTTGGACGAAGAACAATTCGTTTGACCTTGTCGGCGATTATCGCTTTTACAAGTACCCGCAAAGCACTTTTGGCCTCGGCTCAAATTCCTATATTAAAAACGAAGACCCTATGGATTACATCTATGCCCGGTTCCACGAGGTTGCGCTCAAAAACATCGTCGGCAACCTGTTCATCGGTGCAGGGTACATCATCGATTACCATGGCAATATTTCGCATAAGGGGCCTATAAACGGCGCTCCATCGGATTATACCGCGTATGGCCCGGATGGGCACACCATATCCTCCGGCATCACGGCGCAGATCCTGTACGACAGCCGCGACAATTCGATCTACCCATCCGCCGGCACCTATACTTCGCTGCAGTATCGCGATAATTTCGTCTTTATGGGCAGTACCGATAACTGGCGTTCGGTGATCATCGACCTGCGGAAGTATTTCCGCTTTCCCGCAAGTTCGACCAACGTGATCGCTTTTTGGAACTACGACTGGCTGACCATCAGCGGCAAACCTCCATACCTCGATCTGCCGGCTACCGGCTGGGACCCGTATGCGAGCACCGGCCGCGGCTATATACAGGGCCGTTTTCGCGGCGCGCAGGAAGTCTACGGCGAAGCGGAATATCGCTTTAAGCTCAGCGCCAATGGTTTGTTCGGAGGCGTGGTTTTTGGCAACGCGGCCAGCTTTTCAGCAGCGCCAGGCACCAGGCTGGAGTCGATACAGCCGGGTTATGGAGCGGGCCTTCGGATCAAGCTCAACAAGGTCAGCAAAACCAATATCGATATCGACTACGGCTTCGGCCGCGAAGGTTCGCGTGGTTTATTTGTGAATGTAGGAGAACTGTTTTGAACACGATTTATGAGATCTCAGGGATGAACAGGATACTTAATAATCATGCTCATCTGTATAATCCTGGAAATCGTGTTCAAAACTATGGGTTCGCCTTCGGCTTGCTCAGCATATTGATGAACAATCTATACGCCCCGGGCACACCGGCCGGCAGTTGCCGGAAGAAGGCCAGCGATGTATAAATAAAACGCCCCTTACCATATTGCGCGGTTATCAGCGCACCGTCCTTGGGCGCCTCGCCGGGATCGTTCATTTGCAGCACCTTTTGGTATTGCGGGTCTGCATCTTTGGTAAAATACAAGCCGCGTTCCTGCACCCAGCCGTCAAAATCAGCCTGGCCGATCTTGTTCGGGTAATTCAAAACCGGGTTGTTCGGATCGAGAACCGTTATTTTGGCGGTCTCGTCCGTTATCCGTTCATTCACTACTTTGAAAGGGTACGGCCCTATATTTTTGGTCACCAGGCCGTTGCTATTGTTGTATTGAACGATCAGGTCGCCGCCGTTCTTTACATATTCCAGCAACCTGGGCTGCTCATAAGCCAGCCGCTTATCTACATTGTAGGCGCGCACGCCCGTAATGATCGCATCATAAACCGACAGGTCGCCATTCATGATTTCGTTCTCGCTCAATTGGTGCACATCGTACCCAACCTGCCGCAGCGCGTCGGGCACCAGGTCGCCGGCACCCTCGATATAGCCGATCTTCTTACCGGCGATCTTCAAATCGAGCTGCAGCAGTTTGGCTTGTGCGGGCGGGAAAATGGTGATCGTGGGAATATGGTTGTAATGAATAGACAGGATGCCGTAATGATAAGGCTTCGGGTCGCCGTTAATGTTTACCTGCGCTTCGAGTTCGCCCGTTTGCGATCTGTTTCCGGTGGGCGTCAGCGTAAATTCCTGCTCCCATTCGTCGTTCTTGGATTTATTGGCGAACGAAACACTTTCAGGGTTTACTTTCCAGCCCGAAGGAACATTGAGGCTGATGCTGCCCGATACGCCATTTTTAAACGCTTTCAGATTAACCACTACCGCCTGCGGCTGCTGCGAATTAAAGATGTAAACTGAGTTGCGGATATTGGCGGTAACCGGTGGGGCTACCACTAAGGGCTCATAAAGTTCGCCTTTGGCCGGGTCGGTGTATTTGTATTGAACCGCTCGAGTAAATGTGATGTCCTTACCCAGTATATTGAAAGTAATTTGAGTTGAGTAGGGAATGTTTTCAGGTAACGCTTCCTGGTTAAACTCCTCCTGCTTATCCAATACATCCCAATTGTATGATCCGATTCCATGTGGAAACCTAAGCCAATAAGGTTGGGTAAGTTCGTTTAGACGGAGCTTACTATCAAATGTTTTTGTTTCATTTTCTGGAAGGACGTTATCTGTATACGTGTACATATTCCTTTGCGCAGCATCGTTATGTTGCGACGTATTCGCTATACCCGCTAACCGTATATTTAAATCATACCGGCTTATCACCTGGGTATGCACGTTAGTACTGTCTCCCAAAGCATATATAGGTTGATCCGGGTAACTCTCAAACCACAACCCCGCACAAGCTGCGATGAGATCGGCCGAGCCTTTCATTTTCTGTTCGCGCCAGTAAGGATCGCTTAGTTTTTCTACCTGGCTATACACCTTAACTAATGCAGCCACCGATTTATCAGGATGATCAGGGCTGAAGTTCTTTTGAATATCTTCCGCTTCTTTATCGATCTCTTCTCCTCCTTTTACACGGCTCCAGGTGGTGTTCACGCCATCCATCAGTTCTTCCTTCGGCGCGTCGCCGAGGATGGTTTTGAAATATTCATAGGCTTCACCTCGCTGCTTGGATGAACCGAAACCCTGCGTTTTGTGATTCGACCGGCTTTCGGCAGCCAGTTCACCGTAGCCTTTGCCCAGTACCGGGTTGTAAACTCCCACGTTGATCTTGAACTGGTCGGGCGAGGTTGTATTGATGTTGCCAAAACTGAAAGTATTCCACAATAAGCGCTTCGCCTGCCATACCTGGACGTACTTTAACTGCTCCGGATAGCGTTTCGGGTCGGCGGCCGCCGTAAAAGCCTCCTGCGCTAGTATAGCCGAAGCGGTGTGGTTGCCGTGGCCGCCTTCGCCCGTTGTCGGGAAACGGCAGATGATCACGTCCGGTCTGAATTTACGTATCACCCACACCACGTCGCCCAATATCTTTTCCTCGTTCCAGAAATCGAGCGTCTCTTTAGGGCCTTTTGAAAAGCCAAAATCCACCGCGCGTGTAAAAAACTGCTCGGCGCCGTCGACTTTGCGCGCGGCCAGCAATTCCTGCGTACGGATCAATCCGAGCAGTTCGCCCTGCTCGTTGCCGATCAGGTTCTGGCCGCCATCGCCGCGCGTCATCGATAAGTAGCCGGTGCGGTAATGCTTCTCCTGCGCCAGGTAGGCCAGCAGGCGGGTATTTTCGTCGTCGGGGTGGGCGGCTACGTACAGCACGCTTCCCAAAACATCCAGTTTTTTCAGGTTTTGTTCGATAGTTATCAGGTCCTGCGGAGGATTGGTTTGGGCGAAGGCGCAAAAGGCAGTAGCAACGCCTACGACAAGCAAAAGAATACGCTTCATAGTCGGTAAAAGAGGTTGAAAGATAGGCAGAAATTTTAATGCTTCAAATGTAAAACAAAACTGTTACATCGGTAATTATACTGAAAACCAATCATTTGATTAAGATTTAGAGTTTGTTAATCAAATGATTACATTAAGATAACAAAACTCCTATTGCATCAATCAATCGATTGATTAATTTTGCCGCAGTAAAAGAAAATGGACAAGGATAAAATAGACAAGAAAGATCATATCCTGGATGTTGCCGAAAGGGTGTTTTCGGAACTCGGATTTGACGGCGCCTCCACCCGGACGATATCGGGTGAAGCCGGCGTAAATATGGCTATGCTTAATTACTATTTTGGGTCGAAGGAGGGTTTATTTCTCGCTGTTTTTAAACGAAAGATCATTTCGTTCCAGGACCTGCTGAAAAACATTGGCAGTGACGGAAGCACCAGCGCCTGGAATAAGATCGAAAAATATATTGAATTGTATACGCAGCGCGTGGTGACGAACAATTGTTTCCAGAAGCTGCTGTACCAGGAACTGTCGATGCAGCGCAGGGGCGAACTGTCCGACCAGATAACCGACATACTGATGAAAAACGTATCGGAGATCCGGAAAATATTGCAGGACGGTGTCAAAAGCGGAGAATTTAATAAGAACATCGATATAGAACTGGTGATCGCAACCATTTACGGAACGAAGAATTTCATCGTCAATTCGCCGCAGCTTACTTCCAAGGTACTCGGCTACGATATACAAAACGATAAGCTGCTGGAGGAAAAGTTTAAGCCGAGGATCGAGGCCTACCTGAAAACATTGTTGAAATCTTACTTGATGAACGAACATGATAACACAACTAAATAAATCACTAAAACCCATACCATTCAAAACGATGGTAGATTATGCGTTCCGGCTTATCGTTGCTATCGTACTGGCCGGAATGATCGCGCTGCCCGCCGCGGCGCAGGACAGGACGCTTACCCTGGACGAGGCTATTAAGCTGGGCATCCAGAACAGCAAGGTATTAAAGCTCCAGCAATCGAAGGTTGACCAGGCGGTCGCACAATACAACCAGGCTAAAGACAGGATGCTGCCGACCGGCAATGCGAGTTTCGGTTATAACCGGGCCGAAATACCGGCCAATATGCTGTCGCTTGGCCCGAAAACCAGCTTCAATCTGCCATCGGGCGCTAATGCGTGGCTTGGTATCGTTTCCCTTAACGAGACCATCTTTGCAGGCGGCAAGCTCAGGTACGCGCAACAATCGACCGATCTGTTAACACGTGTGGCCCGTTTAGATGCAGATAAGAACAAAGACGAGATCACTTATGACGTGATCAGCGAGTTTTACAACCTGTACAAGATACTGCAAAGCAAAAAGGTTATCGAGCAAAATCTAAGCTCCATCGATCAGCAGATACACCAGGCGCAGCGCTTTTTCGACCAGGGCATCGTTACCAAAAATGATGTTCTGCGTTTCGAGCTGCAGCGCGCCAATGTGCAATTGAACGAGATCGACCTGGAAAGCAACCGCAAGGTGATGAATTATGACCTGGATATTATGCTCGGTCTGCCCGAAACGACCAACATCAATATTGAACAGATTAGCGAGCCCAGCCGTGAAGTATCGCCTGTGAGCAGCTACATCGACAGCGCGTTGGCCAACAGGCAGGAAATGAAGCAATTGCTGTTACAGTCGGACATTGCCGAAACCAACATTAAAAGTATCCGCGCCAACCAATCGCCGACGCTTGCGGCGTCGCTGGGCGGCTACTACGTGGACATCGCGGCTAATCCGTTACCTCAAAGCGGCAGTTACATTACGCCCATAACAGCGGGTGTGACGCTGGCATGGAACTTTTCGTCACTGTGGACCAACAAAAACAAAATATCCGAAGCCAAGATCCAAAAAGAACAGGTGAATATCAGCCAGGGTATTACATCCGATAACATCCGGAAAGAGGTGAACCAAAACTACGAGGGTTATACGCAGGCGCTGGACAAGATCAAGCTGCTGCAAACCTCGATAGACCAGGCTACGGAAAACAATAACATCCTGGAATCGAAGTACAAGAGCAACGTAGCCTCGGCCACCGACCGGGCCGATGCCGAAACGCTGCTGTACCAGGCCGAGATCAATTTGGAGCTGGCTAAGGCCGACGCAGGGCTCGCATACTATACATTATTAAAATCAACCGGAAAACTTAACAAATAAAAAACGACGCAATACAATGGCAAACGAACAAGAAACCCCCAAAAAGAAACCAAATAGGGTATTACCTATCGTACTTGGTGTGATACTCGTTGCAGGTATCATATTCGGGATAAAAGAATATATCTACTACTCAAAGCATATTGACACCGATGACGCGCAGATCGACGGCGACATCAGCCCGGTGGTAGCCCGCGTTGGCGGATATGTGGACAGCGTTTTCTTCCAGGAGAACCAGCATGTCGAAAAAGGGCAGGTGCTGGTAAAGCTGGACGACCGCGACTATAAAGTAAAACTGGAAGAGGCATTGGCAGCCAAACAAAGTGCAAACGCAGGCGTTGGTGTCGGCCAGTCGCAGATCATAGGCACCCAGGCAAATTCATCGAGTGCAAGGGCACAGGTTGCCTCGGCGCAGGCCCGGCTGGAACAGGCTAACAATGATTACGCCCGTTATGCCAACCTGGTAAAGGACGGGTCGGTAACCCAGCAGCAGTTCGACCAGGTAAAAGCCAATCGCGATGTGGCCGAAGCTACCTATCGCGCGGCGCAGGATCAGTACAGGGCTGCTTTGGAGCAGGTGGGCACTACCCGCAACCAGCTTAAAGTGACCAACGTGGGCGTTACCCAGCGCCAGGCCGACGTGGATTATGCCAAACTGCAATTGTCGTATACTACCATCACGGCTCCGTCAAGCGGTGTAACCTCTAAGAAAAACATTCAAATAGGCCAGTTGGTGCAGCCCGGGCAAACGCTGTTCTCCATCGTGAATGACAACAGCGTTTACATCACGGCGAACTTTAAAGAAACGCAGCTTACCAATTTAAAGGACGGGCAGAAAGTGAATATCGATGTGGATGCTTATCCCGATATGAAACTGCATGGCGAAGTGTACAATTTCTCACCCGCTACCGGCGCAAAATTCTCCTTATTACCTCCGGATAACGCTACCGGCAACTATGTAAAGGTTGTACAGCGCGTACCGGTTAAAATAAAGATAAATGCCGGGAAGGATACCCTGGCTATGCTTCGACCGGGCATGAGCGTGAGTGTTTCTGTTATTTATAAAGACTAATTGTAATGGCTGAAAAAGGTTTTAGAAAATGGATCATCACGATCACGGTGATATCGGCTTCGCTGCTCGAGCTGATCGACACCACGATCGTGAACGTATCCCTGCCCGATATACAAGGTAACCTCGGCGCTACGCTGGAGGATGTTGCCTGGGTAGTAACAGGCTACGCGGTAGCCAACGTAATTATATTGCCCATGTCGGGATGGCTGGGCAGCTATTTCGGCCGTAAAAACTATTTCCTTGGTTCGATCATACTGTTTACCATCGCATCGTTTCTTTGCGGCAACTCCCATTCATTAGGCGAATTAGTAGGCTTCAGGATATTGCAGGGTATTGCCGGCGGAGGTTTGATATCTACTGCCCAGGCTATATTGCTCGACACCTGGCCACCTGAACAGATCGGCACGGCCACCGCGTTATTCGGTTTGGGAGCGGTTGTCGGCCCAACGGTCGGGCCGACCATCGGCGGTTACATTACCGACCATACTTCATGGCAATGGATATTTTATGTGAACATCCCGGTTGGCGCTATAGCCGCGTTCTTTACGTACACTTTTGTGCGGGAAACGCCGCGGGAAAGCAGGGGAAAACCCATAGACTGGTGGGGTATTTTATTGCTGGCTATCGCTGTTGGCAGTTTGCAGACGATATTGGAAAAAGGTGAATCGGAAGACTGGTTTTCCAAAACCTATATCCTGGTTCTGACCATTTCCGCAGTGTTAGGCGTGCTGCTTTTTATATGGCGGGAATTGAGCACCGATCACCCGATCGTTAATTTCAGCATTATGCGGCACCGCAGTTTCGCGGTGGGTATGTTCACCTCGTTTGTGCTGGGATTTGGCTTATATGGTTCGGTATTCGTGTTCCCGGTATTCTGCCAAAACCTGCTTGGCTTTACGGCGCAGCAAACCGGCGAGCTGTTGTTCCCCGGTGGTTTATGTACGATCGTCATGATGCCGTTTATAGGTAAGATGCTGAACCGCGGCATACCTGCGCAGTTTATGGCCACGTTAGGTATGTTCCTTTTTTTCGTGTTCACTTATATGCTGAGCCACTCGACCCTCGAAACGGGCGAGTTAAACGTTTTGGTACCGTTGCTGATACGCGGCGTCGGCATGGCATTATTGTTCGTGCCGCTTACCGTTTTGGCTATTGCCGACCTGCGGGGCCCCGAGATCGGGCAGGGTACGGGTTTAAATAACATGATGCGGCAGTTGGGCGGCTCGTTTGGTATTGCGGCGCTCACTACGCTCATCCACATCCGCCAGGCTGTACACCGCAATAATCTCATTGGGTATATAAATCCGTACAGTAACGCTTTCACCCAGCGCATGCACATGATGGAGCAGGGATTTATGGCGAAAGGCCGGTCGCTTATGGATGCCGTTCAAATGGCTTACCGCGCTATTGAAGGCGCGGTTACACGGCAATCGTTATTGCTG
>JAFDZK010000500.1 GCA_018267005.1 Bacteroidota bacterium
ACTCATCGCCGCGCTGGCTATCGGGACATATGCAAGCGCGCAAAAAAAGGCCGACCCGTCCAAATATGCGAAACTGATCACCGCCGAAGATGCGAAGAAACACCTGAGCATCCTGGCTTCGGATGCTTTTGAAGGCCGCGAAACGGGCAAACCCGGCGCCGACAAAGCAGCGCATTACCTGGAAGCCCAGTTTAAGAAAATGGGGCTGAAACCGCCGGTGAATGGATCCTACTTTTTAAATATTCCGCTGGTTGAAAATTCAACCAGGATCACACTAAGCGTCAACAACCAGGAACTGGCTAACGGACAGGATTTTTTTGCGGGCCGCGGGAACATGGCCGGTAAAGATATTAATACCAGCAACGTCGTGTTCGTTGGCTATGGGACGGATGCAGAGATCGGCGGCGCCGATTTGAACGATAAAGTACTATTGTGGATCAACGAGGATAAGCCGGAAGAAGGCAAAACTAACAATACCGGTTACCGCATGTCGAATGCGCGGATGGCGATCCTGAAAAGCCTGCAGGAAAAAAAACCTGCTATGATATTAGCCGTAAACCCCGATGTCGCCAGCCTGTTGAAAAGGATGCGCGGCTCGATCATGAGCGCCCGCCTGTCGATCAAACAGGATGCCGCCAAACCGGTTACAGCCCAGGCGCCGGTGCTGAATATCGCACCTGCGACGGCTGATTTAATCCTGAAACCGGCAGGTAAAACTTATGATGAGCTGCGTGCCGGCCCGGTTCAAACCCTGAAGACAGATATTAAAGCCAGTATTCATACCGACCAAAAGGGCGTGAATGCAGTTGACGTGCTGGGCTTTCTTCCGGGTACCGATCTGAAGGACGAAGTACTGATCTTCTCGGCTCACTATGATCATATCGGCCTTAACCCTAACGGGCCTGATAAAGTAAACAACGGCGCTGACGATGACGGCTCGGGTACAACCGGGATACTGGAAATTGCCAGGGCTTTTATGCAGGCAAAGAAGGATGGTCACGGTCCGCGCCGGAGTATCCTGTTCTTAGGCAATGTCGGCGAAGAAAAGGGCCTGCTCGGTTCGGAATATTACACCGACCACCCGGTTTTCCCGCTGGCTAATACCATAACCGACCTGAACATCGATATGATCGGCCGCGTGGGTTTTGACTACATCGGCAAGCCGGACTCAGCCAATTATGTGTATGTGATCGGCTCTTCGATGCTGAGTAAAGAGCTGCACCAGGTGAACGAGGATGCGAACAGTAAATACACCCACCTCGACCTGGACTATAAATACGACGATCCGAACGATCCGAACCGTTTCTACTATCGTTCTGACCATTACAACTTTGCCAAGCACGGCGTGCCCATCATCTTCTACTTTAACGGCGTACATGCCGATTACCACCAGCCCGGCGACGAGGTAAGCAAGATCAACTTCCCGCTGTTGGCCAAACGCGCCCAATTGGTGTTTTATACCGGGTGGGATCTGGCTAACCGCGATACACGGCCTGTGGTAGATGGGCAGACAACGGGGAAATAAT
Organism: Bacteroidota bacterium; assembly: GCA_018267005.1. Lineage (GTDB taxonomy): Bacteria > Bacteroidota > Bacteroidia > Sphingobacteriales > Sphingobacteriaceae > Mucilaginibacter. The sequence goes on from JAFDZK010000500.1 coordinate 1,527, forward strand.
TGAAATTTAATAGTTACGTCTTTACTATCCCAAAATCTCCCGAATATCCTCGGCCGAAAGTGATTTAATAAAGCTTTCCTCGGTAGTAATCAGGGAACGTGCAACACTGAGTTTGCGGTGCTGCAGGGCCAGTATTTTTTCCTCGACCGAATCTTTGGTGATAAACTTGTAGATGAACACGTTTTTGGTTTGCCCGATGCGGTGTGTGCGGTCTATAGCCTGCTGCTCAACGGCGGGGTTCCACCAGGGGTCGAGGATAAAAACGTAATCGGCCTCCGTCAGGTTGAGGCCCACGCCGCCGGCCTTAAGTGAGATGAGGAATACCCTTGTTTTTTCGTCTTGCTGGAAACGTTGCACCACATCG
>JAFDZK010000501.1 GCA_018267005.1 Bacteroidota bacterium
AGACGAATGCCCGGACGGCATGTCGGTGAGCGTTATTCATTCCCATATCGCGTACCTACGCCTGGTATGGACCTCCGGGTACTCCCCATCCCCATTGGGGCATGGGCGCGTCCGGGCTTTCCGTAACTTCGCGCAGGTTGGAGTTGATCACGGCTAACCGTGTACCCCACTCCAGGTAAGCTACAAAGGCCGAGCGGAACTCCGGGTCGTCCGGTAATACCAATTCATCCGCCGTTTGCAATAATAGGTCCATCCAGCGTTTACGATGCTCCTGCGTCAGGTGCCTGTTCAAATGTTTTTGTATCATCTTAAAGTGGCTGCCTTCCGAATCGCTGTACAATTTAGGCCCGCCTAATACCTCGGCGACGAAATGGGCCACATGCAGCCTGTGCTGCGGCGACATGTGTTCGAAAACGGGGCGGAGCAGATCGTCTGTAAGGACTTTATCGTAAAATTTATCAAAAAGGGTTTCAAAAGCCTGCATACCTCCGGCCCATTCAAATAATGAAGGAACCGGTTTATTATTACTTTCCATGATCGCTAAGTTAGTTATCCCTTGCGCGGAGTCTTGTCAGGGAAAAGCAATGAAGTAACGATGCTTACAGCAAGTATCGCTAAGATGATCAGCAATGAAATGCCCGTGGTGAGCCCGATTTGTGCGGCGAAATCGCCGGCGAGCATCTTTAGGCCGATGAAAGACAGCAGTACCGCCAGGCCGACTTTCAGGTAGTGAAACTTCTCGATGATATTGACCAGCAGGAAAAACATCGATCGTAAGCCGAGAATGGCAAATATGTTGGAGAAAAATACGATGTAAGGATCCTTGGTTATTGAGAAGATGGCTGGTATCGAATCGACGGCGAATAACAAGTCGGTTACCTCGATGATCATCAGCACCAGGAAAAGTGGGGTGATAAGCTTTTTGCCGTCGGCCCTTATAAAAAATTTTCCGCCCTCGAACCGGGGATGAACGCGGAAATATTTCGAAGCGAACCTTACCACACGGTGGTTTTCGGTATCTATCTCGTCTTCCTGGTTGCGGTTGACGAACATCATTACGCCGGTATACACCAGGAAAGCGCCAAAAAGGTACAATATCCAATGAAACTGCGCGATCAGCGTAGCGCCCAGGAAGATGAACAGGAAACGCATCACGATGGCTCCCAGGATGCCCCATAGCAGTACTTTGTGATAATACTTGGGTGCAACGGCAAATGCGGTGAAGATGAGCACCATCACAAATATATTATCGACCGATAAGGCATACTCGACCACATAACCGGTAATAAACTCCAGCGCCAGGTTTTTTTGGTACAACTGCAGGCTGCCGGCAAAATCATTAGGGTTTAATTTAAGGTGATGGAAATGTTTGATATTAACCTCCTGCAATGCCGCAAAACTGTCGACATGGTGCAGCAAATGGCCGTACCGAAAAATCAGCCCGTAAAAAATCAGCGCCAGCGATACCCAAACGCCGCTCATTAGCGCGGCCTGTTTCATGGTAATGGGTTTATCGGCTTTGCCGAAGAGGCCGAGGTCGACGGCCATCATTATAAAAATGAAAACGACGAAGCCGCTTATAAATAAAAATTCGCTGGGCATTATTTGTTTCTTTCGGTGGTAAACCGCACTAATTGTTCCAAACCCAACCGCGACTCGCTTTCGGGGAAGGTATCCAGGATGCCGAACGCCTCTTCCTGGTATTTTTTCATCTGGGTTTCCGCATATTGTAACCCGCCTGTGCTGTTAACAAAGTCAATGATCTGTTGTATCTTCTTAGGGTCGTCGTTATGATTTTTTACCAGGTTGATCATTCTTTTTCTTTCTGAAGACGACGCATGGTTTAGTGAATAGATCAGCGGCAGGGTAACTT
>JAFDZK010000502.1 GCA_018267005.1 Bacteroidota bacterium
CTGCCTGATCGTCCAACCGCCGGTACGGTACTGGGTGTCAAGCTGTTTTTCGGTTAATCCTGTTACGGCATGGCGGAGCTTACCCGGGAAGGTTTTGATATCGTTTATCCAGCCGCTTATGGCATGCTGCGTATAGGATACCGGTGGTTTGAATTTTCCTATGGGGTATTTCAGTTCTTCGTCTGTCATAGCGGTTTTATTTGATTCGGATTCGCAATTTAACAATTTGTAGATAATTATCGTTACCGGGCAGGGCCGCTCGGAAAAATGAGAGTTGAACGGCGATACTTTTTGCATTGGATAAGCTTTAGACTATTTTAGCGTTTTAGGCTTGTTTATACTGATGATCAAAAGACTTCTGCCCGCCTTATTCATTTTTGCCTTTTCATTTGCCGAAGCGGAAACCATTAAAACCGATGTGCTGGTTATCGGCGGCGGGGCATGCGGCGTTGCTGCCGCCATACAAAGCGCCCGCAGCAAGGTGAAAACCTTATTGGTCGAACCGGGCCCCTGGCTGGGCGGCAGCATGACCATGGGCGGCATGTGTGTGTTGGACGCCAACCACGACCTGCCCTCAGGTATCTGGGGCGAATTCAGGCAGAAAGTAACCGATTACTACCGGCCGAGGCTGGGCTACGATACATCGCGTAACGCCATATTGCGGTTCGAGCCTTCTGTCGGCGCAGAGATATTGCGAAAGATAACCGACACGGTAAAGAACCTGACAGTCAAAACGAAAACCCCCTGGACCAATATCAAAAAGGAAGGTTCAGAATGGGAGGTTACCATCGTTGAAAATGGCGAGAACGTAACCGTCAAAGCCAAAGTAGTAGTGGATGGCACCGAAACCGGTGAAGTAGCGGCGAAGGCGGGAGTGAAATTTGAAGATGAGACAAAAGAAGCGGTTAACTGTGTAGCCATCCTAAAGGACTTTGGTAAAAATGCAGACAAGACCATTGCCAGGCCCGAAGGATATAACGAGGCAGGATATGCCTTTTTGAAAAATAAGGACGCCAGGCAATGGTTGCGAACCTATAGAATACCGAATGATAAATTCATGGTTCGCCCGGACGGAGCCATTTCAGGCAAAAATCATGATGAATTGATAAAGACTGCGCGCCTGCGGACGCTCGGCTTAGCATATTATTTGCAAAAACAGTTGGGGTACAAGAATATTGGATTGGATGATGAATTTGGCACGCCCGACCAGCTTGCGCCCATGCCGTTGATCGAAGGATCAAGACCCGCCAAAGCAGACATACGCATGGTAATGGATGATATCAATAAGCCTTATGATCGTGAATCAAACCTTTATCGTACGTCGATCGGCGTAGGCAGCGGTATCGGTGTCCCTGCATTTTCCATTCCGCTTGGCGCCATTGTTCCAAAGGAGGTTTATAATTTATTAGTTACCGAAAAGGCTATAGCGGTAACCGGTGATGTTAACCGAAACACCATGAACCCCGCCGTACAAATGACGCTCGGCCAGGGCGTTGGCGCGACGGCTGCGTATTGCGCTTTTTTTAAAACCACAACTCAGCATTTGACGGTGCGCATCATCCAGGGCGAGATACTGGACTTTAAAGGGTACCTGATGCCATTTACCGATGTGCCGCAAAGCGACCCGCACTGGCGCGCTATCCAGCAGATCGGGGCCACGGGCATGATAAAAGGAATCGGGGCAAAGACAGGCAGTTCTGTCGAGATCCATTTTAAGCCGGATGACACGGTCAGTACCGCCGAGGTCAAGCCATTCTTCGACGAAATATACACCAGAGCCTTCCTGTGGTTCAATAATCAAAAGCCCGGCAAGTATTTGTCACTCGGCAACCTGCTGTATTTTATCAGCGATTATACGCTGACCGACCCG
>JAFDZK010000503.1 GCA_018267005.1 Bacteroidota bacterium
TCCAGTCGTAAATCGGGTGAAATTTAATCAAATTATGCTGTTCGTCCCATTCCAGGTTGCCCATAAACTGGCGGTTGGCCGATTGCTCAGCCCGGATACCTGTTACCCAGCATTTGTTGCCGGCTAAAGCGCGGCCGAGCGGCTCAACCTTGCGTATATTACAGCATTCCTTGCGGTTCTCTACTGACTCGTAAAAGCTGCTTGGGCCTTTGGCATTCACCATTTTTTCCAGCAGTTCATTATCAGGATAATAAGCGTGGATAGGTTTGCCATACATTTCCATCGTACGGTTCCAAACGTAATAGGTTTCCGGGAAAAGCCGGCCGGTCTCGAGCGTAAATATTTTGATCGGCAGGGCGTTGGTGAAGATTATATGGGTTATCACCTGGTCCTCCCAGCCAAAACTGGTCGAAAATACAATCTGCCCGGGAAACTTATCGGCCAGTAAAGCTAATGCCTCAACGGGCTGCAGTCCGCCTATTTCATGTTTGATATTTTCTAACTCAGTCATTTTACAGTTTGGTCAAAAATTTAATAATGCTGTTTACGCTTACGATGATCACGATAATACCCACAGCCACCATCAGCGTTTTGGCCGAGAGCTTATTCGATATTTTAGCTGCTATCGGCGATGCCAGTGCGCTGCCTATAACCAGCCCTGCGACAGGCTCCCAATGCGTTCCATGGCGCATCAGCATAATAATAAAAGTTGTAGAGCTGACAATAGCTACAAAAAACCTTGAAAGCTTAACGGTACCCAGGCAAAAACTCGGATGGCGCCCACCCGCGATCAGGCTCGACAATACGATAGACCCCCAGCCGCCGCCGCCAACGGCGTCGATGAAGCCGCCGCCAAAGCCCAGCAGGTTGATCTTTTTGATCTTACCGCCCGGGCGTTTACGGTTTACCTGGAATGCCTTCCTCAATATAACGATGCCCAGTATTAAGGTATAAACGGATATAAACGGCTTGGTGAATTTACTATATTCCTCCAGTGACGACAAGATGAAAGCACCCAAAAAAGCGCCCAGGATACCCCAAAGTACCAGCATTTTAAATAATTTCCAGTTGATGTTGCCCATGCGATAGTGCATCCATCCGGCAATACCGTTGCTCATCACTTCGGATAGATGTACGCCCATACTGGCAACAGCAGGAGTGAAGCCCCTGGTTAATGAGAACGTCGTCGTCGTAACACCGTACGACATGCCAATAGCGCCGTCTATCATAGCAAAGACAAAGCCTGCGCCAAGGAAATAATAAAATTCAGGATTGACGTTCTCCACGAAAGCCCTGAAACCGGCGTCGTTAGACCACAAAGCATAGGCCGTAACGGCTATAGCCAATATTAAGGTACCCCAAACCAGCCAAATGAGGCCTTTTTGATTAGCTGCGGGTTTCTTCTCAACCAGTACCGACGTTACCTCGTTCAGTCGTTTTACTTTGTAGGCAAAGTCACCCGAAAGCGAATTTCTTAGCTCGTTCATTTGCTGCAAGGTTATATCCAGTTCCCCAGGCAGGCTTTCATTTAAAACTTCCTTAAGCCTTTTTGCCACCGTCGGCGATTTTCCATTGGTTGAGATAGCGAGCTTCAGGTCGCCTTTTTGCACGATCGACCCGAGATAAAAGTCGCATAGTTCGGGTTTATCGGCTACGTTGATCAATAACTTGCGTTCATGTGCCGACTCTCTTATATAATTATTCAGCTTGCTGTCGTTTGTGGCCGCCACAACGATGTCGGCTGCATCGAGGTCGCTATCCACAAAAGGTTTTTGAATCACTTTTATCCCTCCGTAAACGCTTGCCAGCGTCTGTACATCCGGCAGAAAATCCTTTGCAATAACCGTAACTCTTGCCTGGGGGCTGTTG
>JAFDZK010000504.1 GCA_018267005.1 Bacteroidota bacterium
GATTACCAAAGCTTTTACCTTTTACGCCGCTCATACACCCGATATGAGCCTTACCGTAGACCGTGAAAAATGCCAGAAACTGGGTGTAAGCATTTCGGATGTTTTTACCACGATTGAGGCATTTACGGGCAGTTTGTATATCAACGATTTTACCACTTATAACCGTACCTTCCATGTCGTTGTACAAGCCGATACTGCTTACAGGGCCATGGTAAGCGATATGGAAAAGTATTATGTACGAAATTCCAGCAATCAAATGGTGCCCCTGGGTACCCTCATCAGTTTTAAGCCCGTTGAAGCTGCTCCTTTGATCTCCCACTTTAATATTTTTCGTTCCGCGGAAATAGACGGGTCGTCACCGCCGGGCGTGAGCTCCAGCGATGCACTAACCGCACTACAGGCGTTAGCAAAAAAACAACTGCCGCAGGGTTATACGTATGAATTTTCGGGGTTAAGCTACGAAGAAATGAAAGCAGGGTCGGTAACCATGTATATATTTGCCTTCTCCCTTACGTTCGTTTTCCTGTTTCTTGCCGGGCTTTATGAAAGCTGGTCGGTTCCGTTTTCGGTATTGCTGGCAGTGCCGATCGGCGCTTTTGGAGCCATTCTGGCATTGGCATTGGTTCCATCCCTTACCGATAACGTTTATGCGCAGATCGGCTTGATCACGCTGATAGGCCTCGCGGCAAAAAACGCGATCCTGATCGTGGAGTTTGCCAAGGTGCGCGTCGACCGCGGCGAAGATTTGCTTGATTCAACCCTTGAGGCTGTACGGCTTCGTTTGCGGCCGATCATCATGACGTCGATGGCGTTCATACTGGGCGTACTGCCATTGGTTTTCGCAAGCGGCGCCGGCGCGGTGGCCCGGCGTACCATTGGCCTTACCGTGCTGGGCGGTATGACCGCCGCATCTACCATAGCTATTTTTGTGGTACCGGTATTATTCGTTCTGATTACCCGCTGGGCTTATGGTAAAGAAAAACTGGATTACCTGAAAGCGCATCATGAAGACCTGATGGAAAAAGCGAGAAAAGTTGAAGCGCAGAATATCGATCCGGAGTTGGAGTTTGAATTACGGAAATCACGTGACCTTCACAACACAAGTGAATCATGATTGCCAATACATTTATAAAACGGCCGGTAACCGCAATCGTCATTGCTCTTGTTTTGATGATATCGGGTGTAATATGCATTTTCAATCTTGCCGTTGACCAATATCCCAATATCACGCCCCCAAGCGTACGGGTAAACGCCAACTATACCGGTGCTGATGCGCAAACGGTAGAGCAGACCACTGCCATCCCGATCGAGGAACAGGTTAACGGCACCCCCGGCATGGAATACATGCAAAGCTCCAGCAGCAACAGCGGCAGCATGAGCTTAAGGGTAACGTTTGATGTTGGGACTAACCCACAGATAGCCGCGCTAAACGTCCAAAATCGTGTTGGCATTGCTGCACCGCTGCTGCCAACTGTTGTGAGTAAGCTTGGTGCAACCGTGCGCGCAAGCAACCCCGACCAATTGCTGCTGGTGGCCGTTTATTCGCCCAAAAAGACGCATGACATTACATTCCTTGATAACTATACCAATACATTTATCGAGGATGCGATGCTGCGTGTGCCGGGCGTGGGCGACGTAAATGGATTCACTGACCAGTTTGCGATGCGGATATGGCTCAATCCTGATAAAATGGCATCCTATAACCTGATGCCGTCGGATATTACCGCTGCGCTTAGCGGCCAAAACGTTTATGTCGCCGCCGGGTCGGTAGGTTCGCCGCCCCAAAACCCGAAACAAGTTTATGAAACAGGCATCATTGTTAATAGCATGCTCAGCAAACCTGAGCAATACGAAAAACTGATTGTAA
>JAFDZK010000505.1 GCA_018267005.1 Bacteroidota bacterium
TTGAAATTGATATTATGTGCCATGATTATTGATTTTTAAAAGTTGGTAAATGATTGATTTGCTTAGAAAGGCAGGTCGTCTTTGGTTTCATTTGGGCCTTTCCTGTTTTCTTTGGCGGGCTTCGCTGTGTCTGTTTGCCTCTTGTCCTTCGGCGCGTAGGCCAGTACCGATATGCGGCTTGCATTGAAATTGAGTGATGCAGCCATGTCGCCCGTGTTGGTTTGGTACGGCTTTGCAGTCAGCCTGCCGTTGAGCTGTACCACGGCACCTTTGAGCAATACCTTCGCTACCCCTGTGCCGAGCCAAAAAGCGCAATTGAAATAGGTGGTGATTGTTTCCGATTCTTCGGCACCTTTCCTTTTGAATGTGTCGTTGTCCGCTATGGAGAAACTGACTACTTCCTTGCCGCTGTCCAGTGTCCTTACTACTGCGTCCGCTGTTAGCCTTCCTGTTACCTGTTGCATAACTTTTGTTTTTTAAGTGAATAATTTGTTTTTGTTACCCGCTTTCTTTTATGCCGCCTGCCCCGAAAAGCTTTTTTTCAAAGAAAAAACGGAAAAAAAGAAAGCAGATAAGAAGTGCAGCTATTAGCGCGGGACCAAAAGGAAACGGAATAAGTGCCGCAGGCCGAAGCCGCGAGGAACGAGGGGCTGAGTTATGCCGTAGTCTTTTGGTCAGCGAAGCGTAGCTAATTAGCTGCAATACCTTAGCTGCCTTTTGTTCCGTTTCTTTGAAAAAAGCAGGACGTGACGGATCAACAGTTTTTTAAACAGGCCCAGCAAAATAAAAGGTGTGATGCTATGAAGGTTCTATCAAATAACCAGCTTAGACGATAGGCAAGCTATGAGAAACGGAAGCGGCTATTGCAAACCGTAAGGGATTGCAGTGGAAAGCCCGGAGCGCAGCGAGGACTTGCAGCGGAAAGCCCGGCCCGACGGAAGGAGGGATACGGCCTGTATATGTAAGTCAGGCTTCTAAAAAATATTAACAGACAATTCGTAGAAGACCTGGATAGATTATTTAACAGTAAGTGGTGCAGAAATATTTTCAGCTACTTCAAATGAATTACCGTGGTCAGGAAGCTTGTCTGTTATTCTTATACATTTCAATCACCTCGTCTTTCAGTTTGAGCATGTCATCCTTTTGCTTTATAATCGTCTCATAAAGCTCGATGATTTTTTCTACCGGGTTAAAGTGAAATACAGGACAATTGTTGTAGGAACCTGCGCTATCATGTAAGCTGCTTGAAAAAATGTTTATTGTTCCGTCTTCGTTAAATTTCATGATTCCTTCGACAGATACGCCGAGAACATCCGCTATTCTTACAAGCCTTTCTTCATCGATTTTTTCGCTTTGCTCAAGACGTGAAACAGTTTGCTGACTAACGCCAAGCAAGCCAGCAAGAGTGTCTTGCTTCATTCCTTTCAATTCTCTAATTCGCTCAATCTTTTTACCTAAGTGCATAGATTGTTTTTCGGGTATTTTACTTATTCGAAGTAGTTATGAGTCAATGACTTTATATTTTGTAATGAGTAAATACTCACTATGAGGAGTAAAATACAACAGTTTTCTGGTAAAATACAATATCCAAAGTTTTGACGCACAAAAAGACCGTTTTACCTTAGTCCCGACAATACCCAATCACCTGTTTCCCTCTCATTTATATTAAAGTAATTTAGCAGCCTGAATAATTAACCACCTGTTAACTAATTACCGTCATTTAACGGTGGTGCTTTGAAAACCCTTGAAGTACGTTTACAACCTGCGGCCTTTCAAATACCTTATAATCACCATTCCGGCCAAACCGTGAAAAGTGACCTGCTCTAATACCAGATGAAACAATGTTCCTTCCGATGATCCC
>JAFDZK010000506.1 GCA_018267005.1 Bacteroidota bacterium
ACGTGTTACGTTGTACGTTTTATTGTTTTAGTTCTTATTACAATCCCGAAACCGGCACTTCGGATTCCGAAATCATTCCTACCACTTCAGCCTGTTCAATACATTGATATCGACCGAGTTGGTGTTCCGGTAGATCATTACGATAATAGCCAGCCCAACGGCAACTTCGGCCGCTGCAAGCGTCATGATGAAAAACACGAAAACCTGTCCCGCGGCATCGCCCCGGTAAACCGAAAAAGCAGTTAGCAGCAGGTTCACGGCATTCAGCATCAGTTCGACAGACATAAAAATAATGATCGCGTTGCGGCGTATCAGCACCCCTGTTACACCGATCGCAAATATGATAGCGCTTAACAGGATGTAATGATTGAGCGGAACGGTCTGTGCGGTTTTAAAAAAGCTTTCCATTACACAACAGGTTTTTTATCGCGTGTAGCCAGCAGCACCGCACCCACCATTGCCGAAAGCAACAGCAGCGACGATACTTCAAACGGCAGCAAAAATTCACCGAATAATACTTTACCCAGGTTCTTCACCAGGCCCAGGTCGGGGTTCTTCAATACAACCGGCTGGGAAGCGCCCAGGGCTTTTAACGAAGCTATGATAACCACCAGGAAACATCCACCGCCCAGTACGGCCGCTATCTTTAACATGTTCGACTTTACAGGCTCAGCATCCTTGTTCAGGTTGATAAGCATCAGCGTGTACAGGAACAACACAAGGATGGCCCCCATGTAGACGATGAAGTTTACGATAGCCAGGAATTGCGCGTTAAGCAGAATATACTGAATGGTAAAGGTGAAGAAGGTGAGTATAAGATAAAGAATACTGTGCACAGGGTTTTTTGCAGATATTACCAGTACTGCAAACAGTATGGACAAAAATGCGATAAAGTAAAATATACTCATTTTGAATTTTGACAATAACCCTGCCCCGGCAAATGCGAGGCAAAGTTATAAACTTCTTTTATTGATTTAAGGGCGCCTCCACTAATTTATCCTTGCCGTAAATTAATTCCTTCCTGAAGTAATCCGGCGGAACGATATCACCGTCCAGGTAGATCGCTTCCTTCGGACAAGCTTCTTCGCAAAGTCCGCAGAAGATACAGCGCAGCATATTGATCTCGTACACAGCGGCATATTTCTCCTCGCGGTACAGGTGCTCTTCACCGGGTTTACGCTCTGCCGATATCATGGTGATCGCTTCCGCCGGGCACGACAGCGCGCAAAGCCCGCATGCGGTGCAACGCTCGCGGCCCTGCTCGTCGCGCTTCAGCGAATGCATGCCACGGAAATTCTCAGAAAACTCACGTTTTTGCTCAGGATAACGAACGGTGACGCTCTTCCTGAAAAAGTGCTTTAAAGTGATCGACAGCCCTTTCAAAATGGCGGGCAGATAGATCCTCTCGCCAAAACTCATCGGCTTGGCTTCAAGTACTTTTCGTTTATTGCTAAATGACTCCATTTTATCCTCTTCCCGGTTATTTAATGATGAAATTCATGACCAAACCTGTTATGATAATGTTCGTGATCGCAAGCGGTATCAGCGATTTCCAGCCAAGGTCCATCAGTTGGTCATAGCGAAAACGCGGCAGCGTCCACCGTATCCACATGAAGAAGAATATCAGGCAGAATATTTTGATGAATAACGCGACCACGCCTAAAATAGTAACCCAGTTTTCCGACAAACCCAGGTGGTGCATGTATGGGAAATTATATCCGCCAAAAAACAGCGTGGCCATTACCGCCGATGACACGAACATATTGATGTACTCGGAAAACAGGTAAAACCCGAGCTTCATGGACGAATATTCGGTATGGTAACCGCCAACCAGCTCCGTTTCACATTCGGGCAG
>JAFDZK010000507.1 GCA_018267005.1 Bacteroidota bacterium
TGCGCCAGGCGATTTTGATGTTGTTTTTTATCATGAGAGTAAAATTTTAGAAAAAAAACTCTCAAACTAACCCCTTCCTGCTGCCAGGAAGAGGTTAGGGAGACACATTAATCAACTATATTATCGAGCTAAATAAAGCCCTGTAACGACTGTTATCAGATCATTATGTTTTCCATAACGGTCTGGCCGTCGAGCAGTCGGATAATGCGGTGGCTGTAACGGGCATCGTGCTCGGAGTGGGTAACCATGATAATGGTTGTTCCCTGTTCGTTCAGGTCCGTCAGCAGTTCCATCACTTCGTTACCGTTGCTGCTGTCCAGGTTACCGGTAGGCTCGTCGGCGAGTATCAGCTTAGGTTTGTTTACAACCGCACGGGCAATAGCCACACGCTGCTGCTGACCACCCGACAACTGCTGCGGGTAGTGGTTACGGCGGTGCATGATCTGCATCTTGTCAAGCACTTCTTCAACCCGTTTAACGCGCTCAGAGCTTGGAACACCGGTATAGATCAACGGCAGTTCAACGTTTTCAAACACGGTCAGCTCGTCGATCAGGTTAAAGCTCTGGAACACGAAGCCAATGTTGTGCTTGCGCAGGTCGGCGCGTTTACGTTCGTTGAAGTGCGCTACTTCAATGCCGTTGAACATGTAGCTTCCACCGTCCGGATCATCGAGCATGCCCAGGATGTTCAGCAAGGTAGACTTACCGCAGCCCGACGGGCCCATGATCGCCACGAACTCGCCTTTGTCAACATGCATGGAAAGCTTGTTCAGTGCAATGGTCTCCACCTCTTCGGTGCGGTAGTACTTTTCTAAATCAGTAATCTTTATCATTTGTGCCTCCTAAATCCGTTTAGGGATTTCATTTATTTATATAAGATAATAATTGTTTCTGTTCTACTTGGTCAAAACGAGTTCCTGTATGTCGCCATAGGTTTCGTAGCTTGACGTGATTACTTTATCACCCGGCTTCAGGCCCTTGATAACTTCGTAATAATCCGGGTTCATGCGGTTCAGTTGTATGTCCACGCGATAAGCCGTTTTGCCGTCGTCGCTTACTTTGAATATCCAGTTACCGCCGGTCTGCTGGAAGAAGCCGCCTTTCGGGAGCAGGACAGCGGGCTGTTCATCGCTGAAGACCAGCCTGATCTGCAATGTCTGGCCCTTTCTCAAGCCGGGCGGCGTGTCGCCAACAAACATCATATCCACTTTGAACTGGCCATTGGTTACCTGCACGTATACTTTTTTCACCACCATTTTATAGTTCTTATTATCGGTTGGATAATAGGCGGTCATGCCCGGTATCACACGGGAAATATAATGGTCGTCGATCAGCGCCTGTACTTTAATACCTTCGAATCCATCGATCTGCGCCAGGTGGTCGCCCACGTTCTTGTTCTGGCCCACTTCAGCATCCAGCGAGGTTAGCTGGCCGTCAATGGGAGCCTTTACTGTCAGGGCTGCTTCTTCCTGCCGCATCAGTTCAAGCGCATTCTTCATTTGCTTATACTGTTCTGCCGCCTGCTCATTCTGCACTTTGGTCAGCGCGGTATCCTGCCGTAATATTTCTCTTGTGAGGTTCCTTTTCTTTAACAGGTAATTGTAATTGTTCACGGCCTGCTGGTATTCCTGCAACCCGATGGCTTTCTGTGCATACAGGCTTTTATCCAGGTTATATACCCGCTCAGCTTCCTTATAGGCGCTTTCGGCATCGGCCATAGCCTGCAGCTTGTTTACTGTATTCTGTTCCGCAGCGTTCTTTGATATCTGCATCTGGGTTTGCAGGTTGTACAATTGCGTTTCATTGTTGGCAAGGTTCAGTTCCACAGCGGTGTTCGAGAGTTTTACAATCGGAT
>JAFDZK010000508.1 GCA_018267005.1 Bacteroidota bacterium
ATATGAAAATATTGCGCCTTGAATAAAAAGATGGCGCATCGAGGTCCTCTACAATAACAGCTTTATCGTTGCCGGGAAAAAAGCCCGATCTGCCATCGGCCAGGTAAGCATTATTGCGATGGGCCTGGATGTCTTCGCGAATAACCTTCAGTTCTTCGTCGCTGAACTCGTGCCCCCTGTTTTGCAGTTCTTCCAGCGACGCTTCGATGGTCTCCGGCAAATATTTTTCGCGATGGTCTATGCGTTCCCTTAAGTCTGCGTCCGATCGGCGCGATGCTGCGTATTGAAAATTGAGGTCCATCAGCGGTGTTGATAACAGGCGGTAAAAGTAGCGTTTTTTGAGACGCGATCAACGGCATGAGACAATCATCCGGACCAGCGGTTCAGGCAGCAAAAATAAAAGCCCGGCATTTAGCCAGGCCTATTCGGGGAAAACTGCGAGATATAAAGCTTTTAGCCTTTTTTGGCGCTTTTCTTTTTTTCAACAGTAGTTTTTGTCGAAGTCTTATTAACGGTGTCTGTCTTCCTGGACGTATCGGTTCCCATTTTCATGCTGTCTTTCTTCCCGGTATCGGGCTTAACGGTCGAATCGACTTTGGTGGTCGAACTGGAATCGACGTGGCTCGAATCGGAGCTGCTGGCCGAGCTATTGCCTTTGCATGCCGCGACCGACATTGCCAGCGCAGCGGTTATTAACGATAATTTGATGTAATTTTTCATAGCAGGTGTTAATTGTTGTTTATGTAACACAGTAAACACCAATGTTATGAAAAAGTTTTTGGAGCAATCCCTCTACCGGGCCAGAGGACTTGGGGTGCGGCTAATAAAAACGGGATTCGTATTAGATACAAATCCCGTTTCCCGGAAATGTTTATCCCGTTATGCAGCATCACTGCTGTATGTTGTCATCCTACTTATGGGTCGTACGGGATGAGTTACCGCTACGGCCGCTGTTGCTGCCCATATTGCGGTTCTCCCTGTTGCGATCGCTTTGAGATGATGATGATGATGATTGTGAGCCCATCTTTCTTTCATTCTCATTTTCGCGGGTGCTGTGCCCCGATTGCTTTGTGGTAGGCATAACTTTGATTTTTATTGGTTAAACATTTGGTTAATTACTTGTTTAACTCCATAAAAATGGCCTTGTTTGCCTGTTTTGGGCCGTTCTGCATAAATCCCTGATTGATAATTTATTAATTTTAAATTAAATTAATTGCAATTAAGGTGAATCATGGGGATTAAAGGCCTTCCCTTTACTGAGATACAGTGTAACCACCAGCGACATTAAGAGCAGCATAGCGGTAAACTGGTGAATGACGGAATAATAGATGGCTGTTTTGAGCGGACTATGGATCAGGGCTAGGACGCCCAGCGTTATCTGCACACCAACCAGCGCCGGCGGGAGCCAGCGGATAGTGTACAGCCAGCCGCTGCGGTCCGTTTTGGTGCTTTTAAAAAACCAAATGATCGTCGTTACCGCTATAGCGTACGCAAGCGTGCGGTGGATGAACTGTATGGTCAGCGGGTCGGAATGTAAATTGTACCATAAATTTCCGTTGGCCAGCATGCCGGCCGGTATATAAACGCCATTCATATCGGGCCAAGAAGGCGCATAAAGCGCTGCATGTGTGCCGGCCATAAAGGCGCCGTAAATAAGCTGAAAAAATAGCAGCGACAGCAGGAAAATGTTAAGCCTTTTCAGTTCCGGTTCCTCCTGTACCCGGCTGGCGGGTACGCGTAGTTTTAAAATGAACCAGACCAGGTAGCTTAGAAGGAACAGGGCGCATATAAAATGTGCCGCCAAACGAATATGATCGACTCGCGTATCTGTATCGTTTAGCCCGCTTTTTACC
>JAFDZK010000509.1 GCA_018267005.1 Bacteroidota bacterium
TACCGCGTCGTAGTGGAAGGGGTGGATAATAAAGGCAATATAGGCAGGCAGGTTTATCGCTACAAGGTGGAATAAGTTTGCCTGATATTTATACATTTTTACTTTCTATTATACCTTATCGTCACCATGAAAAAACTGTTGTTTTTGCCGTTATTTTTTGGCGCCTTGCATTGTTTTGCCCAAAATGGAACCATTACGGATAAGCTGGGCAGTTATTTGTCCGCACATATCACCGAAAAAGCCTACCTGCAGTTGGACAAGCCCTACTATGCTGCGGGCGATACGATGTATTTTAAAGCCTATTTAACGATGGGCGAGCGGCACGTATTGTCAAACATCAGCGGCGTGCTGCATGTCGATCTGATCGGTCCTCAAAACAAGATAGTGCAAAGTATCAACCTGCAAAGTGGCGATGGCGTAACCTGGGGTGATTTTGCCTTGCCCGACAGCCTGGCCGCAGGCAATTACCGGTTAAGGGCCTGGACCCGCTGGATGCGCAACGATCCCGGCAGTTTTTTTGAAAAGGTAGTCCCGGTAGGCTCGCTGCAGAACAGAAAGGTCTCCGAAAGCGCGGTACCCAAAAAACGGGTGAATAACATAGCCGATCTGCAATTCTTCCCGGAGGGAGGCGGCCTGGTCGAAGGTCTTAAAAGCAGGATAGCCTTTAAAGCTACCGGCACCAACGGTTTGGGCATTATGGTAAAAGGGGTGGTGCTGGATAATGAAAATAAAGCGGTATGCACCTTTGCTGCGGCACACCTGGGCATGGGCAGTTTTGAGCTGACACCCCAACCGGGCGAAACCTACAGAGCCAAAGCCACTTTTGCTGATGGCTCGGAGAATATCATTAACCTGCCGGTAGCACAGGAGAAAGGTATCGAACTGGCTGTAGATAACGATTCCATCCCTAAAGCATCGGTGAAAATAATGGTCAATCCAGCCTATTATGCAGAGAACAAGGGGAAAAGCTACCGCTTGCTGATCTATTCAGGCGGAGTGGTAAACACGGTAAATTTCAGGCTCGATAGTTTGTCCATGAAGATGGATATTATCAAGAGGCGATTGTTCACCGGCATTGCCACCATAACTTTGTTTTCAGAAACGAACGAGCCTTTGTGCGAGCGGCTGATCTTTGTGCAAAATTACGACCAGCTTAACCTACATACCACCACGGACAAGCCCGTTTACACCACCAGGCAGAAAGTACATATCGATCTGCACGCGCTGACCAGGGCTGGTGAACCCGCTGTGGGGCATTTCTCGGTATCGGTAACCGATGAGGACAAGGTGCCGGAAAATGAAAACGACGAAACGACGATATTGAGCCACTTGCTGTTAACATCCGACCTGAAAGGCTACGTCGAACAGCCAAACTATTATTTTACCAACATCACAGATAAAACAACTGCCGACCTTGACCTGGTGATGCTTACACACGGCTACCGGCGCTTTGAATGGAAGAAACTGCTCGATAATGCGTATCCCAAACCGCAATACCAGCCAGAGCAGGCGCTTGAGATCGCAGGGCAGGCCACAAGCCTATTTGGCAGGCCGCTGGCTCATGGGACGGTTTCGCTGATACAGATTCAGGGACCATTTATCAGCCAAAAGACGGACGACAAAGGCAATTTCCTTTTTAAGGGCCTGTTGTTTACCGACACAGGCTATTTTGTATTGCAGGCGGTAAATGCCAGGAACAGGAATAAGACCAAACTGATCTATAAAAATGACCTGCCTGGTCCCGGGAACGAATTTGTGCCGTCCGCTTCGGACACTGCGCTGCTACGCATGAGCACCTACCTGGTAAACACCGAAAAGCAGCAGGAACAATTGAATATGCTGGGA
>JAFDZK010000050.1 GCA_018267005.1 Bacteroidota bacterium
GATGCGGCTCCAGGAAAATAGCCGGATGCTGGCGATGGATACCGTCAAGCCGTTTGATCATGAAATGGTCGAACAATGCATCCGATGCCTGGCTCAGGCTATATTTAGGAATACCATTTTCAACCGCATATGAATACATCCTGCTAAGGTAGAAAATTTACCAGGCGCGGTTTTCTGCTAACTGTCATTATTGTAAAAAATCCTATTTTTGCAGCCTTATTACAAACTATGAGTATTGCGTTATCCGAACAGGAGATCATCCGCCGCGAATCGTTACAACAATTACGGGCATTGGGCATCAACCCCTACCCTGCCGAGGCTTTTCCAGTAACCGCATTTGCGCAGGATATAAAAGATAATTTCAACCCCAATGCGCCTGAGGTTTTCCAAAATGTAACGTTGGCCGGCCGTATCATGAGCCGCCGTATTATGGGTAGTGCTTCGTTTGCTGAATTACAAGATTCGACCGGCCGCATCCAGATCTACCTGAAACGCGATGATATTTGCCCGGATGAGGATAAAACGCTCTACAATACCGTATTTAAAAAGCTATTGGATATAGGCGACTATATCGGTATAACAGGCTATGCGTTCATCACACAAACCGGAGAACTGTCGGTGCATGTAACAGAATTAACACTGCTTTCAAAATCCATCAAACCGCTCCCGGTGGTGAAACGTGAAGAAGACGGCACCATTCACGATGGTTTTACCGATCCTGAACTGCGTTACCGCCAGCGCTATGTCGACCTGACCGTAAACCCGGAATTCAAACAGATATTTATCAATCGCTCCAAAGTGATCAGCTCGATGCGCGATTACTTTAACCAGCAGGGCTGGATGGAAGTGGAAACACCTATCCTGCAGCCTGTGCATGGAGGTGCTGCCGCACGGCCGTTCAAAACCCACCACAATACGCTGGACATGGAGCTTTTCCTGCGTATTGCTAACGAGTTGTACCTGAAACGGCTCATTGTCGCGGGTTTTGATGGCGTTTATGAATTCGGCAAAATGTTCCGTAACGAGGGCATGGACCGCACACACAACCCGGAATTTACTTCTGTTGAGATATATGTTGCTTACAAGGACTATATCTGGATGATGGAAATGGTGGAGAACTGCCTCGAACAAGTAGTTCGGGCCGTTCATGGCGTTACAGCGGTACAGGTAGGCGAAAATGAGATTAGCTTTGCCGGCCCTTATGAAAGGTTATCGATGTACGAGTCGATCCACAAGTACACGGGCATCGATGTTTCGGCTATGGATGAAGCCGGTTTGCTGCAGGTTTGCCAGAAACTGGGTATAGAGACGGATGCCACGATGGGTAAAGGCAAGCTGATCGACGAAATATTCAGCGCCAAAGTAGAAGCTAATTTAATTCAGCCAACCTATATTACAGACTACCCCATCGAAATGACGCCGCTCGCCAAAAAGCATCGCAGTAAGGAAGGTTTGGTTGAGCGTTTTGAATTGTTTGTGAATGGAAAAGAGATAGCCAATGCTTACTCAGAACTGAACGACCCGATCGATCAACGTGCCCGTTTCGAGGAGCAATTGGTGTTGGCAGGCCGGGGTGATGAAGAAGCTATGGCCATGGACGAAGATTTCCTGCGCGCACTGGAATACGGCATGCCGCCTACATCAGGTTTAGGTATCGGTATCGACCGCTTAGTTATGCTTTTAACCAATCAGCACACCATACAGGAAGTATTATTCTTCCCTCAAATGCGCCCTGAGAAAAAAGTCAAAGTTGCAACCGCCGAAGATTTTATCAATATAGGCGTACCTGCCGAATGGGTCCAGGTATTGAATAAAATGGGTTTTAACACGGTTGAAGAGTTGAAGGCTGCCAATCCGAATAAAGTATTCAATGACCTAGGCGGGATGCGTAAGAAACTGAAGCTGGATATTACAATGCCTGCGAAAGAGGTGGTGATGAGCTGGTTTTGATAGTTCACAGATCATTGTTCATGGCCGATAGCAAAACACCGTAAAAACTATGAACCATGATCTATTAACCACGAACTGCTTTACAATTTGTTAATAAAATCATAAAATAAATAAAACTTTTATATCGGATTGCGTGTATAACTTTATAATTACACAAGTTATGCAAATTTTATGACTAATTCGATATTGGAAATTACTGAGAACGAATACCTTATAAAATTGAACAGGAGCAATTTCGACCTGTCATTTATAAGGAGCCTGCTCAAAATTGTAGAGGTTGCGAACCCCTCCTCAGATGACCATTTGGTATTCCACGACAAACACGTTTCGCCGGACAACCATTCATCGGAGCCTGACTATTACAGCTCTATTGAAGAAAAATAGGCTTTAAAAGTCAATCTTTTTAAAGCCTATTTTTTTGCCTAAAACTGGCGATAACCGCCACGAACTACTTGCTTATCCATTTGCGCCATCTGCGCCTTCATCATCTTGATCTGATCGGCAAGCAAGTTATTTTTATCATCCTTTGAAGCTTCCTGCAGGTACATTTGCGCTTCGCGTTTATTGCGTTTCGCCATTGCAATACCCGCAAGGCTCAGTTTTGCCAAAGCTATGTTGTGCGACATGGTCATACCCAGCGACAGCGCCTTTTTAAAATACTTTTCGGCCTTCATCGGCGCTTTGCGCGACTCCATCAAACCCAGCAGTAAGTTGAAATAGCCATGCTGGCTTTTTTTAAGTTGTTTCTCGTAGTCGGTGATCTTGTTCAGCCATTGCTCCGCTTTTTCCATCTTTTCCTTGCGGAGATAAAACTGCGCGATGATCATATTCTCGTTAAAGAAATACGTAAGCAATACCAGGCCGCCTATAAAAAATACCAGTATCCCCCAGCCCCAGATACCGAACACGCACATGGCCACACCAGCAGCGGCAACAGCGCAGGCAATGATTAACCGAACTATATTTGACATAATATTTGACGCTTTAAAACAGACTGCAAATATCCGTTTATTTGTACTCTTAACCAATATCTGATCAATATTTATGGCATTGAATTTTGAACCCTCATGGCTGGAGGTTTTGAACGAAGAATTCGGCAAAAATTACATGGTGCAGCTCCGCGAATTTTTGAAACAGGAACAAGCAGCAGGGCATAAAACCTACCCAAAAAATTCTGACATTTTCAATGCTTTCTGGAAAACGCCTTTTGATAAGCTGAAAGTAGTAATCCTGGGGCAAGACCCCTACCATGGTCCCGACCAGGCACACGGCCTGTCATTTTCGGTGCAAAAAGGCATTACGGCGCCCCCCTCGCTTAAGAATATATACAAAGAGCTTGTAACCGACATCCCGGGATTCGTAATTCCAGCCCACGGCGACCTGACCGAATGGGCCGAACAGGGTGTGCTATTGCTCAACGCGACATTGACCGTTAGGGCCAATACGCCCGCGTCTCATCAAAAAAGAGGATGGGAAGAGTTTTCGGATAATGTGATCAAGACCATATCCGATAAGAAAGAAGGTATCGTATTCATCCTTTGGGGAAGCTTCGCCCAGGCTAAGGCCGAACTGATCGATCAATCGAAACACTTCATCATTAAATCGCCGCACCCCTCGCCATTTTCGGCAGACAGGGGCTTCTTCGGCTCGAAACCCTTTTCAAAAACCAATGCGATCTTAATAAAAGAAGGCCAGAAGCCTATTGATTGGCAGATTCATTAGAGAGCCAAGAACCAAGAGCCAAGATTATAAAAGGTCTTGATTCTTGGCTCTTGACTCTTGATTCTAATATTCCAGCGGCACTATCGGTTCCTTTTTGCTGGTCGACATGATCATCATGGTCTGGAAGGTTTTAACAACCGGGATACGGCTGATCTTTTCCATGATGAGCTGCTCGTACGATTTGATATCCTTTACGTAAACTTTCAACAAAAAATCGCACTGACCGGTCACGTGGTGGCATTCGGTTACTTCCTTGATCTTTTGGATCTCGTCAAGAAAAACCTGGATCGTATTATTTTTATGAAAATCAAGCGATACCTGGATAAACGTTTTAATGCCAAGCCCTAATTTCTCTTCGTCAACCAAAGCATGGTAGCTTTTTATGTATTCGGCATTTTCCAATTTACGCACGCGCTCGAGGGTCGGAGCGGGCGAAAGACCTATCTCATTAGAAAGTTGAAGATTGGTTATCCTTCCGTTTTCCTGTAAAATTCTGAGTATCTGCAGGTCAATTTTGTCAAGTTCAGCAGCCATGGTGGGTACAAAGATAATTTTTCAAGCCTTTTCAGAATAAAATTTTTCATAAAACTAACAAAACAAAAATAAATTTCTTATTTATTTTTTAGACTAATCTAAATTTTTTATTAGATTTGCTTAAATGAATACGTTCACCGAAGAGAATTATTTGAAGGCTATTTACCACGGCTCGGCCCCGGGCGGCAGCGTAAGCACCAACGAAATAGCTGCAGCTCTAAATACGAGGGCGGCGTCGGTAACGGATATGCTGAAAAAGCTGGCCGAAAAAAAACTGATCAATTACACCAAATACCAGGGCGTAACTCTTACCGCTTCAGGAGAAAAGATCGCACTCAGTATCATCCGCAAGCATAGGCTTTGGGAGTATTTTTTGGTTGAAAAGCTGAATTTTAAGTGGGACGAAGTGCATGATGTAGCCGAGGAACTGGAACATATTTCATCAAAAGAACTGGTCGACCGCCTGGACGATTTTATGGGGAACCCGAAATACGATCCGCATGGCGACCCCATCCCCGACCGTAAAGGTGAATTTAAGGCGCACCAGCTGAAACCCATATCCTCACTCGGCGTTAATGAAGAGGGGGTGATCTCGGGCGTGCGCGACCATTCGTCGTCTTTCCTGCAATACCTGGAAAAAACACAACTAACGATAGGAAAAAAAATCAAAGTCGCCGAAATACATATATACGATCACTCGGTTGTGATCCAGTCGGGCGATAGACGAACACACATTAGCCGCGAGGTCGCCAATAATTTACTGATAGCCTTATGAGTAGCGAGCAAACCAATTCGTTAAGCAACGTACACAGCTCTGTCGAAACCGAAACCAAATTCGGATGGCGGAAATTGCTCGCTTTTTTGGGCCCGGCTTATTTGGTGAGCGTAGGTTATATGGACCCGGGCAACTGGGCGACCGACATTGCCGGAGGCAGCGCATTTGGCTATCAACTTATTTGGGTGCTTTTTGTCTCGAACCTGATAGCGCTGTTGCTGCAATCGTTAAGTGCCCGGCTGGGCATTGTGCGCGGGCTCGACCTGGCCCAGGTTTCGAAAAACACTTATCCGCGTTCCGTAAATTTTGCACTCTATATTTTAGCTCAAATCGCTGTGATAGCGTGTGACCTGGCCGAAGTGATCGGTATGGCTATCGGTTTAAATTTGCTATTTCACCTCCCGCTGATCTGGGGCGTAGCGTTAACGCTTACCGATACGATACTGATGCTTTTCCTGATGAACCGGGGTATGCGCAAGCTGGAGTTATTCATCATTTCGATGATCTCTGTTATCGGCTTCGCTTATCTCCTCGAGATGTTTATCGTTAAACCCGATATCGTTGGTATTGCAAAGGGCTTCGTGCCCAACAACCTGTTCAAAGGCGACAAGGTAAGTCACGAGATGCTTTATATCGCCATCGGTATTATCGGAGCCACGGTGATGCCGCACAATTTATACCTCCATTCGTCGCTCGTTCAAACCCGCAAGATCAACCGCTCGGAGGAGGGCCTGCGGTCGGCGATACGTTTTAACTTATTCGACACAACCATCGCCCTTAACCTGGCATTTTTTGTGAATGCCGCAATATTAATCTTAGCAGCCGGTGCATTTTTTAAAAACGGATATTTTAAGGTCGCCGAAATACAGGATGCCTATAAATTGCTTGAGCATATTTTTGGCTCCCTCGCCCCTGTACTATTCGCTGTAGCCTTGATCGCGTCGGGCCAAAGCTCAACCATAACCGGAACACTTGCCGGGCAGATTATCATGGAGGGCCATATAAACCTCCGTATCGAACCCTGGCTGCGCCGTCTTTTGACCCGTTTAATGGCTATCGTCCCTGCGGTTTTCGCCATTATTTATTGGGGTGAGAACGGCTTGGGTGAACTGATCATACTCAGCCAGGTGGTGTTGAGCCTGCAATTGGGTTTTGCCATCATCCCACTTATCCACTTTGTTTCGGACCGTAAACGAATGGGTAAATTTGCCATAGGTATTTGGATAAGGGTGTTATCATGGATGTGTGCTTTGCTAATCCTTGGACTGAACGCCAAATATATTATCGATCAGATCGTGAAATGGATTATCCAGTATCCCAACGGCATATGGATATACACGCTGGTTATACCCGTCGTGGTTGCTGTGGCATTGCTACTGGTTTATATATTCGTGAGGCCTTTATTCTTCAAACATCGCGACCAGCCGGCGCGTGTCCCCCATGGCCTGGCAACCATGATCACTGATCTTACCGCTGTTTCGTACAAGAACATCGGCATTACTATCGACTTTTCAAAAAACGACGAGGATTGTATCCGTCACGCCATAATGCAGGGAGACAAACAGGCGCACTACACGCTGATCCACGTGGTTGAGACCGCCGCCGCACAGTATTACGGCACCGAGGTAATGGACCACGAAACCCAGAGCGACGTCGACAACCTGCAACAATACGTGCAGTCAATGGTCAACCTGGGATACCAGGCCAAAGGGCGAATAGGCTTTGGCAACCCGGCAAAATCCATTGCCGGCATAGTAAAAGAAGAAGGAATAGATTTCCTGGTAATGGGCTCACATGGCCACAAGGCTTTCAAGGACCTGGTCTTTGGCACTACGGTCAATTCCGTCCGTCACCGGGTGAATATTCCTGTCCTGGTTATAAAACCGCAATAATTAGCGATATTTGCGCCATGGGTCAGGATCTTTATATCAAGAATAAGAAAGCTTATTTCGAGTACGCTATACTGGACAAGTATGTCGCCGGCATCAAACTACTGGGTACGGAGATCAAATCCATCCGCGAGGGCAAGGCTAACCTAAACGACGCTTTTTGCACTTTCATCGATAATCAGCTATATGTGCGCAATCTGCACATATCCGAATATTCGCACGGCTCGTTCTATAACCACGAAGCCAAACGTGACCGCGTATTGCTGCTTAATAAAAAGGAATTGAAAAAGCTTCAGACCCGCGGCGAAGAAAAAGGATTGACGATCGTACCCCTTGCCATGTTCATCAATGAACGCGGCTTTGCCAAGCTGGAAATTGGCCTGGCGCAGGGTAAAAAGACTTTTGATAAGCGTGAAACCATGAAGGAGCGCGATACGAAGATTGAAATGGACCGGGCTATGAAAAGATAGTTTTTGATTCGGGATGTCGGATTTTCAATTTCGACTTTATTATGTTTAACTTACTTAAAGTTGCAAAGCACCTTAGAATGGATCAAATAAAGATATTTCGAAGGAATCTCTGGCTCACATTTCAAAATGCTGTTATTATACTTTCTGCTTTTTTGATATATATGTTGGTAGGAAAAGTGCATCCTGTTCAAATACCTCTATTCATTTCAGTTCTTGCAGTAGTTTGTATATTATTTGATTTAATCTCACACGTTTCTCTTATAAGTATAGATACTAAAGAAAAAAGTATATCCATCATATTTGTAAAAAATTTTAAAAAAAGAGAATTGAGTTTCAAGAGCATTGATTGTTATTACTCTTACAAAAAGGAAATTGGAAGCCGAGGAACCAAACTAACGAAATTTAGACTGTATGATCAAGACACAAGAATTATTATTGAAATAGTTCCTTTCTCAAGTGGTTGGAGCGAACAGACGCTCGCCGAGATAACATTTTTACTTGACGACATTATGGTGGATAAAATCACTAAAGAAGAATAAGCAATTACAAATTCGAAATTGAAAATCCGAATTTCGGAATCCTACCACGCTTTATCCCCCACCAAGGGCACAAACCTAAACGTATCCAGCACATGTTTCTCAAAATCGTTTTCACCTGTTTTCAGAATAGTAACCATCTTTTGTGTCTCTGCATTACCCACGGGGATGACCAAAATTCCGCCGACTGTCAGTTGCTTTAATAATTCTTCGGGAACGGTAGGCGCCCCGGCTGTAACGATGATCTTATCGTAAGGGGCGTGTTCGCGAATGCCTTTGGAACCGTCGCCTAAAAAGAAATGCGGTTTGTAACCCATATAAGGCAGAACCTGTATCGTACGTTCGTAAAGTTTTTCCTGCCGCTCGATGGTGTACACATCCGCACCCAACTCCAATAAAATACAAGCCTGGTAACCTGATCCTGTGCCGATCTCCAGCACTTTATCGCCTTTTTTGATGTGCAGCAGCTCAGTTTGGTAGGCAACGGTGTAGGGCTGCGAAATGGTTTGCCCCTCGCCTATCGGGAAGGCGATATCTTTGTAAGCCTGGTTCCAGAAAGTTTCATCGAAAAAGAAATGACGCGGTACTTTGCCTATGGCTTTCAAAACCCGCTCATCCGCTATGCCCTTTTTTTTAATCGTCTCAACCAACTGCTTCCGGGCGCCTCTTTCCCTATAGTTGTCCACAAACTTGTAAGCCATGCGGCAAATGTAATATGATTAACAGCGGGACTAATTACTGTGGAAAAATTATATCGCAGGCATGATCGTGTTCATATTGGATCCACATCGACTTGAATCACGCTTCCCTTGCTCAGCTTAGTCGTCTGAAACTGCGTGATGATATCCCTTATCAGATTTTTTGCCTTAGCAACAGACACCACATCCCGCTCAAACTTGAGCATAATAGATTTGATAAAATAATTCCGAATCCGGCTGATCAGGGGGAATTCGGGCCCTATTACCCGGTCGCCAAAATTTTTGCGGAGTTCAGCGGCGAGATATTCAGCCTGGTTATTCAATATGTCCGGGTTCTTATGCTTAATATCGAGGTTGATGATCCGATAGAATGGAGGGTAATGAAAACTGCGCCGCTCTTCCATCTCGGTCATATACAGGTCGAGGTAATTATTTTCAATGACCTGTTTGATCACCCGGTGGTTAGGGTCGTATGTTTGAATCACTACTTTACCCTGTTTTCCCCGGCGCCCGGCCCGGCCGCTTACCTGCGCCAGCATCTGGAAACTGCGCTCGTTAGCGCGATAATCAGGATATTTAAGCAAACTGTCAGCATTGATGATACCAATGACTGTTACATCCGAAAAATCCAGTCCTTTGGCTACCATCTGCGTGCCTACCAGGATATCGATCTTTTTCTCCTCCAGGTCATTCAGGATGTTTTGTAAGGAATTCCGTGAACGGGTAGTATCCAGGTCCATGCGGGCAATGCGGGCCTCGGGCAGCAGCATGCTTAACTCGTCTTCTATCTTTTCAGTACCAAATCCCTTATATTCCATATGGGTCGACCCGCACGCGGGGCAAATCGCCGGCGCATCTTCCTTGTAACCGCAATAATGGCAGTGCAGCATACCACTGCTTTTGTGATAAGTTAAACTCACATCGCAATTGACGCATTTGGGGGTATAAGCGCATACTTTACAAATCAAAACGGGCGCGTAGCCCCGCCTGTTCTGGAATAGTATCACCTGTTCCTTGTTGGCAAGCGCGTCTTTAATGTCATCCATCAGCACGCTGGTAAAATGCGACTGCATGGTCTTCTTTTTGGTTTCCTCGATAATACTGACAACCTCGGTTACGGGCAGCTCCACGCCGCCGAAACGCTCGGCCATTTCCGTAAGGCCGTATTTATGTGTACGTGCGTTGTAATAGGATTCGAACGAAGGCGTAGCCGAGCCCAACAGTGTTTTACCATGATACATGCCGGCCAGGTAAATAGCGGCGTCGCGGGCGTTATAGCGCGGGGCGGGGTCGAATTGCTTGTAAGAGGTTTCATGCTCCTCATCGACGATGATCAGCCCTAAATCGGCGAACGGCAGAAAGACGGATGATCTCGCACCAAGCACGACTTTATAGTCATGGTTCAACACTTTTTGCCACACCTCCACCCGCTCGTTGTCATTAAATTTGGAATGATAAACCCCGATGCTGCTGCCAAAGTATTGGCGTAAGCGCTCGATGATATGTGTTGTCAAAGCGATCTCCGGCAATAGATAAAGCACCTGTTTACCCGAGCTGATCACTTCTTCTATCAATCGTATATAAACCTGCGTTTTACCGGACGAGGTAACGCCATGCAGCAATACGACGTCCTTATCACTAAACTGATGCTTTATTTCAGTCAATGCATTCTGCTGGCTTTCATTAAGTTGAAAATTGTCATTAAATTCATCCTCATCAAAATACAGGCGGCTCACATTCCTTTCTTCGGCAACAAACACTTCCTTTTCGATGAGCGACTTGATACTGGCATCTCCCGCGCCGCTCGCTTCGATCAGCTCAATTTTTGAAATGTCCTTTTGCGTCCTTGCCAGCTTGATATAAGCCAGTACAGCATCGGCCTGTTTGGGCGCGCGTTTCTCGAGAATGGCAAAAAGTTCTTTTAAACTATCCTGGTTTTGGTATTCGCGATTGAGCGTGATAAATGTCTTTTTTCTGGGCTTGTACTTTTCGCTAACTTCTTCTGAAATATTAATGATGTTCTTCTCGAACATCGATTTCAGAATAGGCATCACCGTCTTTTGTCCCAGCAGCTTAACTATGTCGCCTACGGTTAACCTGGGCTGTATTTCCAGCGCCTCAGCGATAAGGAATTCCTTATCGTGCAGTGCCGACCGGTCAAATGCAAAATCCTTGTTTAATTCTATCCTGGTTTCGCTGGCCAGCTTTAACGCCGACGGCAGGGCCGCGCTCATTACTTCACCGAGGTTGCACATGTAATAATCGGCTATCCATTGCCAGAACGGCAATTGATTTTCATTAATGACCGGCTTTTCATCCAAAATATCCAGCAGGTATTTCGCCTCATATTTTTCGGGCGGCTTATTACCAATGGACGCGATGACAGCGGTATATAGCTTGCTCTTGCCGAATTGCACCACTACCCTCTTACCGACTGCCACATCGCTATTCAACTGAAAAGGCACCCGGTAAGTGTAGTTCTTCGCTATCGCCAAGGGCAGGATAACGTCCACAAATAGCGTCTCACGGTCGGTATGCTGTGCGTCGGCGAATTCGAGCATGTCATTACTTATTTCTGAATATGGCCGCCAAAGCCAGCGACAACCATCCGCCGATGAAGAACACGCCACCCAGCGGTGTAACGGGCCATATAATGTGCGCTATGCGCCATCCCAAAAGATCGTCGGCGGCGAGCAGGTAAAGAGACCCCGAAAAACAAATTATACCAAGAGTCAGCAAGTAATAGCTTAGGTTAACCAGGCTCTTCCTTCCATTGGTGTAAAGGCCCAGGAAAAGCAGTGCAAAAACGTGATAGAATTGATATTCAACCCCGGTATGCCATATCTCTATATCGGCAATCGACAATTTTGCTTTAAGGCCGTGGGCGCCAAACGCCCCGGCAATTACCGCCAGCAAGCCAAATATAGCGGCTGTAATAACTATTTTTCGGTTCATGGATATAAACCGCTAAGTTATCAATTGCAAGTATTACTTTAACCATGCCCTTAAAAATCTACCTTTGTATGTCATTAGGAAATGAAACGACTGATATTTGCCACCATAGTGCTGCTAATGGCTACCATACTGGTGACGGTATTTTATTTCAGGAACCTGAACGCCACTACCCGGCATACCAGCGAGGTTTTGCGCACTATCCCAAATGATGCAGCGATAGTCTTTGAATTCAATAACGATAAGGACTTTTATGATATTTTTGCCGGCAACCAATCGTTTAAAGCGCTGTTGGGCCAGGATAAGATCGATGAGCTGGCCGCAGTGCGCCGCGAACTGGTTCTTAACCCGCTTTTAAATAAATATGTTTCCGGGCAGAACATTTACCTTTCGCTTCACCCGCAAAAAGGCAATAATATCGACTTTCTGCTGACTGCCGCCGTTTCGAAAGAATTTCGGCCGGATTTGATCAGGCAACTCGCCAAACAGCCTAAAAACGGCATGCTGGTCAACGAGAATATTATCGGGGGAAAATTGGTCTACGTTATTTACCTGAACGACCTGAAAAGGCGATTTTACCTGATGAGCAACGATGAAGGAAGCCTTGCCGGAAGTTTTTCAAAAGAGATCATTGAAGATTATGCCAACTACGATTTCCGAAAGGAGAAACAAGCCTTCGTGTTACTGCCCGACCAGCAGAGCGCTAATTCACTGGCTAACCTGTATGTAAACTACGAAGCCTTAAGCCCGTTGTTTGCACAACTGTTTAAAAATACTGACATTCTCAGGACTTTCAGGCAGTTGCCCGCGTTTGCAGCGTTAAGCCTGAATTATCGCAGCGACGCGATCATGTTCAATGGTTTTAGTAAAATACCCGAAGGCAGCGGCGATGGGTACCTCAGCGTTTTCAGGAATCAGCAACCGGTTGCCAACCGCATAAAAAGTGTTTTTCCGTCAACAACGGCCTACGGTACCAGTTTTGCCGTCTCAGATCCGGCTAAATTTCAAAAAGACTTGCTTGACTGGCAATCCCGGAATGGTTTCCGGGATGAAAGAGATCAAATACTGAAAAAGCTCAGATCGGGAACCGGCATCTCGCTTGCAGCACAGTTTAAGCCGCTGCTGGGTAACGAGTTTGCTATAGTTACTACACGGTACCGCGAAAAGATCGGGATCATACAGGTTACCGACGGAGCCAGGGCATTTACGCTGATGGCCAATATCAGCCGAATGATCAATAATGATAGCGGGCAGTTGAATTACGATAAATTGCCGCAAGTGTTGTTTGGCGAACCCTTCAGTATTTTTAAAAGGCCCTATTTCAAGGTAATGGACAATTACCTGGTGCTGACCAACAGCCTGTCGGAGTTGAATAGCTATACCGATAGTTATGTGAACCGGAAGTTTCTAAGTAAGACTGATGGGTACGATCGTTTTAACGACCTCATGACTGAAAAAAGTAATATATCGTTCATGATCCAGTTCCGGAACTCGGCGCCATTATTTAAGATCGACATGAAACCTGCGTTCTACCAGAGCTTCAAAAACATTGATCCGGGCTGGAAGAATTTTTATGGTGCATGCTGGCAATTTTCAAGCTCAGAGAAAAATTACTATACCAATTTTGGTATGCGTTTAAGCACCGACACCACCTCTTCAGCCGACAATTTTTAAAAAATTTCGGCCTGCGGTACAACCATCGACCAAAAATTTCGTTTAAAGTCATAGCTGTATTTATTTAATTTTTAGTTATTAATTTAGTCTTGAAGTTTATCTTTAAAGACGTATATACAATTAGCACATTCCTCTGAACGATATAATGAAGAAGTTTTTACTTGTTATTTGCCTGCTTTGGGCAGCGTTAAGGGGGTTTTCACAGCAATTTTCTCAATACAATACCGGCACGCTTTACGATTCGTTTGAAAATCCTGCGGAACACGCGTTCGTTCCGGACACCAGCAAAACATATGCTTTTAATTTCCTGGTGCCCAACATGAATGCCAACTTCTTCATCAGGGGAGACGCGCAAACAAGCTTAATGACGCGCGCCTTTAGCGGCTATTACAACAATACAGCTTTGAAGATAGGCAGCGGCCAAAACAACTATGTGGACGCCAATGCCAATGCTTATTTCCTGATGTTCAAACTATTCTCAAGTTTGAAAGGCAACTCCGAGCTTGGCTTTTTTTTAGAAACAAAATCAGAAGGCCACGGCGTTTTTACCGACGAATCGATTGCCCTGTTTAATGGACCCGGAGCTTTTCCCAATAATAATTACGATAACATTTTTAATAATCACTACAACTACCAGATATACGACGCCGTAGGCTTTACCTACCGGGAAGATGTTACCAAACGGTTTTCGCTCGGTTTTAAATTGAGCTACCTGATGGGCGTCGATTACAACAAGCTCGATATCTACGAATCCCATATCAGTTTCGACAAATTCAACGATGCCGCAACCCTTTCGCTGCAAGGCAGGTATTACCAAAGCAGGGGCCCCGGCAATTTCGATAGAAGAAGTTTTTTATTATCAAATCGCAGCCCCGGAGCCCAAATTAGTTTGGGTGCGACGTACAAGAATGACGACGATGTAACCTTCCAGGCCAATTTAAAAGACCTTGGCTTTATCCATTGGTATAATTTTTCCACTACATCCAACTTTAACGCTTCGGAAACCATCACGGGCCTTACGACATTAAAGCGGGAAGACAGCATTTACAACCAATACAGCAGGATCGTCCAGTCAAGACGGGAACTCGGCTCGTTCAGCAGCGCAACCGATGCTAAATTTGAGCTGAGCGCAACGAAATCCTACTGGCTTGACGACGACCGGATGTTCAAATATTCGCCTACACTGATCGCTTCAAAGGAAATGTGGTACAGCGGCTTTACCGGCGCCCTGGTAAACCGTTTTCAATACGACAATTATTATAATTTCAGCCTGGTTACCGCATATAATAACTTTAATATATTCAACGTCGGTGCCCAGTTAATGTACAGGAATTACAATTGGGAAGCCTATATCGGCAGCGAACAGTTATTCCAAACGGTTAAATTCGTCGGCGCGACAAAAAACGGTTCTCCCTATTCGAACGGCCAATCTACCGGCGCCGACTTCTTTTTAGGCTTTTCGATCAAATTCGGGCCGATCGTGGAACACCCGATGAACGCAAGCACCATTCCCACCGGCGAAAAGGGCTTCATTGGGCGGTTATGGAGCCGCTTGTTCAAGACCTACAGGTAATTCAAGCCGGTCGTTTTCCTGCAATAAAGTCCTTAAGATAGAAAGGCTCGAAATAAGCGACATCTTCAAATTCACCTGCTAAAAACTTTTTTGTGGCTTTCCGGACAAGAAATGCCGCCGAGTTTGTAAAATCGTCTATAACGGTTGCGTTTGCATGGGCTTCCAGAACTTCCCCGCACTTACCTGCTCCATCGCCAAAAAAGATCACCTTATTACTCTGAAGCAGGTCGGCAAAACTATCTTCACCCACGATCTCCGCCGAAGTTGGCTTTATGCGGTTGGCTTGTCCATCAAATACGGCGGTAAAAACTTCCATCCTTCTTGCATCGATCATGGGACAGAGGAGCGTATTTTCATTGGAGCTGCCGTTTAGTTTTTGGATCATGCCGCTCGTCATAGCCTCGAGTGTTTCCACGGCTATCAGCGGCTTATCCAGCGCAAAACACAGGCCTTTGGCTGCCGATACGCCTATTCGCAAGCCCGTGTACGAACCGGGACCACAACTGACGGCTATCGCATCAAGCTCATGGTAATCTACTCCCGCTGAACTTAAAACATCATCGATAAAAACGGTGATCTTTTCGGCGTGGACGTTTCTTTGTTCTATCTCCCGGCAAGCCAATAGCGTACCGCTTCGTGATAGAGCCACGGAGCATACAGTGGTTGCGGTTTCAATTTCTAATATCAGGCTCACTTGTTTATTTTGAGTTTTTTAATTCCGAATTGCCGATTGGGGCTTAATATTTAATGTGTTACGGAACCGGGTCATGTCCATGTCCTCCCCATGGATTGCAACTGGCTATCCGCTTAATGGTAAGCCAGCCGCCCTTAAATGCTCCATATTTTTTTATTGCCTCAACACCATATTGTGAACAGGTTGGCGTGTACCGACAAGAAGCGCCGGTTATCGGCGATATAAAATATTGGTATATTTTAATTAGAACGATAAATATCCCGCCTATTCCCGTTTTCAATATATTCATCAATACGTTCATTTCGCAACCTGTTCGCTTAACCCGGCCAAAAGCTTCAGCATCTTTTTTTCTATCAAGCTGTAGTCGGCTATTTCTTTGCCGATGTAGCCAATTGAAAAAACGATCTTCTTATGATTTTCGTTTAAAACGGCGTACAGATTCTGCTGTTTGTTGAGCCGGTAGGCTTCGCGGATACGCCTTTTGATCAGGTTTCGGTCTACAGCGCGCTTATATCTCTTTTTGGAAACCGAGAATAACACCTGGGCCGGGAATTGCTGCGCCTCGTCAACGATCAGCCACGAAACTTTGAAGGGATAACATAAAAAAGAAGAACCTTTATGAAAAAGCTCGTCGATAAGCTTTTTATTGCATAAACGTTCTTCTTTTGTGAAAGTATATGTTTTGCTCATGCCCGAACCCGCAATTTAAATAAATAACCGGCTCTAGCCTCCGCAACAGGAGAAATAAGCAACCAATTATTACGCTTTGTGGAGTTTCTCGTCCGAAACGGTCAGTCTTTTTCTGCCCTTTGCCCTTCTGGCGGCCAAAACCCTTCTGCCGTTGGCAGTAGCCATACGTTCACGGAAACCGTGTTTATTTCTTCTTTTTCTTTGAGAAGGCTGAAACGTTCTTTTCATCGCTTTATATTTGTATTCGTAGTTTTAAAAACAGGAGCGCAAATTTAGCGCATTTTTTAAACTTTTCAAATACAAATGTATTATTTGCCGAACAGTTACAATTATAACAACTTAAATTTCCTATAAGTCGTATCTTCGGGTATAACCCGGCATGAAATTTTCAATTGCAATACTTTTCCTGTTTGTTTCACTTATTACCGCGTCCCACGCGCAGGACTATAAGATATACAGCACATACCGGCAAAAGATCGTCACTGTCGACGACATCATAACCGACATGAACAGTGCCAGCGTATTGTTCATCGGAGAAGAGCACAACGATTCAGCCTGCCACGTGCTTGAAAGCCTGATATTAAGTAAATTGAATGAAAAGTATCCTGGCAGGGTGGCATTGAGCATGGAAATGTTCGAGACAGATTGCCAGGAGGTGCTGGACGAATACCTGCAGGGCATCATCCGCGAAAAGGACTTTATCACCGAAGGCCGGGCCTGGCCCAATTATAAAGACTACCGGCCGCTGATAGAATTTGCAAAAGACCATCAAATACCGGTTGTGGCGGCTAACGCGCCTGCGCGTTATGTAAACATGGTAAATCGCATGGGACTCGCGAGCCTCGACCAGCTTGATAAGACGGCAAAAGCGTGGCTGGCGCCCTTACCTATCGACACAGCCAGCGGTGAGTATTATCAAAAATTCCTGCAGGTGATGGGTGGCCACAGCGCTATGGGCGGCATGCAAATGTTCCAGGCACAGAACCTGTGGGATGCGACCATGGCCTGGTCGATTGCGAAATTTTACAAGCGGCACTACGGCTTCAAAATACTGCAGATAAATGGCGGCTTCCACAGCGAAGATAAACTCGGCGCTGCTGCGCAACTTAAAAAGTATTCACCGAAAGTGAAGATACTGAATATCGCCTGCTATTCTGACGATAGTTTTGACAGCCCCGACTGGAGCAAATACAATAAGAGCAATGATTATATCATTCTAAGTAACCCTAAACTACCAAAAACGTATTAGTACGTAATTTTTATTTAAAAATTTTAATTATGGGGCTAAAACGGCGTTCGCTATTTTATTCCGTGGCTTTATTAATACTGTTTTCGTGCAAAAAAGAAAAGACTGCACCGGCAAATATTAATGTCAGCACCTCATCACAATTGGAAGTCTACGGACTAGGCACCACCGAGACCGCGGACAGAAGCCTGGATAAAAGCTACGATTTTTACTTCGAC
This sequence comes from Bacteroidota bacterium, assembly GCA_018267005.1. GTDB lineage: Bacteria > Bacteroidota > Bacteroidia > Sphingobacteriales > Sphingobacteriaceae > Mucilaginibacter. Next base: position 17,622 of record JAFDZK010000050.1, read on the forward strand.
CAGTTCGATGGAACTGTATACCAAAGCATAAATTGCGGTCCTGCAGTTGCCACGATGGCTGTAAAGTGGGCGGACCCCTCGTTTAACAAAAAACCAGCCGACGCAAGGATTGCCATATCGGAAAAAGGCGGCTGGTGGTTAACCTCGGACATCGGCAGCTACCTCGACAGGAATGGCATCAGCCATACGACCGTATCCTTCAACACCGTAAATGCGAACCAGGTCATCGAACATAGCATCGACAATGGCCAGGTGATTATCTTATGCCTGGACATGTATTATGCACAATACAATCCCATCAATACCGAGCATACCAACAAGTTTTACGCGACCAAGGCAAAAGGATGGGGTCACTTTCTGCTGGTAAAAGGGTATGTAAAGGTCGATAGCAAAACATATTACGATATTTATGACCCTTATTCAGACCATGAAACCTACGCTGATAACACGCTAAAAGGCAAGGACAGGTACTACCTGGACACGGACATTACCGCCGCCACAGATCGCTGGTGGCAATATGCCATTCTCGTAGCGCCGAAAGGCAAAAAGGTTATCGCTTCGGCAGGGTTGCAAATAAACAGCATCCAACAAAATATTCCTGCGGCTAAAGGCAGGTAAAAACTATTTGCCCTTTGCCAGCAAATCCCTGATCTCGGTAAGCAATACCTCCTCTTTGGTAGGTTCCGGTTCAGCAGGCGCAGGTGCCGGCTCTTCTTGTTTTTGCAGCGAGTTGATCACCTTCACCATCATGAAGATGCAAAAGGCAATGATCAGGAATTCGATGATGGTATTAACAAAGTTGCCGATATTGATAGTGACATCGGGCACTTTGGCAGCGGCATCCCCGTGTTTCAGGAAAATCTTAATACTTTTAAAATCAATGCCACCGGTTAAATACCCGATCGGCGGCATAATCACATCATTTACCAGCGATGTAACGATCTTGCCAAACGCGGCGCCTATAATAACGCCCACAGCGAGGTCGACCACATTGCCCCGCATGGCAAACTCTTTAAATTCTTTGATGATAGCCATAGAAACTGTTTTGGTTTTTTAAATATATTAAAATATTAGACCGCCCAAAACATTTATACCGTTTTTTAATTAAACACTTGTCATTTTTTTACGTTAAACGTGTGGCCTGACATATACCGGAAGTTAAATTTTCAATTTCAGGTTAAATTGAGTTATTTTTGGGCGTTATCTAAGTATGTTAAAACAGAACCTTCAACAAAAGCTTTTACAGAAACTGTCGCCGCAGCAAATTCAGTTCATCAAACTGCTGCAGGTGCCAACCGTTTCGCTTGATACGCGTATCAAGGAGGAGTTGGAGGAGAACCCGGCGCTGGAAGACCTGAGCTTAACCAACCTGAACGAACCGGAGGAGCAGTATCCCGACCGAGATGATGACGACGACTACAGCAAGGATGAAGAAGCTGGGGAAGCCGACGAGTTCAACATCGATGACTATTTACAGGAAGACAATATAAACGAGTATGGATCGAGGTATGACCAGAACGGCGAGGACGACGACGACCGCAAAGAAATTCCCATAGCGGTACAATCTTCGTTTTTCGAAAACCTGCAAGCGCAGCTCGATCTTATCCCGCTGTCGGATAAAGATTTCAGGATAGGCCAGCAGATCATTGGCAGCCTGGACGACGACGGCTACCTGCGCCGGTCGATCACTTCGCTTACGGACGACCTGGCATTCTCTCAAAACATCTTTGCCGAGGACGAAGAAGTAGAAGAAATGCTGAAGGTGATCCAGAATTTCGATCCGCCCGGCGTGGGCGCCCGCAGCCTGCAGGAATGCCTGCTGATACAACTAAAAAGAAAGGACCCTAACGACCCGATCATAAAAAAGGCCATACTTGTGGTCGAAAACTATCTTGAGGAGTTTACGCGCAAGCATTACGATAAGCTTGAAAAATCCCTCAATATGTCGGCGCACGAACTAAGAGGCGTTGTCGCTGAGATCCTGAAGCTTAATCCCAAACCCGGAGACTCAAG
>JAFDZK010000510.1 GCA_018267005.1 Bacteroidota bacterium
TCGCACGACATTTTGTAAAAATGTATACCGACAAGTATCTGAAGCCGGCCATGGACCTGGATAGCAGCGCTATCCAAAAGCTCAGGTCGTACAATTACCCCGGCAATATTCGCGAGCTACAATATACGATCGAACGCGCGGTGATCATGGCGGACAGTAACACGCTGAAAGCAGATGACCTGATCTTCTCGATCCTGGAAACACCCACTGAAACTAATGCTGACGACGACAATGTTCCGCTGAGCACCATGGAGAAGAACGCCATCCTGCGCGTTATCGAAAAAAATAACGGCAATATTACCCGCGCCGCCAAGGAACTTGGCTTGACGCGCACCGCATTATACCGCAGACTGAGCAAATATGATATTTAAGCGATACGAGTGGCGGCTTTTGTTGCGGGTGCTGATACTGTTCATCACCCTTACGATTACATCTGTGCTGGCCGTAAGCGGGCCAAGCTATTACATCTATATGGTCATCACCTGTCCCCTACTGGTTTACGAGCTGATCGAGATGATACGATTCCAGAAAAAAGCGCAGGACGAGGTGAGCCAGTTCGTGGAATCCATCCACTACCGCGATTTCTCGCGGCATTTTGACGTAAGACGCGCCCCATCGGAACTAAAACCTTTAAGGAAAGGATTTAATGAGATCAACAGCACGTTTAAGATCATCAGCCGCGAGCGCGAAACACAATACCAATACCTGCAAAAAATACTCGAACTGGTAGATACCGGCATCATATCGTACGATAACGAAACCGGCGAAACCGGCTGGCTGAACGAGGCCTTCAAAAAAATAATGGGTATACCTTATCTTAAAACTATCCATTCGCTTGAAAAGCGAGAGGAGGGCCTGTACCAGGAAATAACCCGGCTTAAACCGGGTGAAAGCAAGGTGATAACGATAACACGCAACCAGCAATTGGTGAAAATACTGATCTCGGCCAGCCTGCTGCGCAGCGAGGAAGGTGTTTCAAAACTGGTGGCGTTCCAAAACGTAAGCGAAGCGCTGGACGAGACCGAATCCAAAGCCTGGCAAAAGCTGCTGAGCGTAATGACGCACGAGATTATGAACTCGGTCGCGCCGATTTCCTCCCTGGCGGATACACTGAAAAATCGACTGCAAAGCCCCGAAATTGTTGGTGCGATGAACGGCCAACTGGAGGACCTGGAACTGGGTATCGATACCATTAAGCGCCGGAGCGAGGGTTTACTTAAATTCACCGAAAGCTACCGTAACCTGAACAAGATCACCAAACTCGACCTGAAAAAGATATTTGTGCGCAACTTGTTCGAGAACCTCAGCAGCCTGATGCAGCCAACTTTAGAGAAAAAACATATTGAACTGGAGATCGTGCTGCGCGACCCGGCCTTAGCCGTTGAAGCCGACCTTAACCTGATCGAACAGGTGCTGATCAACCTGGTTGTTAATGCCATCGAGGCCGTAAAAGACCGTGAGAGTCCGCTGATAACGCTTTCGGCAGAAGTGCAGGCCAATAACCGGATGATAATCAAGATTGCCGACAATGGCATCGGCATGCCGCCCGAACTGCTCGAAAAGATATTTATACCTTTTTTCAGTACGCGTAAAACAGGCAGCGGCATAGGCTTGAGCCTTTGCAAACAGATCATGCTCCTCCACAAGGGCAACATACAGGTACAAAGCGTGGAGGGTGTCGGATCGGCTTTCCTGCTGCAGTTCGCGGGATAGGTTTCAGTCCCAAAACTTAAGAGCCCTAAAAATCAAAATTCCTCCAGGCGGCCGATGATGTCGTGGAATATGAACACTAAAACAAAAAGGATAAACAGGTGGATAATGATTAACATCCAGGTGCCGGTGTT
>JAFDZK010000511.1 GCA_018267005.1 Bacteroidota bacterium
ACCTAAACCTTATCGAAGCAAATTTGGTATTTTTTTATGAGAATTTTATGAAAATTTTAAAAAAGTGTTAAAAATTATAGCAGACAAATTTTCCGTTAAATTATTTTACTAATAGTCATGATTATAATGTACAAGTTACATTTATTAAACAAAATGAGATATTTTAATACCTTTTTCTAAACAGGTTAAACCTATTATCTTTATAACTAATTATTTAAGACGAAATCGTATGCAAAAACCCGACAGTATTATATTCGATATGGACGGAACCTTATGGGATGCCGTGGATACTTATGCCGGTTCGTGGAATATTGTTTTCAGGGAGATGGGCATTGACAAGACCGTTCCCCGCGACGAGCTTGCGACTATGGTAGGCTGGGAGGGTAAAAAAGTGCTGGCGGCAATAATGCCTGAATTTGACGATGAAGAACGCCAGCGCATTTATGCCCGTGTAAACGAAGTTAGGCGCGACTTACTGCCCAAAAATGGCGGTGTATTATACGATGGGGTAAGAGATGGCTTGGAGCGACTGGCAGCAAAATATAAGCTCTACATCGTGAGCAACTGTGCGGTGGGCATTATCCGGCTGTTTATCGACTGGGCCGGCATAAACGATCGTATCATCGATGAAATAGCTTACGGCGTGAATTACATGCCGAAAAATCACAATATCCGCCTGCTGATGGAACGCCACAAGCTGCAAAACCCGGTTTACGTGGGCGATACCGACGGCGATGCCGAACAAAGCCGGCTGGCGGGATTGCCCTTTGTATTTATGAGCTACGGCTTTGGCAAGACGGATAATTATGACCTGAAATTTGACACTTTTACAGACTTTACTCAATATTTCATCGAACTTTGAATAAAGGCTTGCGGCGCCAGTAGCTTTAGCCTTTCTGCTTTACGCTTTCAGCTTACGCAAGCGGCAGCCTGAAGTAAAACCTCGACCCTTTACCCTCGGAGCTTTCCACGCCGATACGCCCTTTGTGCCGTTGAATGATCTCACTTGAAAGATACAGGCCGATGCCGAAGCCCGCTACGTGTTTTACCGCTGCTTCATTTGCCCGGTAAAACCGCTGGAATATTTTTTCGCGGTCCTTGGCCCGGATGCCGACTCCGCAGTCGCTTACCGATACTTCGGCCTCGCTGTTCGCAACCGAAGCTGTAATCTCTACGGAACTGCCCTTGGGTGAATATTTAATCGCATTGCTGATGAAATTGCTGATCACCTGGCCTATCTTTTCCTTATCGGCGCTTACCATAATAGGTTCCGTCACTTTAAATTGCAGCATGTGGGTATTGAATATCGCCCGGCTTTCGGCGATCATTTCCTCCACCAGCTTATTGATATCGAACGCCTGCTTTTTGAGCTGCAGCTTGCCCGGTTCCAGTTTGGACAGATCAAGAAAACTATGCACCAGGGCTGTCATTTTGCTTACCTGGTTCGACGCCTTGGATAAAGCGGTCGCAATGAACGGATCTGATGAGGCCGGCAGTTTGGATTCGAGCAGTTGTATGTAGGCTTTCAGCGAGGTCAGCGGTGTTTTCAGTTCGTGGCTCGCCATGGCAATAAAATCGTTTTTGCGTATCTCATCGCGCTTGCTTTCGGTGATGTCTACTACCGTGCCGAGCATGCGGTACGGGTTTTTTTTCTCGTCGGACAGCACCACGCCTTTTACCCGTATCCAATGCTGCGAATCGTCGGGCCAGGTAATTCGCGCCTCGTAAGCATAGTTGCCGGCCGTCAGCGCTTCATAATACGACCTGATGACGACGTTTTCCATGTCATCCGGGTTTACCTGGTTGCGGATCAGTTCAATCGACATCTCGGTGTCTGCCGGAT
>JAFDZK010000512.1 GCA_018267005.1 Bacteroidota bacterium
TCGACATAAAGCAGCCGAAGCTCGTTGAAAAATGGAAAAGACTATTGCCGCGCGCTAACTTTCCCATGGCATACGATGCCGGGCAGCATCGTGTAATAATAGGTTACCGCATTCCGGCTACTTTAAAAGTGCTGGATAGTAATACAGGCAAAGAAATATTTTCGTCAGGCATGGCGGGAGATGCGGATGATCTTTATTGGGACGACAAAACCAAACAAATACTGGTCAGCGGCGGCAGCGGCTCCGTCAACGTGTTTAAACAAACCGGTGCTGCAACTTATAAAGAGATTGCGAACATACCTACCCGCGACGGCGCGCGTACATCGCTCTGGGTGCCGGAACTGCGGCTGTTTATTCTGGCGGCACGGGCGACAGGCGACCATCAAGCAGCCTTGCTGATCTATAAATTGATGGATTAAAATCTTCCGGATAGCCTGTTCGAAGCCGATCCGAGATAACCTTTCCCGCCGTGCTCAGGCAGCCGTATCATTCCCAGAAGGGGGTTGTATTGGGCTTGATTCCTATTGATACCCCATCGCCTGCAACTGGAACAGTTCGGCATAGCGGCCGCCTTTTGCCAACAGCTCTGCATGAGAACCTATCTCGGCGATTTCGCCCTTTTCAAGTACCACGATCCTGTCGGCCATTCGTACGGTCGAGAAACGGTGTGATATGAGGACGGCCATCTTGCCGCGGGTCAGCTCGGTAAACCGTTCGAATACCTGGTATTCGGCGCGGGCATCTAAGGCCGATGTCGGCTCGTCCAGGATCAGCAGTTGCGCATCGCGCATATAAGCCCGCGCTATGGCTACCTTTTGCCACTCCCCGCCCGACAGGTCAACGCCCTCAGCAAAACGCTTGCCCAGCATCTGTTCATAACCGCCGGGCAGTCTTTTAGCCAATTCATCAGCGAGACTTTGGCGGGCGGATGCTTTGATCAGTTCTTCGTTTGCCTTTTCGTCGATATTACCGGCCGCGATGTTTTGCGAAAAAGTCATCTGGTAGCGTAAGAAATCCTGGAATATGATGCCGATATGCCGCCGCAGTTCCGACAGGTCATATTCTTTCAGATCATAGCCATCCAGCAGAATACGGCCTTCGGTGGGATCATATAGCCTGGCCAGCAATTTTACCAGCGTGCTTTTCCCGGCACCGTTCTCGCCTACCAGGGCAAGCTTCTCGGCCGGGCGTAAAGTGAAATTCAAGTTACGGTTGGCCCAAAGATCGCTGTTCAGGTATTGAAAGCCCACGTTCTCGAAAGTAAAGCCCTGTTTAATGGGATTTGGAAAAGGGCGAGGGTCGGGTGAATTGTGAATTTTTGGCTTGATCTCAAAAAACTCGAAAAAGTCGCTAAGGAAGATCGCTCCCTGCGACACCGTGGTAAAACGGCTCAATATGCCTTCCAGCAAGGTGCGCAACTGCCGGAAAGAACCGGCCAGGAACGTAAGCTGACCGATCGTGATCGTTCCGCGCACTGCTTGCGCAATAATAAAAACATAGGCGGCATAATACCCCATGCTGCCCAGCAGCGCAAAGAAAGTTCCCCAGACAGAACGCTTTCGCGCGATCCTTTTATTATCCTGGTAAAAACGATCGGACAGGTTTTTGAACCGTTCGATAATAAACCCGGAAAGGCTGAACATTTTAATCTCCTTCGCCGTCTCATCGCTGGCGCCAATGTAGCGCAGGTAGTCCAGCTCGCGCCGCTGCGGTGTTTGGCTGCGGGTAAGCGCGTAGGTCTGGTCGTTAAAATAAGATTCGCCGATGAACGCCGGTAAAATGGCTATGACGAGTAGCACGATTAGCCAGGGATTGAATACCAGCAGCCCGGCTGCCAGGA
>JAFDZK010000513.1 GCA_018267005.1 Bacteroidota bacterium
GATGGACGATTATGGATCGATAGAGAATGCCGGCAAATTTTACCTGGGGCCAACGTCCCAGATGTATTATTACAATGACAGATCCCAAAATGTTATTGTAAATAACGAAAGCGGCGCAACCTTTACATTACAATCAGACGCTACGGGTTCGGCGACAATCGGCGAAATTCCGCAGGGGCTGAACGATGTGTATACAGGAATATTTACGGTCGAAAGATACTTCCAGGGTGGTACCACCTATTCGGGAGGCCGGTGGGTGGAGCGCGCCTATCGCGTCATTTCATCATGTATCAACAACGGCACACCGGTTAATGGCAATTCTGTTTTTGGATTAAACTATATTGTCGGTCCAACTGCGGGCCAGACAGTCACCGCCAATAGCTTAACAAACTCGTTCATCACCGGGTGTACCGGCGGCAGCACCAGCGCCGGTAACCCATCCATCTATTTATATAACGAGAAATACACGCCCAGCAATGCCACCTATGTAAGCGGCAATTTTCTTGGAATAACAAATATTACCAACTCGACAACCGGAGGCACCTTAAGTACCAGCGATGGCAACACATACAGCCTTCCCGTAGGCACAGGCGTATTGTTCTTCTTCAGGGGCGCGGCCACTAACTGGTCAACACGAACCGTTTACCCGTATATCGCGCCTGAAAGCGTAACACTGACAACGACCGGCTATTTAAATACCGGGCCATATACATTTAAAGATTATTATACGCCGACGTCTTCAAATCTGGCCTATACCGGCACCGGTACAGGAACTAACTATGCAGTACGAGGCTTTAATATGATCGGAAACCCGTACCCCTCGGGTCTTGACTGGCAGAGCAGTTGGTCAGGATTGGACGGCATCATACGTACGAATATCGCGCCTACCATATGGGTTTTTAACCCTGTTACCTATCAATGGGACACGTATATGGAGACTTCGACGTCGGGAGGTACCGCCACGGGCAACGCATCAAGGTATATAGCAAGCGGACAGGGCTTTATTGTGCAAGCCACCGGCACGGGTGCAAGTTTAACTATTGATGAATATGCTAAAACGACGCAGAATAATAATGGTTCTGTAAGCAAGGTAAGTGTGCCGGCCGGCGCAAATCCGACCGGGGCGAGCCTGTTGATGAGTACCGCGCCCGTACAGAATGCAGTTCAGCAATCGCTGCGGCTAAAATTGTGCCTCGACTCGATCAGTTATGATGATCTATTTATTGGGTTTAGTCCAACTGCATCAACTGGTTATAACTCCGACGAAGATGCCGCTTATCTGCCAGGCCTGGGTGCTGCGGTTGGGTTGGCGAGCATTTCATCTGATAATATACGGCTTAGTATCAATAATCTGCCACTCCCCAACCAGGTGAAAGGTGAAATAAAGCTATTCGTGACGGCGAGCAGAAGCGGGACTTATACATTGAAAAGGACGGATCTTCAGGCGATACCACAGGCGTATGAGGTATGGCTTATGGACAAGTTTAAAAAGGATTCATTGGATATCAGGAATAACGAAAATTATAAGTTCAGTATAAATTTGTCGGATACGGCAAGCTTTGGAAGCAACCGCTTCAGCATAGTGATCAGGCAAACCCCTGCATCCGCATTAAGGTTGCTGAGCTTTGCCGGCCAAAAAGCATCCGCGGGCGCACAAGTTACCTGGAGGGCGCAAAATGAACAGAACTATACCTATTTTACCGTCGAGCGAAGCACCGATAACGGCGCAACCTTTACTGTTTTGGGCAGCGTTGCAGCAAATGCAAATGGGGTTTACGACTTCCTGGATAAGAACCCGCAACTTACGACCAATATATACAGGTTAAAAATTGAGG
>JAFDZK010000514.1 GCA_018267005.1 Bacteroidota bacterium
ATTTTTTTATGAAATTATAAATGAATTAGTAACAAAACAACTTTTTTCAAATAAAAATTGACTAAAATTAGAATATTTACGAAAATCATAAAAAATAACAAGTATTTAATTTAAAAATTACATTATTTTTAATGAAAAATTTATCAAATTCGCCTAAAATACCAAACTGCATCGAACAAACTTGTAAATTTTTGGTTAACAAGTTCCATATAACTAATTATCTGCGTGTTTTATACACTATTACATCAAATCAATGCGGATTTTACCAGGAAAAATGAATTTTGGGTAGATTTTGGCCATACAAATCTGTATTACTTGCTCAACTTGTGGATCTTATCCAAATAAATTGCGCGGTTTCTTCAAACATTGCCGATATTTTAAAGGATAATTTTACTTTTGGAATAAATCGTTGTAACAAAGCAGAAAAATGTCAAACTTCAGATTCCAGGCTCTTGAAACGGTACTTAACCGGAGCATACCAGAAATTAAGTTACCGTCCAACAAGATCTCCGACTATTTCAATTCGAATGTTTTTGATAAGCAGAAAATGAAAGAGTACCTTTCAAAAGAAGGGTACCAGGCCATTGTTAATTCTGTCGAAAAGAACGAACCCATTCCACGCGATATGGCGGAGCAGGTTGCGTCGGCTATGAAAGCCTGGGCTATAACCAAAGGCGCTACGCATTATACGCACTGGTTTCAGCCGCTTACCGGCACCACAGCCGAGAAGCATGATGCTTTTTTCGAACCCACTGCTGAAGGGACTGCTATCGAGATATTTTCGGGCGATGCGCTGGCGCAACAGGAACCAGACGCGTCCAGCTTCCCGAGCGGCGGTTTGCGCAACACTTTTGAAGCCCGCGGATATACTGCCTGGGACCCCTCCTCGCCTGCCTTTATTATGGGGCGAACTTTATGTATCCCGACAGTGTTTGTGTCATACACCGGCGAAGCTCTTGATTATAAGCTGCCTTTATTAAAGGCGCTAAACGCATTGGACAAAGCCGCAGTTGACGTATGCCACTATTTTGATAAAAGCATCGAAAAAGTAAATGCCTCTTTGGGTATCGAGCAGGAATACTTCCTGGTTGACATTGCGTTGTTCAATGCCCGCCCTGACCTTTATTTAACCGGTCGGACGCTGTTCGGCCACATGTCGGCAAAAAACCAACAGCTTGAAGACCATTATTTCGGCTCCATTCCCGAGCGGGTTTATGCTTTTATGCAGGACCTGGAAACCGAAGCGCTGCAATTAGGCATACCACTTAAGACGAGACATAATGAGGTAGCACCATCTCAATTCGAATGCGCGCCTATTTATGAAGAGATCAACCTGGCAATCGATCACAATCAATTGCTGATGGACCTGATGGATCGCGCAGCAAAGCGGCACAATTTTAAAGTGCTCCTCCACGAAAAACCTTATGCAGGCATTAACGGTTCGGGCAAGCATAATAATTGGTCGATGATCACCAATACAGGTAAAAATCTCTTATCTCCCGGCAAAACACCGAAGAACAACCTGATGTTCCTTACCTTCTTTGTAAACACCATCAGGGCTGTATATGAGCATGCCGACCTGCTTCGGGCATCCATAGCGTCGGTTAATAACGACCACCGCCTCGGCGCCAACGAGGCCCCGCCCGCTATCATATCAATATTCCTGGGCAGCCAGCTAAGCGATGTATTAGATGAGATAGAAACGTCAAGGATCAGCAAAAAAATTAAGGACGACGCCTTATTGTGGCAAGGCATACCGAAGATGCCGTAGATATTAAAGGACAATACTGACCGGAACCGTACTTCCCCGTTTGCATTTACAGGCAATA
>JAFDZK010000515.1 GCA_018267005.1 Bacteroidota bacterium
ATGCGTGAAATAGCCCGTATCCGCCGCTGGCCGGTACAGGTGATAACTTATAAATATGGCGCGTTACAACTTATGCGCTGGAAGGAAGAGTTGCAAACGAAACAAGGCAAAAACTTTAACATTAAAGATTTTCACGACCGTGTGCTCAACCACGGCGTATTGCCGTTATTCCTGATCAAAGAAAATGTATTTAGTAACACCTAATAAGCGAGGTCTTTATCGATCTCTTTGAGCAGGTACTCTTTTTTGTCGGTAGCATATTCCCAGAACATAACGCCCCCAAGGTGGTTGCTTTTAACGTATTTGCATTTGTTCTTCACAGACCATTCGTCGTCGAAAGTGACAAACTGCCTGAGCGAATCATTATATAGGTAAGGCGCTTTGGCATCCTCGTCACGGTAATATTTAAAACCTTTCCGGTTGATCAGGCTGTCTTTAATAAAAGTATAGCCGCCACCGCCCGGGCGATTTATATGTATCGGTGACGTGCGCGCCCCAAGGATGGTTTTTGCCGAATCTACAGCCACAAAGGTATGGCCGTAAAAGGCCACCCCGACAACCAGCTTGTCTGCCGGAACACCGGCTGCCTCAAAATCCTTAACAGCAAAATCTGCCGAGCAGAGCGTTTTATAGCTCCTGGAAGCATATAGGTTTGTGTGATGCAACACCATATGCAGCGTATCGTCGGCCAGGTCGTAGGTCATAAGGCTCACATAATCCAGGTATTTGGCTACATCGCCCATTTCAGTCAGCGTAATAAAACGGCTAAAGCCGCCCACTGCAGCAGTGAGAGATAACGAGCGCCCGGTTTGCTGCTGAAGCGTATCCAGGTCGAGCCGCAGTTGCCGGAACATCAGCGTATAGTTGTGTTTATCCTCCGGCCTGTAGATATTTCCGGCTCCAATGTCGTTTGGGTATTCCCAATCGATGTCGATGCCATCCAGGCCATATTTTTTAACGATAGCAACCGCGCTGGCGGCAAAACCTCTACGGGCCGTGTCGGTAAATACGGCATCCGAAAAATACTTGCTGCCTCCCCATCCGCCTATCGAGATCAATACTTTCAGCTTCGGGTTGATTTTTTTCAGCTTCAAAAGATTTCGAAAATTCATAGTGTCCGTTTTTTCGTGCTCCAGGTAAGCCCTGTTGTTACGGATCACGACGAATGCATAATTGATATGCGTAAGCCTTTCGGGATGCACCATCGTACTGTCGTACAAGCCATGATAGCCGCCTACGTAACCGATAATAACATATTTTTTGTGCCGGGACGATTGCGCGAAGACCGACGGCAGTGAAAGCATAAAAGTAACGATGAACAACAGGCGGAGGCAGGCTTTCATAGAAACTAATATACGGAGCGGAGGTATCAATTCAACTAAGAAATATGGTGATAATTTATTCCCGTGCCGCGCATAACGGACGCAAAATCGCCTGTATCGTCGTACCACAGGAAACCGGGGACCCCTAACAACAATGGCAACATTTATTTGTTGATATTCATACATATTATATGTAAATTTATTATTACCAATTATACACGAATCATAAGATTTGTATGAGGGCCGAGTTTCCATTGGTTCTTACCTTTTTCTCCCGGCATTTTTTTGCTGATGGGTGACTATGTGTTGTATACCCTGCCAAACAACCCTTTTTTATCACTTAAAAATTAAACATTATGAAAAGGATATTACTATTATTCGCGACTTTAATGAGTTTAATGTACCTGGCATGTAAACATACCGAGAAAATATCGCAGGCGGGAGTTTACAAACTGGATAAATTGACGGTAAGCGGCGGGGGGAAGGATACGGTTTATGCCAGGACGC
>JAFDZK010000516.1 GCA_018267005.1 Bacteroidota bacterium
TTCTATTCGCCAAAGTACGATCATAGCGGTTCAGAAAGCCCGGCGGCCGATAACCGGGTGACGATATACTGGAAGCCGAATATTGTTACCGACAAAAACGGCCAGGCATCATTCGAATACTATAATGCCGATACCAAGGGAACTTACCGCGTGGTAGTTGAAGGTGTTGACGACCAGGGCCGGATAGGCAGGCAGGTATTTAGGTATAAAGTGGAATAGTTGTCGTAATTTAGTTTAACGATCATACAGTCTCAGCGATGAAGATCAAACGATACCTTATCTTTTTTGGGTTGACCTTAACCTGCATTACCTCGTCGGCCCAGAACGACAGTACAGGCTTTTTAACCAAAGCTTTTAAAGCCCTGGATAATTATTCCGCCAAAAACCCGGTCGAAAAAGTTTACCTCCAGCTTGACCGAACTTATTATATGCCGGGCGACACGCTATGGTTCAAGGCTTACGTCACCGCGGGCGCTAAACACGTGCCGTCGGGTTTAAGCAATGTATTGAACATTGTGCTGGCCGGCGATAAGAATAATGTCGCGCAAATGATCAAGCTTCCCGTTATCGGCGGGCTTACCTGGGGCAATATTGCGCTGCCGGACACCCTGGTGGCAGGATCGTACCGGGTTATTGCTTATACCAACTGGATGCGCAATGCCGGGCCCGATTATTTCTTTAGCCGCGATATCCGGATCATCAAACCCGGGCAGCTTTTGCCCGTTGCTTCCCGCCAGGTCCGGAGGGACAGTATCAAAAAAACGGACGGGCAGGCCGACATCCGTTTCTTTCCCGAGAGCGGCAGCCTGGTCGACGGCATCCGCTCCAGAGTGGCGTTCAAAGCCATCGCCTCCAACGGCCTGGGTATCGACGTGACCGGCATCGTAACCGATGACGCGGGTCAGCAGGTGGCCGTTTTTAAAAGTGAACACCTGGGCATGGGTATTTTTTACCTGACGCCCCAGCCGGGGAAAACCTACAAGGCCTCGGTAACCTTTGCCGACGGTTCGCAATGCGTCGTCAATTTACCCGCCGCAGCCGCCCGTGGTTTCGTGATGAACATCAACAATACCGATTCGGCAGCCATCAGGGTAACGGTTACCGCAAGCAGCAGTATCTTGAACGATCCGGGCCAGTTCGGCGAGGTTAACCTCGTAGCCCAGTCCGGCGGAAAGATCTATTATGCCGCACGAAGCAAAGTAACGCCCGCGCCGCTGGTGGCCCTTATACCCAAAAGCAAATTCCCCGGCGGGATCGTTCAATTTACGCTGTTCTCGGCCGATGGCGAACCGTTGAACGAACGGCTCGCTTTTACCGAACCGGATGACCGGTTGCGGCTAAGCCTTTCGCCCGGTCAAAAAACAACTTACACATCCCGCCAAAAGGTCAATATCAGCCTGGGCGCGCTCGACAGCAGCCGCAAGCCTGTTACCGGCAGCTTTTCTGTATCCGTCGTAAACGAATCGGTACTGAACGACGATGCGGATGCCGGCGCAAACATACTCAGTCACCTGCTGCTGGCATCCGATCTGAAGGGTTATATCGAAAAGCCAGGGTACTATTTCAGCGATAACGGCGATGCCCGAAACGACCTGGACATATTGATGCTTACGCAGGGTTATCGCCGCTTCGAATGGAAAAAGATACTTGCCGGCGGCGAAGCGCCCGTTAAATATGCGCCCGAAAGATCGCTGACGATATCAGGGCATGTTAAAACACCCGGCGGCAAGCCGGTTGCCAAAGCGAAGGTTTCGCTGCTTAGCTCGCAAGGCGGCTTTATGATGATAGACACCATGACCGACCAGGACGGGCGTTTTGTTTTCGA
>JAFDZK010000517.1 GCA_018267005.1 Bacteroidota bacterium
TCAAAATTCAAACGCGAAAGGGTTGCATACCGCATTGCAAAAACAGAATTTGTCAAGGACGTTACGGATAAGGCCAAACTCGGATTGTAGTATTTTTAGACGAGACCTTATTTATTATATTTGTTATGGGTTCAGAAGCAAGAGAAACTGCCCGCTTGTATACTTTACTAACCGATAAATTAGGAAGCGATACGACTGAGGCTATGTTTAAATACATCGATAACAAAACGGTGCAATCAGTGGAAGCCACTATCAAAACATTAGCAACTAAGCAAGATTTGCTAGTCATGCGAAATGACATTCAAATCATGAGAGAAGACATCCATAAAGAATTTGTTGACGTTAAAAAAGAACTAAACCATGAGATAACAAGCGTCCGCAAAGAAATTGGCAATTCTGTTAAATGGATGTTTATCTTTTGGATTGGCCAGGTGGGCGCGATGTTAGGTATTTTGCTATTGTTCTTTAAAAGATAATAATCACTGGAAGAAATCACTTAAAATTTGGCCACGAAGAAACCCTTCGTAGGGACTTCAAAGAAGTAGTGGGAGAAATACGGGGCCATAAAGAATGCAATCATTAAATGGATGCCTGGATTTGCATTGCTTACGTGATACCGTTCCTCTCGACAATCTTACCCATCGCTAACAAACAGCGGGAATTACTTAAATATTCGCCGTCTTCTCCACGATCATGTGGATCACATCGTCCAACTCGAGCGACGAAGTACAGATATGCTCAACGATCTCCCTGTTTAACGGATTTGCCAGGTTGGTTTGGTCAAACAAACTGACTAAACCTAAAATTGTGGCAACCGGCCTCCGTATACTGTGCGAACTTATCGAGGCTATCTCCTGTAAACGCCTGTGTTGTTCGGCCATCTGCGCCTCGTTTCGTTTACTTTCAATAAGCGAGCGTAATATGTTAACCGTACGCTCTATTATTGTCAGTTCTTCCTTCCCGGGTTCGCGGATCGTGTCGTAATAGATGGCAAAAGTCGCCAGCACTTTTGTGCTGTAGGCACTGATCACGGGCGTGGACCAGCAAGCCTTAAATCCGTAAGGAAGAATATAGTCCTTATAGTTTATCCAGAATGGGCTATTGGCAATATCACTTACAATTACCTGTTTACGATGGTATGCCGCGGTACCGCACGACCCGGCGTACGGACCTATCGGCTGTCCGCTGATAACCGCGGAATACTCTTCAGGTAGTCGGGGTGCGGAAAGATGATAAACCTTTTCCTGCTCGTCATCGACTTCCAGGATCGAGCAATACATCTCGGGGAATATTTCTTCGATACCACTTAATAACTCTTCGGCTATCCGGGCAAGGGGGTAATCGGTCTTGAAATTTAGTTCCAATACCTTTTTTTCCAGCCCAAGCACTAATCGTTCGATAACGAAATGACTGATGTCCCGGATGAAAATAATAAGTTCACCCCTGTATGGATAAACATTCAGCCTGAGCCAACCCTTGCAATAATGGTCGTAATATTCAAGCCTGCATGGCTTGCCGGTCTTATAAACTTCCTTAAATTTCGGAATGACTTCGTCATCGATAGTGAGTTTATCGATAGCCCTGAAATCGGCTCCGTAGAGTTCATCTTCCGGCATTTTTACGAGCTTTTGAAATGCCGGGTTAAAGGCGTTAATCCGCCAGTTCTTATCCAGCATAAAAAAACCTTCGGATAACATGGCCAAGACCTGTTGAACCTTATCTGATATATGATATGGGTCGCGAACGTTTAATGCTTCGTTAATGTATATGCCAATCAAATAGATATTTTTGTCATCGTCAACGCAAGC
>JAFDZK010000518.1 GCA_018267005.1 Bacteroidota bacterium
GCAGCACGCAGCAGCGGGCCTGTCCAGCTATAGCTTAACGCGACTTCCGGCTTTACCGGGGCCACATCTTTGGTGCGGTCGATAAATATGCGGTTGCGTGCCAGCAGATTTTCAAACTCCTTCAATACAACCGGGTATTCTTTCAGGAACTTTTTGATCTTGGCAAAAGCAATATCGTTGAAATTCCTTTCGAAACCGCCGATGCGGCCGATATTGGTCGTCAGGCGGGAGCCGCAGACCTCCTCATATATTTCATAGATCAGCTCGCGGTATTCCATCACGTAGAAGAAACCCGCGGTAGCGCCGGTGTCCACGCCCAATACGCTGTTGCAGATCAAGTGATCGGCAATACGGGCCAGTTCCATGATGATGATACGCAGGTAATCAACGCGTTTCGGCGTTTTGATACCCAGCAGCTTCTCGACCGTCATGTGCCAGCCCATATTATTGATGGGCGACGAGCAATAGTTCATACGGTCGGTAAGCGGTGTTATCTGGTAAAATGGCCGGTGCTCGGCAATTTTTTCGAATGCCCGGTGTATATAACCGATCGTCGACACACCGCTTACGATGCGTTCGCCATCCATCTGCAGCACATTCTGGAACACGCCGTGCGTTGCAGGGTGCGTAGGCCCGAGGTTGAGCGTTGACAGCTCGCTTTGCGGATCGTTATCATCAAGCAGCAGGTGCGTTTTCATCTTCTATTATCTTCCAAAAAAGTAATCTTTTTTATCCACACGGTTCGGATCCTCCAGCGGGTATTCTTTCCGCATCGGGAAAACCGTCATATCATCCACGTTTAGTATCCGGCGAAGATCGGGATGCCCGTCGAATATCACGCCGAAGAAATCATAAGCCTCCCGCTCCATCCAGTTGGCACCGTCCCAAAGGGTGGTGGCCGTCGGGATATGTACATCGCCGTCGGCAAGAAAAACCTTTATCCTTACCCGAACGCCGTTTGCCAGGCTATGCAAATGGTATATCACGCCAATCGGCTTCTCCCTTTCGGGATAATGAATAGCCGTAATATCCGTCAGGAAAATAAACTGCAGTTGCGGGTCGGCCTTCAGGAACGTTAAAAGTTCAGTTATCTTTTCCCGGGTGGTCTCGAAGGTAAGTAACCCAAAAGGCTCGCTAACGTCTGTTACATCGGCCTCAAACTTTTGCTTTATGCTGCTGAGTACTTCCTCGTTGGTTATCTTACCCATTATTGTATTCCGTATGAAGCTAATAGTTTCTGGTACTCGGGCGTGTCTCTTCTGCGTAGCGACTCGGTTTGTACCAGCTTTTGTATCTGCATAAACCCTTCGATAACGGCCTCCGGTCGCGGCGGGCAGCCGGGTATATATACGTCGACGGGTATAATTTCATCGATACCCTGCAATACCGAATAAGTATCGAATATACCGCCGCTACAGGCACAAGCTCCCATGGACAATACCCAGCGCGGTTCGGCCATTTGAATATAAACCTGTCTTAAAACAGGTCCCATTTTTTTGGATATGGTGCCCATAACCATCAGCAGGTCGGCCTGGCGGGGCGAAAAGCTTAAACGCTCGGCGCCAAAGCGGGCCAGGTCATAATGGGGCGACATGGTCGCCATAAACTCGATACCGCAGCACGACGTGGCAAAAGGCAGTGGCCAAAGTGAGTAAGAGCGACCCATACCTATCACTTTATCCACCGTCGTCGCAAAAAATCCTGCTCCTTCAACACCCGGAGGGGCGTCCACTATTTTAATATCACTCATGATCTACATAAATAGATTGATGCGTTAAGGCGAGGCCTTAAAACATAGCAAA
>JAFDZK010000519.1 GCA_018267005.1 Bacteroidota bacterium
ATTTTACGATGTCTTCCAATCCGCCATACGTCGATAGTGTTGTCGGCACGAGGCTCATGTGTATGTACAATGTTTACCAATATAAAGTATTGAACCCGTCCCCCGGCTATACTTATAACTGGGCGTTCGTTAACGGAAATAGTTTGCAACCCGTCGGCGATTCTATCACAGCACAATGGAGCGCCGATACCTGCAAGCTGGTGGTTTACAGTGTATCAAAGGATTCATCATACTGTACGGGGCCAAAGGACACCATTAACGTTTATCAATACCCCTTTAACCCCAATTTATTACTGCCGGGCTATCAATGCGCCAACTCTACCGTAATAGACGTAACCGACGGGATAGTTGTGGATGAACCGGGAACTATACAAACCTGGTCGCTGCTCCCACCCGAGATTGGAAGCATTACCAGCGGACAAGGCACCAACACCATATCCATCCAGTTTGGCGATGTAACCGGGCATGGTCAATTGTCTGTCCAGATCACGCAATGTAACCATGACACAATAGTATATGACCCACTTTTTATAAAGCCTGCCCCTTCCATCAGCGTGCTGATAAAAGACCTCTATGTTTGCAGCGGGGGTACGGAAAGGTTTATTGCGTCATCCGGCTCGGCGCAATACGCATGGAACTTTGGTGACGGTACTTTGGACACGACCACAAGCGACACCGCCTTTCACCAATATTTTGGCGACCCCGGGGACGGTACAATAACTTTGACGGCAACAGTGATAGGGTTAGGGATTGGAGGTACGGGCTGTTCTGTTTCAGGGAAGGGAACTGCCATCGTGAATATACAGACCGGGCCATACGTGTCGATAGAAACTCCCAACCAGGTAGTTTATTGTGGAAGCGTGGTGCCAAATGACAGCATCTTTTCAGCGGTGAAAGGAGCCACAGGCTCCCCGGCTTCGTGGACATACACGTGGTATAACGGTGCCACAATAGTGAGCAGTGGAACGGGCAATGCATTTAACAAAATAGTCGTAACCAGCACCGGGAACTACTATCTCGTATTTTCAGATTCTTCGGGTTGCACCAATTTTACATCGGACACGATTATTATCAGCAATTCGGGGCCGTGCGTTCTTTGTCCACACACTGTTACAGAAAACTTTACGGCAGGATGCAATGGCGTAATAACGGCAAAAGGCGCAGGCGGTGGCACATCGCCAACCTGGTCAACAACAGGCGGCGGTATCATCAGCAATCCGCATGATACGCTAACTACAATTACCTATAATAAGCCGGGATATTACCAGATAAAATTCTACGAGCTTTTTGATAGCTGCTATTCGCAGGTAGTAAACACAGACAGCATTCCGCTCATTACAAACTTTTACTGGACGTATAGTTGCACCACACCTAACTACACGGTGAACTTTCAGGACATATCGCAATACCTCGCTACATGGACATTAGATAGCGTGGTATGGGTAATAAAACAGGGAGTGACTACTGTTGCTACAGGCCATAACAGGCTATTTTCAACCGCACTTGCAGGCGGGACTTATACCATAACCGAAACCGTATATGTGCATTATGGCAGTAAATCACAAAATTGTACCTCTACTAATACTATCACGGTGCCGACTGTGCCGACATCAATTACTATTGATGGTGCAACAAACTCAACTTGTGAAGGCATACCAATTCAGTTTAGCTCAACGATAGCTCCCGCCGGGGCAGTCGGCATGGTTGATTATTATTGGACATTCGGGGATAGCTCCGCAAGTACTCTTGCAAATCCGATAAGGACTTATACTTATGTTGTTCCCGTTCCAACAAGTAATCA
>JAFDZK010000051.1 GCA_018267005.1 Bacteroidota bacterium
CATTTGCCGAAGGCGGCAACGTGTGGAACAGTTTCGACCAATATAATCCGTTCAACGTTAGGCGTTCCGTAGGTATTGGCGCAAGGGTATTTTTGCCTATATTTGGATTGCTTGGTTTGGATTATGGTTACGGGTTCGACAAGATACCCGGCATACCCGACGCCAACAAGGGCCAGTTCGCGTTCTCCATTTCGCAGAGCTTGAACGGCGGATTCAATTAATTTGGCGCAATTGAATGAAGAAGATAATTTTGTTGCTGGCCTTTACGTTTACAGCGTTTACGAGTACATTTGCGCAGCGTTTTGCGTTCGTTGATTCCGACTATATCCTGAAACATATACCGGAATACGCAGCTGCGCAAAAGCAACTGGCCGCATTATCCGACCAGTGGCAGAAGGAAGTCGACAACAAGTCGCAGGAAATAGACCGGCTGTACAAGGCGTTTGAGGCCGATAAGGTTTTGATGACGGCCGATATGAAAAAGAGGCGCGAAGCCGAAATAGCATCAAAGGAAAAAGAAGTTAAGGATTTTCAGCGGCAGAAGTTTGGGCCCGACGGTGAACTAACCAAAAAGAGCGAAGCCCTTATTAAGCCGATCCAGGACCGCCTGACCAAAGCCATACAGGCTGTTGCCGAAAGCGAGGACCTGGATATGATCTTTGACAAGAACAGTGAAGTGATCATGTTATATGCCAATCCGCGGCTCGACAAAAGCGCCGACGTAATTGTACGTTTGGGGCTTAAGCCGGGGGTGTTTGCCAAGTAATAATTATCAATAAAATAAACTATTATTAAGCTCTTACAGTAAAAATGAAAAAGTTATTTAAAGTGGCTTTGGTAGCGGTGTTTGTGGCGTTTGCGGGGAGTTTTGCCAAAGCACAGGCTAAGATCGGTTATATCAGCTTTAATGCCTTGGTCGACCAGATGCCCGAAACCAAAAAAGTAAAATCCGATCTGGAGGCTTACCAAAAGCAGTTCATGGACCAGCTTACGGCCATGAACAATGAATATACCTCGAAAGGCCAGGCCTACCAGGCGCAGCAATCGACAATGACCGATGCTATTCGCATTGAGAAAGAAAAAGAGCTGACCGATATGCAGAAGAGGATGCAGGATTATTCAAATACAGCTCAGCAGCAGGTGAATCAAAAGACGGCCGAGTTGTCCAAACCTTTATTTGATAAGGCCAAGGCTGCCATTGCCGAAGTGGCTAAAGAAAAAGGTTATGCATATGTAATAGACTCGTCGCAAACCGACCTGATCGTATCGCCTCCGGGCGACGACCTGATGGACGCCGTTAAAGCGAAACTGGGTCTCAAATAACAATATTCGTAAATCCTTAATGCAAAGCGGCGGATAGGGTAAGCCGCTTTAATTATGTAAAAACCATATAATCAAACCCAAAGAATTTATATTACCAAACAAAAAAATGAAAAAACTAATCAAAATCGCTTTAGTCGCCGTGTGTATGGTTACTGCTGGAAGCATGGCTAAAGCCCAAACCAAAGTTGGTTACATCGACATGAATCAACTTATTGAATTAATGCCCGAGGCAAAGGCTGCTATGACCACGCTGCAGGCTTACAACAAACAATTTATCGACCAGTTGACCAGTATGAACACGGAACTGCAGTCGAAGGGAAAGGCCTACCAGGATCAAAGGAATACCATGACCGATGCGGTGCGTACGAAACAGGAAACAGAATTGTCCGATCTGCAGAAGCGTATCCAGGACTATCAAAATACGGCGCAACAGCAGGTTGATGCAAAGAAAAATGAGCTGGTTAAACCTATTATGGATAAGGCCCGCGGCGCGGTAGCCCAGGTGGCCAAAGAAAAAGGTTATGCTTATGTGATTGATTCGTCGACCACACAACTGCTGGTATCGCCTCCCAATGACGACCTGATGGCAGAGGTAAAAGCCAAGTTAGGTCTTAAATAGAAAAGAACGACACCAAATCAAAGCGGACATTATATGGGCCGCTTTTTCTATTTTTGCCCATGCCCGAAAAACAACCCATAGGTATTTTTGATTCCGGTTATGGCGGCCTTACGGTTTTCCGCTCCATTGCCGACCTGCTGCCCGGCTATGACTACGTTTACCTGGGCGATAACGCCCGGGCGCCTTATGGTAACCGCTCATTTAATACGATTCACCAGTATACCTGGGAATGTGTGCAGATGTTGTTCGGCATGGGATGCCCGCTTGTCATCCTGGCGTGTAATACCTCGTCAGCGAAGGCTTTAAGAACGATACAGCAGCGGGATCTATTGAATGAAGAGCCCTGGAAGCGCGTATTGGGTGTCATCCGGCCCACCGCCGAAGTGATCGGCAATTACAGCGGTACAAAGGAAATTGGCGTTTTGGGTACCAAGGGCACGGTACAATCCGGCTCGTATCTGATCGAGATCAATAACTTTTTCCCTGGTGTGAAAGTTTACCAGCAGGCCTGCCCGCTTTGGGTGCCGCTTGTAGAGAACGGGGAATACGATAAACCTGGCGCTGACTATTTTGTCGGCAAATACCTGGACCAGATACTGGCCCAATCAGGTAAAATAGATACGCTTCTGCTGGCCTGCACCCATTACCCTTTGCTGGCGGATAAAATAAAAGCTCATTTGCCTGCGGGTATCCGGGTAGTTTCACAGGGCGGCATTGTCGCCGAAAGTTTAAAGGATTACCTGGAGCGGCACCCTGAAATGGAACAAAGAATAACGCGGAACGCGGGCAGGCGCTTTTACACCACCTCCGATGATACCACCGATTTCGATCAGCATGCGTCCATGTTTTTCGGTGAGCCTGTAAACTCCGAATTTATACCTTTGAAGTAATTTTTCTATTTACTCTATAAACTTTATCAGCTATTGGTCTTACTCCGGGCCGAATAGATCAAAAATTACTAAGTTTGCAACGAAGCACACTGATCGTTGAACTTTTATCTTAAATATTTGCTTATTGCCGCCGGCCTGTTCGCTTTCTCAGGCTTGTTTGCTTTGTTTGGCGTTTATGCCGAACGTAAGGTGTCGGCATTCATCCAGGACCGGCTTGGACCGATGGAAACGGGCAAATATGGGGTATTGCAAACGATAGCCGATGTGATCAAATTGCTTATCAAAGAACTGATCATCCCGGGCGCGGCCGACAAATGGCTTTTCATGATGTCTCCCGCCATCATCTTTATAGCTGTTTACATGGGCTTTGCCGCCATTCCCTGGTCAAGCGGGTTGGCCCCATCCAACATCAACCTTGGGCTGTACTACATTTTCGCTATTATTTCCATCGAAACGCTGGGTATATTGATGGCCGGCTGGGGCTCCAATAACAAGTATTCCATATTGGGCGCAATGCGTTCAGCGGCGCAGATCGTTTCGTACGAGATACCGGCGGGTTTCGCCATTATATCAGTCGTGATGATCGCCCAGACGCTGGATATGCAAACCATTTCGGCGCAGCAGGGGATACTCTCGGCGGAGCATACTAAGTTTTTGGGGATATGGGACGTCACCAACGTTGGCGGTATTCTGAGTTGGAATATTTTCCGCGCGCCGCATTTGATCATCGCATTTGTCATTTACTTCATCGCATCACTGGCCGAGAGTAACCGTGCGCCTTTTGATATACCCGAAGCCGAGTCGGAACTCGTGGCCGGGTTCCATACTGAATTTACGGGCATGAGGTTTGCTTTTGTTTTCCTCGCCGAATACAGCATGATGTTTTTGGTTTCGATGATCGCCGCAGTGCTTTTCCTGGGCGCGTGGAATACACCATTGCCGAATTTGGGCGTGGTCCGGCTGGCCGACTGGACCACAGGTGTGGCCTGGGGCATCGTTTGGCTGGCAGTAAAAGCATTGGCGTTGGTCGGGATACAAATGTGGATACGCTGGACCCTGCCCCGCCTTCGTGTGGACCAACTGATGAACTTATGTTGGAAGATCCTCACGCCTTTGGCATTTGCATGCATGCTCATATCAGGCGTGTGGCGGTTATGGGTGATGTAAGTCCGGAAGAAAGAATTGATATGCTAATGACTGAATGACCTAATGATTCAATGACCAATAATGTTGAAATGTTGTAAAGTAAGCTTTAGCAAATCACTGAAAGTCTCCCTATTTTGAAACAGGTTAAAATCGGTGGAATCACAAGCAATCGGTGTAATCATATAAAATTGGAATCAAAAAACAGCATAGGATCGATCTGGAAAGGCCTCACGGTTACCTTGAAGCACCTGTTTTCTTCTCATGCCAAACGGAAAGTGATATCCGTTAGCTCGGATAATTACTTTAAACAATTGGAGGGGACCGGTACGATACAGTATCCTAAGCAGCAATTGCCTGTTCCTGAAGTGGGCCGCTACCAGTTGGATGTAGAGATCGATGATTGTATTGTTTGCGACCTTTGCGCCAAAATATGCCCGGTTGATTGCATCGATATCGAGCAGATAAAGGCCACGGAGCTGATCGGCCACACGTCCGACGGCAGCCCTAAAAGGATATATGCCGCCAAATTCGATATCGATATGGCCAAGTGCATGTATTGCGGGCTTTGTACCATCGTATGCCCGACAGAATGCATCATCATGACGAATACCTACGACCGCTCTGTGTTCGAACTGAAAGACCTGACCTACGGGTTTTCGGATATGACGCCGGCCGAAGCGGAAGAAAAGCGCGCCCTGCTCGAAAAGCAATTGGCCGAGAAACAGGCCGCCAAAGAAGCGGCCATGAAACAAAAGGAGGGCCGGGCATGACGCTGGAACGGGCAATGTTTTACCTCATGAGCCTTGTTGCTTTATCGTCAGGAATTTATATCGCTGCGAGCAGGAACCTGGTACGTAGCGTGTTTATGTTCTTTGTTACGCTAATGGCCATCGCAGGTCTTTACGTGCTTTGCATGGCCGATTTTGTCGCTATTACACAGGTTGTTATCTATGTAGGCGGTGTCCTGGTATTGATCATCTTTGCTTTTATGCTTTCGGGCAGGGAAACTTTGTCGGGCCTGCAGCAGCTAAATAACAAGTTCATCAGCATACACAAGGTACCGGCTTTTTTACTGACAATCTTGTTTTTTATCGTCATGGTCAATGTTGTTGTCAAAGGCAATGTCAATGGCATTCCCTGGACGGCAAAAGCGGTCCTGAGCGGCAATGTGATCGGCGCGAAAGATACGACGGTGAATAACATCGGCATCAACCTGATGGGCAATTACCTGCTGCCGTTCGAGATAATTTCGATTTTGTTAATGATGGCCCTGGTGGGCGCCGCGCATTTATCAAGAAAGGAGCGGGGGATATGATCAATTTGTCGGACTTCCTGGTCGTCAGCGCAGGTTTGTTTTGTACGGGTTTGTTTATCATCTTAACCAAACGCAATGCGATACAGGTGCTGATCGGCATCGAGCTGATGTTGAACGCCGCCAACCTGAACCTGGTAGCATTTAGCCGGTACGATAAGATCGATAACGGCGGGCAGATGTTCACGCTTTTTTCCATCACGCTCGCCGCCGCGACGACAGCGGTAGCCTTAGCCATCATTTTAAACGTATACAAGCGCTACAAAACCATCGACCCGGATAAGATTGATAGTTTAAAGGATTGAAATTGGAGATGCCCCAAAATAATAAAGAAATGGGTGTCATGCTGAGCTTGTCGAAGCATGGCGGGCAGGGCCTTCACCCGCACATCCTTCGACAAGCTCAGGATGACAGTGCACCTTTGCGGTATATGATATTGATGGTTTTCTTGTGTTTATTGTTTTCAAAGACTGCCTTTACTCAAAATAAGGATACTACTAAATCTGTGTTGCCAAAAACCGCCAGGATAATGTATGTCGTGGATGGGGTGCCAAAAACATCAGACCAAATAGACAATAGCGATATATTGATCAGGCAATCTATAGCAGGGCAGAAACTTGAACAAGCCGGAATTTACCCCGAAAAGCCAATAGATAGTTTAATAGCGATTGTTACCAGGGAAGGCGCTATCAAATCATATCAAAAAAAATTCGCAGCCTTTTCAACGAATTACAGGCGATATCTTGAGGCCCATCAAAGCAACGATGAAGGCTTTCTTTGCGTGGTGGATGGTGTCCCAGTGCAAGGGAAACGTAACGGCATAATTGAAACATTATACAAGATCCCACCGGAAAAGATCAGGAAAGTAGGATTTAATGCTAAAGAACAAACGCACGGAAGTAAAACATTGGTTATCATAAATACTAAACAATAAGCATTGGAAAACCTTTTACAACAGGCAGACATGGTGACCGTAAAACTCGCACTCGCTGTAGTGCTGTTGCCTTTGTTGGCGGCGGTGATCAACGCCTGTTTGCCAGGTAAAACTAATAAAGCCTCAGGCTGGGTTTCCACGCTAACTATACTGTGCAGTTGCGTACTCTCGGTATCTGTTTTCTTCAAGACCTGGAATCAGCATGACATTCATCAGCAATGGCTATGGTTTACCATCGGGGATAGCCAGTTTCATGCGGGAGTCTTGCTAAATAATCTTTCCGCTCTCATGCTGGCGCTGGTATCGCTTATAGCATTACCCGTTCATGTTTACTCGACCGCATATATGAAGAACGATAGAGGTTATAAGCGTTATTTCACTTATCTCAGCTTCTTTTGTTTCAGCATGCTGGCGCTGGTGTTGGCTGACAACGTGTTTTTGTTCTATGCCTTCTGGGAATTGGTGGGCTTTTCATCTTACCTGCTTATCGGTTTCTGGTATACTAAACCAAAGGCTATTCTGGCCAATAAGAAAGCCTTTATCATGAACAGGATAGGGGACATCGGTTTGCTTGTAGCAATCATTCTTCTCTATTCGCAATACCATACGTCCGACATCGGCCAGCTTTTTAGTAACGGCGCCACGGGCGCGGCGCTGGCTGCGCAAATGCCGGGTAATGCACAATGGATCGTTTGCATAGGGCTGTTCCTGGCTGTCGCTGCCAAATCAGCGCAGTTCCCGCTGCACACATGGCTGCCCGATGCGATGGAGGGCCCGACCTCCATTTCCGCGCTCATCCATGCCGCCACGATGGTCGCCGCCGGTGTATTTTTATTGGGCAGATTTTACCCGGTCTTTACGCCGACCGAATTAACCATACTGGCTGTCATCGGTTGCTTTACCGCGTTTATGGCCGCGACTATCGCACTCACGCAAAACGACCTGAAACGTATCCTGGCTTATTCTACCATATCCCAACTGGGCTATATGGTGATGGCGATGGGCATCGGCGCTTATGCGTCTTCGTTCTTCCACCTGGTTACGCATGCATTCTTCAAATGCCTGTTGTTTTTGGTAGCGGGTATCGTCATCCACGAAGTACAGCATATCAAAGACGAATATCAATTGGACATCGATCCGCAGAATATCCTGTATATGGGTGGCCTGCGTAAGAAAATACCTTTGACGTTTATCGCCTGTGTTATAGCGGGTTTGGCACTCATCGGGCTACCGTTTACTTCGGGTTATTTGTCAAAGGACAGCATCCTGATACAATCATTCGAGTGGGCCGAGGGCAAGGGTTTGCTGCACGAACTTATTCCGGTCGGCGCGCTGGTCACCAGTTGGCTCACGGCTTTCTATGTCATACGGCTGATCGTCAAAGTCTTTTTCGGCGAGTTCAGATTGATGGAGTTCGACCCGGGTATCAAACTGCACATCAGCGACGGCAACTGGCAATATCGCATGCCGTTGATGCTGCTGGCGCTATGCAGCTTGTTCCCGCTATTCTCCTACAACCCGGTTTTGTACGAGAAAGCATGGCTGTTCAACGGTTTTCCGCTCATCACCGGGCTCGACAGGGTAAATATCTATCATACCATCATCCCGGTGCTGGTTAACCTGGTGTCGATACTGATCATGTACTGGGCATGGGCCGTTTACATGAAGAAGAAAGCACTGCCATTTCCCGAAACAGGTCTATTGTTCAAATTCTCTTACCATCAATGGTATATAGATGCCCTGTATGAGCAAATTATCATAAAACCGGTAATAGCATTAAGCAAACTGGCCCGATGGACCGACCGCAATATTATCGACGGTTTTATACATTTGCTGGCCGATATGGGAATTGTTGGGTCGAAGATCGCTGAATGGATCGACCGTTATATCATCGATGGCTTGCTGCATTTGGTAGCGGCTATCGTGCTGGCTATCGGCAATTTTGCCCGGAGGTTTCAAAACGGCCGGGTACAATATTACCTGTTCAGCATGATAGCGGTCATACTGGCTATATTTATTTATAAAACATTGTTTTAGATATGAGATTTGAGATTTTTGATTTGAGCATAAACAAGAAAACCGATGCTTTTATAATAAAAGCTGACGGCTATTTCACATCTCATATCTCATATCTCACATCTCAGAATCCACGTCTCAAATCTCATATCCCATATATCGGATGAACATACTTTCACTGCTCATATTTATCCCATTGCTGTTTGGGCTCATCATCGTGGTGCTGCCATCATCGCTGCGTGCGGGATTTAAATATATTACCTTGCTGGCCACGCTGGTTCAGTTGGGTATCAGTATTTTCCTGTACCTTCATTTCCAAACCGGCCCCGATCATGCCGGCGTAAATATCGAGAGCCAGTTCCAGTTCGTTCAAAAATTGCCGTGGATCAACCTTGACCTGGGAACATTCGGCAAAATGCAGATCGATTATTTTGTGGGCATCGACGGCATTTCCATTACCATGGTGCTGATGACGTCTATCGTCATGGTCATCGCTGCATTGGCGTCGTGGGAGATCAAAAGCAACCTCAAGGGTTTTTTTGCCCTGTTTCTGTTGCTCAATACCGCCGTTATCGGCGTATTCTGCGCACTTGATTTTTTCCTGTTCTACATATTTTACGAGCTGATGCTGTTGCCGCTGTACTTCCTTATCGGGATGTGGGGCGGTCACAGGCGCGAATATGCAGCTATTAAGTTTTTCCTGTACACATTGTTCGGTTCGGTGTTTATGCTGTTGGTTATGGTGGGTTTGTACCTTTCCGTAAAGGACCCCAATACCGGTAATCACACTTTCAACATCATCCAGATGATGAACCCTGCGAATTATGACCAGGGTTCGATCTTTACCTTATTTGCGCATAAAACCATCCTCGGTATGCCGGCACGAACGGTCGGCTTCGTGGTGCTATTCATCGCATTTGCTATAAAGGTGCCGGTGGTTCCGCTGCACACCTGGCTGCCCGACGCGCATGTGGAAGCGCCAACACCGGTTTCCATTATCCTGGCTGGTATCCTGCTTAAGGTTGGCGGGTATGGTATCATGCGTATTTGCTTGGGTATTTTCCCGGATATCGCTTCATCGGGCGCTTACTGGCTGGGACTGCTCGGCGTCATATCCATTATTTACGGCGCATTGAACGCGCTCGCGCAGCGTGATCTGAAACGGCTTATCGCGTATTCATCAGTGTCGCATATGGGTTTTGTCTTGCTGGGCATCGCCTCACAAACTACCGAGGGTATAAGCGGGGCGGTCATGCAAATGGTGAGCCACGGTTTCCTGTCGACCATGCTCTTCTTCCTGGTTGGCGTAATTTACAACCGTGTGCACGATCGCGACATCTACAACTTCCGGGGCCTGGGCAGTTTGATGCCGAAGTATACCACCTTTACTATGATCGCTTTTTTTGCGTCGCTGGGTTTGCCGGGCTTGTCAGCATTCATAGGCGAGGCATTTTCGTTAACCGGCGCTTTCAAATCGCCCTCAGTTAACGGTTACCTGCCTTACTGGATGGCCATCTGCGGATCAGTGGGCATATTGCTTAGCGCCGGCTATTTCCTGTGGACACTGCAGCGAATGTTCTTCGGTACGTTGTCGTTAAAAGGCGGCGATATATGGAAAACTGCCCTTACCGACCTTTATGCAAGAGAAACAATAGCACTATTGATCTTGACGATATTGACGCTGGCTTTGGGCATTATGCCTTCGCTGGTGTTTGGAAAGATCAACGATTCGGTGGTCGGGTTAATACATTTTTTAAGTAGAGGATAAACTCCCTATGAATAACCCTCTCCTTTGGAGAAGGGCAGGGGTGAGGCAGATTTTTTGAGCCGCTTTTATGGAAAAGCGGAAAGTGGTGCATCCTGAGTAAAAGCTCCGGATGGAGACACACGCTTTGTATCACTTAAACTCAGAAATCATGACCAGGAATTTAGTATTGGCTATCATCCTCCTATTGGCGGGTATAGTTGTTAAAGCTGACGATCAGAAGATCGACTCAAAAGTTCAGAAAGTAACCGTGTTTTTAAACGGGGCGCAGGTAACACGCACGGCGATGGTAAACGTAAATGCAGGAACAGGCACTTTGATATTCGGGGGCATCTCGCCCGGTATCGACTTGCAAAGTATCCAGGTACATGCCAATGGCGAGTTTACTATTCTTTCGGTTAAGCACGAGATGAACTACCTGAACGAGCAAACCCGGCAAAAGCGCCTGGATGAATTGAGGGCCAATCAGAAGGTCATACAGGATAAGATCAATATGAAGAACAGCCTCATTTCCATTTATGAGGAAGAAGCAAACATGCTGCGCAAGAACCAGCAGGTGAGCGGCCAAAATACCGGCCTGGATATTGCCAAACTGAAACAGGCGCTGGAATTCCAGACCGCGCAACTAACCGAAATCAAACAAAAGGAACAAGCGGTAAACGATGATATAGCCGCGCTGAATAAGGAACTCGTAAAATATCATCAGCAGATAGCCGATATAACCAAAGGAAGCAGTACGGCCACCAGCGATATCCTGGTAACTATTTCTTCCAAAAAAGACCTGCAAACTACTTTTACGTTAAGCTACGTTGTGTACAGTGCCAACTGGTTTCCTACTTACGATATCCGCGCGAAGGACATCAATAGCCCGATCAGCATATCTTATAAAGCCAACGTGTCGCAGCAAAGCGGCGAGGACTGGAAGAATATTAAATTGACGCTTTCGACAGGAAATCCGACGGTAAGCGGCAGCAAGCCTGAGCTAAGTCCGTACTTTCTTACCTTCGGCATGTATTATTCCGGTTCGACCGGTGCGATCACCAGGGTTACGGGGCGAGTGATCGGAACAGATGATAACCAGCCGTTACCAGGCGTTACTGTTAAGGTAAAAGGGACTTCTATTGGCGCCGTAACTGACGCCAATGGTAATTATTCCATCCAGGTGCCCGGCGGGAATCCAACATTGGTTTATAGTTATATCGGTTACCAGCAGGAACAGCGAAACGCTAATGCGCCTGTAATAAATGTTAACCTGAAAGCAAGTGCAAGTGAACTGAATGAGGTCGTTGTAACAGGTTATGCGAACAGTTTGCAGGGCTCGGCTTCGGGAGTTACTTCTGACGTATATATAAGAGGAACTTCAAGTTTTTCAGAAGCTAAAACGATTCCTGTCGCCGTCGATAAAATTGAAAACCAAACTAATATAGAATTCGCGATTGCTATACCATATTCCATTCCCAGCGATGGCAAGCAATATACCGTTGATATTAACCAGCTCGACCTGGACGCCAGCTATCAATATTCTGTGGTGCCCAAGCTAAGCACCGACGTGTTCCTGACCGCGCAGATAACCGATTGGAACAAATACAACTTTCTTTCGGGCGAGGCTAATTTATTTTTTGAAGGCACTTACATCGGTAAATCGCTCATTAATACGGCTGCCACGACAGATACCTTAAATTTGTCGCTCGGCACCGATAAAAACATCGTAGTTACGCGTACTTCATTGAAGAATTTGGCAGAAAAGTCCGGCTTTGGCTCGAACCGTAAAGAAACACGCGACTGGCAGATCGAGGTGAAAAACCGCAAGAGCCAAACTGTGAATTTATTGGTAGAGGACCAGGTGCCCGTTTCTCAGAATTCGTCTATCGAAGTTGAAACGCAGGAATTATCAGGTGGTCAAACGGATAAAAATACCGGCAAAGTTTTATGGACATTTGTATTAAAGCCCGAGGGCGATAAAAAGGTCGAGCTGAGATACCAGGTAAAATACCCAAAAAATCAATCCGTCATAGTACAATAAATATGCACGATCTGTTACCATCATTGCACAGCCAGTTAGACCAGGTTCTCGGGAGCCTGCCTTATTTCGTACCCGAGCTATGCCTCTCCCTGCTTTTCGTGGTTGTACTGGTAACAGATCTTATTTTCAAACGCAATTCGGGCTGGATATGCCGGGCATTGGTTATCGCCGGGTTGGTCATAGTCCTGTATAAAGACCTGCAGCAGCTTGCATTCGTGGTCAAAGGCAACCCTTTCCTGTTCAACGGTATGCTGTTGCTTACGAAAACTACGCTGGCTTTCAAAGTATTTACCGACCTGTTTGCGGCCGTGCTGGTAGCGTATTTTGACTGGGATGACAAATTAAGCTCGCACAACAAAGGTTTGTCCGACCTGTACACCATAACGGTAGCTACTGTATTGGGGCTGCATATCATGGTAATGGCTTTCAACCTGCTATCTATTTATCTTTCTATCGAAATGGTATCCATCGGTTCCTACCTGATGGTGGCCTATCGCGCCGAAAATAAATGGAGCAGCGAGGCCGGGCTTAAATACGTGTTATTCGGCGCCGCATCCTCGGCTATGATGTTGTATGGTATTTCGTTGTTGTACGGCTTGGGCGGCTCGCTGAATTTACTCGATATGAGTGCCGGCTTGGCGCAGGCCAGCCCAAATATCGCATCGCTGGCCTTGATATTGTTTTTTGTGGGAACAGGATTTAAATTGTCCTTTGTGCCCATGCATTTTTGGGCGCCCGATATTTACGAGGGTGCGCCTACACCGGTCTCGGCATTTCTGTCGACGGTAACGAAATTTGCAGCCTTTGGCCTGCTGGTCAATTTCCTGACGCCCTTTACCGACCCTAACCTGCATTGGCTGGCGTTCGATTTTCGTTTGTTTTTATCGGTGATCGCTATCCTAACGATGATTGCCGGCAATTTCGCTGCCACCATGCAGAACAACGTAAAACGTATGCTGGCTTATTCCAGCATCGGCCATACCGGCTTTGCATTGATGGCGCTGGTTACATTTACCGGGCAGGGATTGACCGTACTGACATTCTACCTGGTAGCCTATGCATTAGCCGGCACGGCGGCATGGATGCTGGCCACTTATTTCGACGATGCCGCGGGCGTTGGCGATATGGCCGCTTACAAGGGGCTCGGCTATAGATACCCGCTGGCTGGCATATGTTTTGTCATCGTGCTGGTATCCCTTACCGGGTTACCGCTTACCGCCGGGTTCTATGGTAAGTTTCTCACCTTTTCCGCGGTTTACCAGGTATACCAGGACGGGCACAATGTATGGCTGTTGCTGCTGATGATAACCGGCGCCATTACCACAGTGGTATCTTTGTTCTACTATATCAAAATTCCCCTCAATCTATTCCTGCGAAAAACGGACCGCACCACCGGTTTTGCCGCTGCTAACACCTGGCTGCTTACGGTTGTTGCAATTATTACAATATTGGTTGTTTATTTAGGGCTATTCCCGGATTTTTTAACTAAATATTTGTAATTGTCCAAAAAATATCGCTCATTCATGAAATAATTTAAGCGAATTGCTCATTTTTTAAAGAAATTGGTAATTTCGCTCCCCAATTGCAAACCGATTTTCTAATAAAATGAAGCGTTATATCCCGTTCCTGCTTATTGTAGTTGTCCTTCTATTGACTTTTATTTTTCCATCAGTCGATCTGGGCGACACAAAGACAAATCCGAATTTCAACACCGGCGATATTGCCTGGATGCTGATGTCGACCGCACTGGTGCTCATTATGACGCCAGGCCTGGCCTTCTTTTACGGCGGGATGGTGAATAAAAAGAACGTGATCTCGACCATGCTCCAAAGCGTTATCTGCATGGTGATCATTACCGTCCTTTGGGGTATATTCGGTTTCAGCCTGGCATTTGGCGATTCTATCGGCGGCTTCATCGGTAATCCTGCCACGTATTTTATGATGAAAGGCATGCTGGGCAACGCAACGTGGAAGCTTGCACCGACTATCCCGCTGCTGCTTTTTGCCATGTACCAGCTTAAGTTCGCCATTATCACGCCTGCGCTTATAACCGGCGCATTTGCCGGCCGGATACGGTTCAATAGTTACATTATTTTCCTTTGCCTGTTTTCTGTCTTTATATTCTCTCCGTTGGCGCATGCTACCTGGCACCCAGACGGTATCTTGTCTAAACTCGGCGTACTCGATTTTGCAGGTGGTACCGTGGTTCATATGTCGGCAGGATGGGCAGCTTTGGCGTCGGCCATTTACCTTAAGGGCCGCAGCGAGCCCGATCATACACCGGCGCGTGTTTCCTATGTTATCATCGGCACGGGTTTGCTTTGGTTCGGATGGTTTGGTTTCAACGCCGGTTCGGCCTTTGGCGCCAACCACCTGGCAGTCAATGCGCTGGCGTCGAGTACAACAGCATCTGCGGCCGCTGGCTTAAGCTGGATATTCTTCGATATGCTGCGCGGCAAAAAGCCGTCCGCTATGGGTACCTGTATCGGCGCGGTTGTCGGCCTGGTAGCCATAACGCCCGCCGCAGGATATGTGTCTGTACCTCACTCGCTGGCAATTGGTATTATTTCGGCTGTAGTCAGCAACCTGGTGGTTGAATGGCGCACCCGCACTTCCATCGACGATACACTCGACGTATTTCCTTGCCACGGCGTAGGTGGTATGGTGGGTATGCTCCTTACGGGTGTATTCGCGCACCAGAATGTCAATCCGGGCAACACGACAGGCGATGGTTTATTTTTCGGGCATACGCACCTGTTTTTCGTTCAGTGCATCGCACTCGTCGTCGCATCGGTGTTTTCTTTCTTCGGCTCACTGCTTTTGTTAAAGATCACTGATATGATCGCACCGTTGCGCGTATCGACCGAAGAAGAAAAAATCGGGCTTGATATTACGCAGCATGGTGAAAAGCTTTAACCTGGTCTAAGCACTTGCTTTTTGGGGTTTGTGAATAAATAGTAAATTTACTTTTACTCAAAGCCTCAACCATGAAAAAACTTTTATCCGCGGCGTTTCTGTTTGTTTTATTTGTTAGTGCACACGGGCAGGAAAATATGCCCGACAGTGGTACTTTCCTGCTGCACAAGTTTGCGCAGCACATCGGTAAGGAAACTTATCACATTACCCGCAGCAAAGACAGCATAGTTTACAACGACGATTTTAAATTTGTCGACAGGGGCTCGCCCGTTCCGTTAAAAACAGGGCTAAAATTGACACCGGCCCTGGAACCGCTGGGCTTGAGTATCAAAGGCAATGTCGCCCGTTCGGCTACGATCAACGATAAGATCAGCATTGCCCAGGGCCAGGCGCATATCCGCGTGGACGATTCCGTGTATGTTAAAAAACTACAGCCGCTTACGTTCCCGGTTGGCGGGTACGCGCCGACCATCGTTCAGCAGGTATTGATACAATACTGGAAAAAACATCATCAGCCGGCATCGATCAATATCCTTCCCGCCGGATCCGTTCAGATAAAACGAGACGGTTTTGATACATTAACTTACCGGGGTAACCCGCTGGTGCTCGAAAGATACGCCATAGGCGGACTGATCTGGGGCAACGAGTTTGTTTGGACAGATAAACAAGGGCAACTGGTATGCCTGATAGGCAACGATGCCGAATTTGATAAGTTCGAATCGGCGCGCGAGCCTTATGAAGAGCTGTTGCCGGCGTTGATCGGGCGAACAGCTACCTATAGCATGCGGCTGTTTACCAAATCGGCGGCATTCGGGCCGTCGACTGATAAAATCATCGCCATTACCGGCGGTACGGTTTACGATGTGGTAAACGAAAGACCGATACCGCAGGCGACGGTGATCGTGCAGGATGGAATTATTAAAAAAGTAGGCAGGGCCGGTGCTGTAACTGTACCGGCAGGAGCGACAGTGATCGACGCTGCCGGGAAAATGATATTCCCGGGGCTGTGGGACATGCATGCACATTTCGAGCAGGCCGAATGGGGACCGGCATACCTCGCTGCGGGTGTAACGACGGTGCGCGATTGCGGCAATGAATTCGACTCTATTAACGCCATTAAAGACGCCATCGACCAGGAAAAAGGTGTTGGGCCGAATATTTTAAAGGCCGGTATTATTGATGGCAAAGGGCAGTTTGCGCTGGGTGTGATCCAGGCCGATACGAAAGAAGAGGCCGTAAAGTACGTTGATATTTACAAGAACAATGGTTTTGCCCAAATTAAAATATACAGCTCGGTAAAACCGGAAATTGTAAAGGCGATCTGTGATGAAGCGCACAAACAGGGACTGACGGTTACAGGTCACATTCCGTTTAAAATGAGCTTACAGGCGGGCGTCGACTCGGGCATGGACATGGTTAACCACGTGCAATACGTGTACTCGATCATGAAAAGAAACCCCGACAGGTCCATTAATTTTGAGGACTCGACAAGTATGGCCGCAATTTACTTTATCAGGGGACACGGGGTAGTGATCGACCCGACAGTTGGCGTGTTCGAAATGGGCTTCCGCAATATAAAGGACGACATAACCCAAATAGAGCCGGCCTTTTACACGCTTCCGGTACCGTTACAGGCTTTGTTGAAGAATACAGGTGCCAGCCCGGCGCAGGCCGAAAAATTGAAACCGATCTTTCAAAGTATGCTGATGATCGTTAAAAAGCTGCACGATGCAGGAGTGACGATTGTAGCCGGCACCGACCAGGGTTTCCCGGGTTTCAGTGTTCCCCGCGAGCTGGAATTATATGTCCAGGCGGGATTGACACCGGCCGATGCCATACAAACCGCGACGATAACACCGGCTAAAGTAATGAAACTGGATAGATCGACCGGCTCGATCGAAGAAGGCAAGCAAGCCGACCTGATCATAGTCGACGGTGACCCGCTGAAGAATATCCGGGACATACGGAACGTGACCGCAGTAATCAAAGGCGGCAAGGTTTACGACCCGCATACGCTGCATCTATTGGTTGGGTTCAGTAAGTAATCGTATGCGATGGATTTAATCCATCGCTATATGATTATATCACATTCCATTCTTTTTTCATTTCCCTGCCGCGCAGTTTATTGGCGTCGGTATCATCAAACTCTTCCTTATGCGGATCCCATTTTAGCGGCTTATTCAACGCATAGGTTATGTTGCCAATATTGCAAACCGTTGCCGTACGATGGCCTGTTTCGACGTCAGCGACCGGTTTGGTACGGTTGCGCACGGCCTGGAGAAAATCCTTATAATGATCTTCGCTGTGATAAACATGCTTTTCATTAGGGCCTATGACCTGCGTGGCAAGAGCAGCAGGGTTAGTTTCGATCTTGCCGCGCTCAACACGGATCTGTCCTTTTGTGCCGACAAAAGTAACGCCCTGGTTGCCCTGCGGTTCGTGGGTCATCGTCACGCCGCTGGCGTATTGGTAAGTCAGGTATTGATGGTCTTTATCAGGTGGTGTGATCGAGATCGGTCCGCTGTTATCCATATCCAGGCCCCATTGCGCGATGTCGAACATGTGCGCGCCCCAGTCGGTCATGCCGCCGCCGCCAAACTCTTTGTAGTCTCGCCAATGCGCCCAGAAATCATCCGTTAAGCCCGGCGCAATGTTGTGGTTATATACCTGGTGAACCGTATTCGGGCCCAGCCAGAATTCCCAGTCAAGGTCGGCAGGTAGCTGTTCTACTGGTAAATTATAAGGAACGGGCGGCGGGCCTACGTTTACTTTCACGGTTTGAACGTCCCCGATATAACCGTTTCGTACCAGCTCGGCCGCCTGCCTGAATTCATCCCACGAGCGTTGCATGCTGCCCGTCTGGAAAACCCGCTTGTGTTTCCTCGACTCGTTTACCATCGCACGCCCTTCCTTTATCGTCAGCGACAAAGGCTTTTCACAATAGATATCCTTCCCGGCCCGGGCTGCAAGCACTGCGCAGGCCGCATGCCAATGATCGGGAACGGCGATAACCACGGCGTCGATATCTTTTCGGGATAAGATCTCGCGAAAATCGTTATACATAGCGCATCCGGCATATTTGCTTTGTGATGCCTGCGCGGCATAATATTGGTTTACTTCAAGGGCAAATTGCTTCAGTTTGCTGCCATAAACATCCGCCGCGGCGATGATCCTGGCCTCGCCGGTTTTCAGGAACGAATCTTTCAAACCGAATGCCTGTTTGCCCGTCCCGATATGCCCAACCGTGATCAGGTCGCTTGGCGGGGTATAACCTTTACCCAATACAAAACGCGGTACGATCATGAATGCGGAAACGGCTGCTGCTTTTCCTATGAACTGGCGCCTGCTGATGGTGTTATTGTGGTTTTTTTCTGTTGCCATACCCAATTGGTAATTATCTCACTAAATATAATTTTTCTGCAGGCTTTCCAATTATTCTTTCAAACTTTTTACATAGGCAATAGTCACCGGTATTTGGGCCGCGTGATTCCCGCTTTCGTCCTCGATATAATAATGCCGGATGCCGACAACTTTGGCGGCCTTCAATATTTCGGGTATGTTCAACTGCCCGGTTCCTAATGCAACATCGTTTTTGGTGTCGGTGCCGCCGGTCAGGTCGTTAGCCACGCCTTTGCGGATATCCTTCAGGTGCATCAGTTTCCAGCGGCCTTTGTATTTGTAAAGCAGTTTGGCTGGGTCGGCCCCGCCATGGAATGCCCACATAATATCCATCTCAAACGATAAGTACTTTGGATTTGTGTTTTTTGCCAGGTAATCGAACAATGTTCCGTCACCATACCGGCCAAATTCATAACCGTGCGCATGATAGCATAAGGTAATGCCGTTTTCACTCAATACCTTACCTGCACGGTTAAAGTCGCTCACGGCTTTTTTTGCATCGTCAATG
Organism: Bacteroidota bacterium; assembly: GCA_018267005.1. Lineage (GTDB taxonomy): Bacteria > Bacteroidota > Bacteroidia > Sphingobacteriales > Sphingobacteriaceae > Mucilaginibacter. Next base: position 18,852 of record JAFDZK010000051.1, read on the forward strand.
GTAAAGGTCTTACCATGTGGTATCCAGGCTACCATCACGTATTTTACGCCCCAGAACTTCGCCTGTTTCACGGCGTCATCCGGGTCTTTGGTAACAGCATCGTAATCCAAACCAATCGAGGTCATTTTAATGCCGCGCTCTTCAAGCATCTTTTTAAAACCTTCCGGGCTTACGTTTTTGGGGTTAGGCCCTTCCATCTCGGTAATGCCGAGTGATTTGATCGTGTCTAAAGTAGCGGCAACATTTTGCGGAAAGCTATTCCGATATGTGTAGGCCTGGACGCCTAT
>JAFDZK010000520.1 GCA_018267005.1 Bacteroidota bacterium
CATAGCGATCATCACGCGTTGTTTCTGGCCGCCCGAAAGTTGGTGCGGATAGCTGTCGAAGATTGCCTCAGGCCGCGGTAGCTGCACCTCTTTAAAGAGCGCTATCGTTTTTTCTTTTGCGGCATTTTTATCCAAACCAAGATGCACGGCAATCGCTTCGGTTACCTGGTGGCCGCAGGTGATCACTGGGTTAAGCGAGGTCATCGGCTCCTGGAAAATCATCGCGATACGATTGCCGCGAACCTGCCGCATTTCAGGTTCAGGTAACTGGAGTATGTCCCGGCCGTTTAGCAATATCTCACCGCCGATTATTGTATTTGAGGAATCGTGCAGCCGCATGATGGCCAGCGAAGTGACGGATTTGCCTGAGCCCGATTCGCCGACTATGCCGATGGTTTCACCTTTTCGCAGGGTAAAAGAGCTGCCTTTAACAGCTTCTATTAATCCGTTCTGCGTTTTAAACTGAACTTTCAGATTCTTTACCTGCAGCATTATTCCCCCACAATGGTGATGCATTCGTCCGTTATGAGTTCTTCGCCACGGTAGCGGCGTATCAATTGGGCAGTAGCGACAACGTCTTTCTGGCAGTAAATACAAATCCGCTCAAGTTGGTTTTCAACCCAATAAACATGGCCTACCATGCTGCCATCGATGTCGTCTTTTGGGGTTGGAATATTGAAAATGGCTGTTAGCAAATTGAGCGAAGTATAGCTCTTATAATCACCAAATTTCCAGAGCTCCATCGTGTCCAGGTGGTTTACTTCCCATGGCTTTTTGCCCGACATTTCTAATTGTGCCGGTATTTTGATACCATTGATCAGCATACGGCGGCATATATACGGAAAGTCAAATTCCTTACCATTATGGGCGCATAAGATCAGGCTCGCAGGCTGTGCCTGCAACAGATCGGCGAAATTGATCAGCAGTTCCTTTTCGTCATGCGATGCAAATGATTTAATTCTTAATCCCGTATTTTTGCCTTTGGTAAATATACCCACCGATATACACACGATCTTGCCAAATTCCGCCCAAATGCCGGCCCGCTCATAGAAGGCCTCCGGCGTCTCCTCTTTGCGGGTGTACTGCGTTTTGTGGTCCCACAATTTTTGCAGATGTTCCGGCACCTCGTGGTGATTCGCATATTGCGGAACCGTTTCTATATCCAATACAAGCAGGTTAGCCAGGTCGAATTGTTCAAGCATCAGTATCTGTCCGTTGTTACTACCGCAAGATAATAATTGTCGGTGATTTTATAGCTTTAACCGAGGGATTGGAAGAGCCAGATAACTGCTAAAACGTTAACGCTAAGTTTGCTAATGTTAGCGTTCCCCGCTCTTGTTACCTCCGGGATGAAGTATTTGAGTAATGTTCTCTTTATAGAATTCCCCAATAGGGATTTCTTTCTCCTTAATACATACAAAGTCGCGTTTTACAGCGGTGATCTTCGATACCGCGACGAGGAACGATTTATGGGTACGTATAAAGGCCCCCGGGGGCAGCTTTTCTTCCATGGCCTTCATGGTCATGTGTGTTAATACCGGTTTGGAAGATGATGCCAAATGGATCTTTAAATAGTCTTTTAAACCTTCTATATAATCAATATCAGCTACAACGATCTTTACCAATGTATATTCGGAGTTTACAAAAAAATCCGGCGCTTCATTTGGCGGAACTGTCTTTACTTGCTTTAGTTTGAATAGTTCATTTGCCCGGTTAGCTGCTTTTAGCAAGCGTTCAAAACTGAATGGTTTTAAAACATAATCAACCACATTCAGGTCAAAGCCTTCCAGCGCATA
>JAFDZK010000521.1 GCA_018267005.1 Bacteroidota bacterium
CCTATTATTCTGAATATACCCCCGAACCGGCACATATCAGGCCGGTGATGATCGCTGATGACGTAGACGACCAGCAAGTGCTTGGGATGAAGCGCCGCCGTCAAAAGAAAGCACGAACAAATACCCGATAAGGGATAACCCATGAAAATTTATGATCTGTTTATTTGGCAACCAAAAAGGGGGCGTTGGAAAAAGTACGCTCACCGTCCTATCAGGGAACTACCTGAGCCTGGATAAAGATTGGCCGGTCACCATTTTGGATATGGATTACCAGCAATCTATATCCCAGAAATTCGAAAAGGCAAAAGTGCTGGAAAACGAAGAACCTTATGATGTTTTACCGGCCAACCTGGAAAGTTTCCCCATGTTGATCCCGGTGTTCACCAAAAACCAAAAGGATGTGGTACTGATCGATCTGCCGGGGAAACTGGATGATGACGGGCTGATACCCGTATTTGAAGCCGCCGACCTGGTGATTTGTCCATTTTCTTATGATGAATTTACATTTGAATCTACCGTGTTATTTACAGTGGTACTAAAAAAAGTCAATCCTAAAATAGATGTGGTATTTATCCCGAACCGCATTAAAGCCAATGTCAAATTTGAGATCATGACCGAGGTGAATGAACAGCTATCCAAATTTGGCAGGATCACCGCCGCGATACCTGACCGTATCGACTTTCAGCGCATCACCACGTTTCAAACGCCCTTATCACTTTATGGGATAATTACCCCGGTTTTTGACGGAATATTTGCCGACCGCTTATGGAAAAAATGAAATCTTTAGCCGACCAGCTCCGCGAGAAAATGGCAAAGCCGGAGTTGAAGCCCGTGAGTGGGCAAGTTCCGGCACCCGTTAAAAAACCCAGAGACAAGGAGGGTACAACAAATGATCCGCCGATCTTGCAGGCCCTGGCCGAATATGATAACGGCGACCATAAAACGATGGTGCATTTCCGGTTTGACAAGCAAACAGTTGATTTCCTGAACCAGTTTAAGATCGCTACCGGCATAGACGCGACTAAGTTTGTCGCCTTTTCGGTCAAGCATTTTATAAAGGAACATCCCGAACTCAAAACCATCATCAGAAAATTCATCCAAAACTCAAGCTTATGAACCGCATTAAATTTGTTCTTGGCCTGCTTTGTACTTATGCAGCCTACTATACTGTGCTCATCCTTTGCGACCGGCGATGCCAACGTTATAAACCGGAAAAAAACAATGAACAAAACGTAAAGTCAGCGCCGCAACCCCGAATTTCTGCTGAAAGCAAAAAGACAACCAATTCAATACTGGTACATGATACCGTACAACGGTCATTGTTCGCTTATGATAACAGTGACCATAAAAACGTTGTTCATGTTCGCTTTGATGCGCAGACGGTTGATCTGCTGGCTAAATTCAAAATTGCGACGGGCGTTGACATGACCAAATTCGTTGCCTTTGCGGTTAAATACCTTTTTGAGACCAACCCGGAACTCAAAACCATCATTAAACAATATTTACAAAACACAGAATTATGACCTGGATAAAATTTACCCTATGGCTGCTTGGTATCTATAGCATTTACTACGCCGCCCTGTTAACCTGGGATCTCTTACTCAGTAAACGCGGCATTACCACGAACGGCCAGCATGAATTGACCTTTGTAGAGCATATTGAGCCGGTACAATCCCATGCCGACCTGGTTGATCACCATGACCAGGGTTCATCGGTCGTGCATTCGGGCGGTGTTCGCCTTAAAGAACTTTTTAACCTCTGCCGTGAAGAATCGGTGGAGTACATCAAAGCC
>JAFDZK010000522.1 GCA_018267005.1 Bacteroidota bacterium
TTTTGCGCCACAGCCGCCCCTGTGCAAGTTAGCAGCAGCATAATAACTATAAGTGATTTTCTCATTCGTTTTCTACAAATTTTGGATAAACCGATGAGGCCATAAGCCCTTAAGCAACGACTAATTAACGGCTTTATCTTGATTAAAGTACAAATATGAAATTTTTGTGAAAATTATATTTTGTTCCAGGTGGTGCCTTCCTTGCTGTCTTTTAGCTGAAAGCCGATCTTCTGCAAGCCGTCTCTTATCCTGTCCGAGGTAGCGTAGTCGCGGTTGGCCTTTGCCTCGCTGCGCAGCCCGACGATCATATTCATAACGTTCGGCAGGTCGTTATTAGCGGCCTCTTCGTTTTTCAGGCCTAAAATATCCAGCATAAAAGTTTGCATCAGTTGCTTAAGCAGGTCGAGATTTGACTGGTCGATTTTCAATTTCCCGTCATGCACCGAATTGATGATCCGCGACGCCTCGAATAATTCAGCGATCAGCACCGGGCTATTGAAATCGTCGTTCATGGCATCGTAGCAACGCTGCTGCAACGGCGCTATGTCCGCCTCGCCGGTTGCGGACGCAGTAAGGTCATCGAGCAGGCTGAATGAATTCATCAACCGTTTAAAACCTTTTTCAGATGCTTCCATGGCATCGTTGCTGATATCGAGCGTGCTGCGGTAATGGGCCTGCAGGATAAAGAAGCGCAGCGTCATCGGGCTATAGCCTTTGCTGAGTATCGAATTGTGCCCGGTAAAAAGCTCGTACGGCAAGATGCTGTTGCCCAGCGATTTGGACATCTTTTGGCCGTTCATCGTCAGCATGTTGGTATGTATCCAGTATTTGGCGGGGTTAATGTGGCAGGCTGCCACGCCCTGGGCTATCTCGTTGGTATGATGCGTCGGAACCAGGTCGATGCCGCCGCCGTGTATATCGAAGTGCTTACCCAGGTATTTTTCGCTCATTGCCGAGCATTCCAGGTGCCAGCCGGGGAAGCCAAGTCCCCAGGGCGAAGGCCACTTCATCAAATGCTCCGGCTTTGCCTTGATCCACAGGGCGAAGTCGAGCTTACCGCGTTTCTCGTCCTGGCCGCCCAGGTCGCGGGTGTTATTGATCAACTCCTCCAGGTTGCGCCTGCTCAGGATACCATAATCCTGCGTTTTGTTATATTTTTCGACGTCGAAGTAGATCGTGCCGTTCACTTCGTAAGCAAAGCCATTTTGCAGGATCAACTTCACCAGTTCGATCTGTTCGATGATATGGCCGGTCGCCCTGGGCTCGATGCTCGGTGGAAGAATGTTCAGCGCCTGCATCACATCATGGAAATCGAGCGTGTATTTTTGCGCGATCTCCATCGGTTCCAGGTGCGCCAGTTTGGCCTTCTTTTCTATTTTATCTTCACCCTCGTCGCCGGCATCGCCTTCCAGGTGGCCGGCATCGGTTATGTTGCGAACATAGCGCACTTTATAACCCAGGTGGGTGAGATAACGGAATACCAGGTCGAATGAAATATACGTTCGGGCGTTGCCAAGGTGCGCATTGCTGTACACTGTAGGTCCGCAGACGTACATACCCACAAATGGCGGGTTTATCGGGACAAACTGCTCTTTCCTGCGTGTTAAAGTATTGTAAACAAACAGACTTTGTTCCATAGCGGCAAACTTACGATTTTTTACCGCCTGTGCCATGACAGCGCTCAAAGTGCAGATGCATTTTTATCATCCGATTGCAAGGATTTTCGGGCCTGATCGCACGCCCCCTCCTTTAAATGTCGAACACCGAATGCCGAATAATGAATGATGAAGTG
>JAFDZK010000523.1 GCA_018267005.1 Bacteroidota bacterium
GCTGTTGAAAAAACCGGTATGGTTCACCACTGATTTGAAAGGTTATGGGTTTTCGCTACCGGTGGCGTACCTCGTATGGATAGCCGTGGTGTTAGCTCTTTATCCTTTGTGTAAGCGATATGATGCTTATAAGCAAAGCCATAAACATCAATGGTGGCTGAGTTATTTGTAGAAGGATTACACTGATTAGGTAAGATTCCACCGATTAAGTTTAGACTCGAAACAATCCTTTAATCGTGATCTAATTCCATTGCCGGATCCCAAAGCAGGTTTTTAAAGTCGACCACTTTATTGTTCTCGACTTTAACGCCTTCGGATGCGAGCATTTGTTCCATCCTGTCGCCGCCGAAATGGAATTTACCCGTTAGCAAGCCAGCGCTGTTTACTACGCGGTGCGCCGGTACCGGCGGATTGGCCGAGCCGCATGCCTGCATAGCATAACCCACCATCCGGGCGGAGCCGCGGGTGCCGAGGTAATTGGCTATGGCGCCGTACGAGGTTACCCTGCCCGGCGGTATAAGCCGGACGACTTCGTATACTTTCCCGTAAAAATTCAGGTCGGGCATGGCTATTTGAATGAGAACTTAAGATAATTGATATTCTTATTATCCTTCAAATATTTCTTCTCGTAGTAAGTTTTTATCGAGAGAACTTCGTCAGCATACTCAGAATGATACAAGTCCTCAGTCTTCACGTGCAGCTTTAAGCCAAGCTCTTCAATTTTTTCAGCAGTATAGGCATGCAGGCCATCATCGTCGGTTTTCAGATGGATTATACCACCAGGCTTCAACACCTGCTTATACTTTTCCAAAAATCGCGGTGATGTTAAACGCTTCTTTTCACGGCTTACCTGGGGCTGCGGATCGGGGAAGGTGATCCATATTTCGTCGATTTCACCGTTGGCAAAATAGTCCAGTATGGTTTCTATCTGGATACGCAGGAAGCCGACATTTTTTACGCCTTCTTCCAAAGCATCTTTCGCACCACGCCAGATGCGATTGCCCTTATAATCGATGCCAATAAAGTTTATGTCCGGGAACAGCCGGGCCAGGTTAACGGTGTACTCTCCTTTACCGCAAGCCAGCTCCAGCACAACCGGATTGTCATTCTTAAAAAATTGCTTCGCCCATTGGCCTTTGTATGGCAAGCCGGCATCCAATTGCACCACATTGGGGAATGTGGCGACCTCCGCAAAACGTTTTAGTTTATCTTTTCCCACGTCGAAAAATCAGCAAGCAAAAATAAGTTTTATCTTTATGGGTTAGCAATGGAAAAAGCATATAGAAACCTGGTCTATTTCCTGCCGATCTTAGGCGTGCTGGTCGCACTCGGCTTCTATAAACCCTATTTCGCCTTGTTCCCCGATTTTAAAGGCTTTACAATGCTGGTTCATATTCACGCTATGGCATTGCTGATCTGGGTAGCGTTAATCTTGATACAACCTATTCTCATACTGAAAAGAAAATACAGGTTGCATAGAATACTTGGCAAATTCAGTTACTTTTTAGTACCGGTCATCATCATTACATCCATTGGCGTTATGAAAAAGCAATACGACGAAGGTATTGCCCAAAAGCTTTCATCAACAGAAAGCCTGAAAACCCTGATCATTTCCTTTGCTGAGATCCTCACTTTCTCGGTGTTCTATCTCCTTGCAATTGTTCATAAACGAAACATCGCGCTGCACATGCGTTACATCATTTGCTCGGCCCTGGTGCTCATAACGCCGTCGTTAGCAAGGGTATTGGGCTATTGGTTCGATGTAACTCAGCTAAAATCCTAT
>JAFDZK010000524.1 GCA_018267005.1 Bacteroidota bacterium
CAATGGCTGCAGCGAATTATTTGCAAAAGTTTGGGGTGACGATAATGGCGTGGGTGTGCGCAGCGCGGTGGGCATGGGTTCGTTGCCGGGAAATATTCCGGTTGAGATCGAGGCATTGTTTGAATTGGTTTAGTCTGAAAGTTAGAGAGTCAAGTAAGTCTGAACGGTATGGATCAGCAGAATTGGTACCTGGTAAATGATGTAGAAAGCCTCGACACTCCAGCCCTGGTTATCTATCCTCACCGCGTAAAAGAAAATATCCGGCTGCTGGCCGGCATGATCGATGATATATCGCGTTTGCGGCCGCATGTGAAAACCAATAAATGCCCGGAAGCCGTGCGATTGATGCTGGACGCCGGGATCACCAGGTTCAAATGCGCCACGATCGCCGAAGCCGAAATGCTGGGCATGTGCAAAGCGCCGGATGCGCTGCTGGCTTACCAGCCCGCAGGGCCAAAGCTGAAACGCTTTATCAAACTTATCAAACAATATCCAGCCACAACTTATTCCTGTTTGGTTGATAATATCGTATCAGCAAAAAACATTTCTGAAGCCGCGATCCGCGACGGTTTGATAATTCCTGTTTATATCGACTTGAATGTTGGTCAAAACCGCACAGGAATCGTTCCTGCCGATGCCTTACAATTGTATTTGGACTGCCAGCCATTGAAGGGAATCAAGCTGGCCGGCCTGCATGCCTACGACGGTCACCTGCACGACGCCAATTTCGAAGCAAGGCAGGTGGCTTGTAACCAGGCATACGAGCCCGTAGCCACATTACAAAAGGATATTATGGCCGAGGGGTTTCCGGAACCAGTTATCGTAGCAGGAGGATCGCCGACGTTTCCGATCCACGCTAAAAGGAAAAGGATTGAATGTAGTCCCGGCACTTTTATTTATTGGGACCGGGGCTATAGCCTGACTTGTGCCGAACAGCCGTTTTTGCCTGCCGCACTGGTTATTTCGAGGGTAATATCGCTGCCGGATAGCACGAAAATTTGCCTTGATGTGGGGCATAAGTCGGTATCGGCCGAGAATGAACTGGGCAAACGTATCTGGTTTATCAATGCGCCTGAATTGAAAATGACCGGCCAAAGCGAAGAGCACCTGGTTTGCGAAGCGGGGGAGGGCCACCGATACCAGGTAGGTGATGTGCTTTATGGTATGCCTTACCATGTGTGCCCAACAGTAGCGTTATATGAACGTGTGATAACGATCGAAAATAACAAAATCAGCGGGGAGTGGAAGAACATAGCAAGGGATAGGAAGATCAATATTTAGTTAAAAAAGTTGCAGAGGTTAGAACGGTTGTAAATGTTATATACGACAACTACTACAACTTCTCCGGCTATCATAACCATTACAACAAATGTTTACCATCGACGCCCATCTTGATCTGAGTATGAATGCACTGGAATGGAACCGTGACCTGCGGAAACCCGTTTCGGAAATAAATGCGCGCGAAAAAGGCCTGACCGACAAACCCGACCGCGGCAATGCGGTAGTATCGCTTGCTGAATTGCGAAAGGGCAAGATCGGGTTGGTTGTTGCAACGCAGATCGGGCGTTATGTAGCGCCCGGCAATCCGCTGCCGGGCTGGCATTCGCCCGAACAGGCCTGGGCGCAAACGCAAGGGCAATTAGCCTGGTATAAGGCCATGGAAGATGACGGCGAGATGGCGCAGATAACCGATCTTAAAAGTCTTGAAAAGCACCTTGCGCTGTGGCATCAGGAAACAGGCGAAGCCAAACCCATCGGCTACGTTCTCAGTCTTGAAG
>JAFDZK010000525.1 GCA_018267005.1 Bacteroidota bacterium
TTTTATAGATTCATCAAGTAATTTGAACCTTATGACCGAACGCGATGCCGTGCAGGAAGTACAGATAGAAGACGAACATCGCCTCATACTTCAAAAAAGGCAGTACAATACCATTATTCTAACCGGTGTAGGCATTGCCGTACTTTTTCACCCGGTTATAGCGACGCTCATTATGGCCAAAAGCATGAATGTGCTGCTTCTTATATGGATGTCGACCGCTCTCAGCTAGACGGCCATACCGCTATTGTACCGGTATGCTATCAGAGTGGAAGGACGCGATTTTCTATTATGGAAAGAGGAAAAACGTAGTATAGCCTTCTATATCCTGGCTATCATTGCGCTGTTTGTGCTTGCCTACTTTGCCCGGCTGATAGCCACTATACCGGCGCACCTGGGCTTTCACGACGATTATACCTGGTTGCGTTATTATTCGGCTGAATATAAAAAGCCCGGTAGTCAATGTGCCGATATGCCTCACCGCGGGCGTAGTGGAAAAGTTGACCATCAGGGGCTTTGTGTTGCCGCGGTTATCGCTGATATTCGAATCGAAATATATCCCCATAATTATTTCATCAATTCTTTTTTCTCTTTTACATATCGGGTACCGGAACGTGGGCGAATGTATCTTTACTTTCCTTTTTGGACTAATGAGCGCCCTTTGCTATGAGAAGTTTCGGAATATTAAGGTATTGATGATATTTCATTTTCTTTTCGATTTGATGATATTTACCTAAATCTATCCCCGCCACTTAAACGATCTCTCGTCTATAGCCCGCATGGTACATAATATCCCGTCCAGGTGGTCGCACTCGTGCTGCAGCAATTCGGCCAGACTGTCGCTCATTTGCCATTGCTGCGCCTGCCAGTTTTCGTCAAGATAGCTTAAAGTGATATGCCGGTGCCGCATTACCCGTACCAACAGGTTGGGAAAGCTCATGCAATCATCCCAAAGCTCGCATTGTTCATTGCTCGGGTCACTTAATTCAGGGTTGACAAATACTACCGGTTCATCAATGTTCATATAAACCAGTCGTTTCATAATGCCCAGTTGCGGTGCGGCTATGGCCCTTCCAAAATGGTATTTCTCCCTAATCTGTTGCATCACGTTATGCATATCGGCTACCCAGCCGCTTACCAGCGGCAGCTCGCTTTGCATAACCGGCTCGCAAACCTGGTACAGGCGCGGGTCGCCCAAAAGGAGCAGGTCGTCCAGTGTTTTCATCAGGGACGAAGTTAAATAATGTTTGTCTTTATGCCGCCGGGCAACGCGCTCCAGAGCGGAACTTATTGCATCGCTGCCAGCATAGGGGCCGGGTCGTAGTACTCCAGTTGAGTAACGATCTTTCCCTGCTTGTTGAACATATCGAACAGCACCATCTCGATAGTAGCCGTTTTCTTAGTGGTTTTGTTTACCATCGTCAGTTGCCACCACGACTGTACCGTAAACGGTGCATCGGCATATTGCAGGCCATCGGGTGCTCCTTCGGGCGTCATTTTAATGTTTTCCCAACCATCTATTACATGCTGCCAGCCGGCTTTGGCTTCGGCGAGCGATTTACCCTTCAAAGCATGCCTCACCCTTACGGCCGAATCGGGTGTATAGCGCGTCATGCCAAAAAGCTGCGCGTTGGCCGCGTAGTAGCCGGCCATGCCGTTAGCATCGCCATTCTCATATAGCTTAGCCACTTTTTTAATGATCTCGATGTAAGGGTGCTCTTTGTAAATGGTACCGTTCCTGACCATTTTCTGCGCAAGGGCCGCATTGGATACTAA
>JAFDZK010000526.1 GCA_018267005.1 Bacteroidota bacterium
CACCCTCTTATTTTGCTTATTTCAGCTTCGCACCCGACTCGTCGGTAGGCTTCGGTGTAGGGTCTTACAGGCCGGACACGGGCAACCAGATCATTGAATATAATATCTACAGCAGCCGCGCGCTTGATTCGACGCAAATATTTCACGTCAAAATGAAGCGCGCCGATTCGGGTTATACACAAACCCTTAATCTCGGGACTCTCCGCGGTGTAAGATACGACGATATAGAGCAATATTCCAAAGTACCTTCATCCGGTACCAGCAAAATGGACGGATTGTGGATGCTGGACTCGTCGTATATTGTAAAGCCAACCGGCATTACGAACCAGAAGGAGGTTCAGTATAAAATATTCTGGGGCGGCCATTTTATGTTTGTGCACCGTTACCCGCTCGAGAACGGCGCCAAATTCAAAAACGGATTTGGTTACGGCAGCTTCAGTCTTAAGAACGATACGCTAAGCGAGGAGGAGAATATTACCAGTCACGCCATACTGCTCAACCACCAGTTCGCCATCAAGATCGACTTCCGGGGCAATGATGAATACAAGCAGGTGATAACCGATCCCAAAACAGGCGAACAATCGGTAGAAGTATATAAGAGAATGCAATAAGACAATACATAAAAAAGGCCTCCGGTAACGGAAGCCTTTTTGTGGAGAATATCGGAGTCGAACCGATGACCTCTTGCATGCCATGCAAACGCTCTAGCCAGCTGAGCTAATCCCCCTTTTTGTTAGTTTGCGGCAGGCGTTTTTCGTTTACAACTTAATGATTAAACGCACGCCGCCAACCGGAACGGACGGCAAAACTAATAAAAAGATGGCAACTATAAAATATTTGCTGCAATATCGGGTTTAACATAAAACAATTTCGTACTTATTTGGCTTATTGAGTGTTACACAATTAAAAACGGGCAGGTTTAATTAAATATCTCGAAATTTGTTTAACTTTAAACGAAATTTACCGTACATCTGCCCGGGCCCTGCCGGTGTTTCTTAGTATAGAGTGACTATTGATGCCTATGAAATATAGTTTACTTGTATTCCTGTTCGTTATTGCGTCTGTGCGGGTATTTGCTCAATCCTGTACCTTGAGTGTGAGTATTTCGGCGTCAAATCCATCTATTTGTTCGGGAAGCAGCGTTACCTTAACGGCCAACGCGTCGGCGGGAACTGCGCCCTATACCTATGCCTGGAATACAGGCGAAACCACTCAATCGATAAGCATTAATAAATCAGGTACTTATACTGTAACCGTAACCGACAAAACTCCCGGATGTCAGCCAGTTAAAAAAAGTATTACGGTGTCCAGCAACCCGGTTCCCGCGCCTCCTACTGCGGCCAACGCGGTGACTTGCCCTAACACGCCGGCAACGTTAACTGCGACCGCTCCGGGCGGCGTGTACCAGTGGTATACCGCCATAACTGGCGGGACTTTCCTGGCCACAGGGGCCACATACACTACGCCGCCGATTACCTCTACGACGGTTTATTATGTGCAAACCACAATTGGGGGCTGTACAAGCGAGCGAACGGCCGTGATTGTGACTACCACTGCCAACCCGGTAGGCACTCCTGCAACAGTATGTTCCGGTAGCGTTGCCACGCTCCAGGCATCGGGCGGAGACAGCTATTCGTGGTATGCATCATCGTCCGGAGGCGCTGTATTGGGTACAGGGCCCACCTTTGTTACGCCTGTACTAACGACTACTACCACATATTATGTACAGTCGACCTTGAATGGCTGCCTAAGCGCATTTGTACC
>JAFDZK010000527.1 GCA_018267005.1 Bacteroidota bacterium
CGGTCGTTTCTTATGATAAATGTACAACAGCCCGGTATCCCGCATGCCTCCCAATGTCTCCATTATCGCGATCATCGGCTGCGGCATTTGCATGCCGCGAACGTCTAAATATTTTATTTCTCCGGGTTCAAAGCGCGCAACTGTTTTATCAAATAGCTCTGCGCTGGCCGCGAAATCTTTATCCAAAGAATTTATTTCAACCTGCGAACCGGGCGCGATCCTGTTAAAGTAAGTAACCACGGTGGAGTCATCCAGCCGAACCGTGTAATGAGTAAAGCCCTTTTCGCAAAGAAGATGGATAAGCGGCACGGGCTCAAAAGAATTGATCAGTTTAAGTCCCTCAAATCCCTGCAGGTTATTTACGGTATGAAGTATCAGCTTAAGCGGGTCGCGGTTTTCCGCAAGTATTGGTCTTACATCAAGCTCAACGAAATTGCTTGCCGTTTTTACTTGGGGCTCTGCGGACGCACTGCCGGCCGTTGTTACGGCCTCCCTGCCTATATGGAAACCGAGCGTCCGCATATTGTCCATAAAATCCTCCAGCGTACAGCCGGTCATTTTACATGCGTCGGCGATGGTAACCCGGCGGGCCAGCAGGTTTCGGAGTAAAGGGTTCTTCAGTCTTGAGAAATTGTAATTTAATTTGATCAGGGCATCAATAACCCTTTCTTTATCGGCCTCCAGCAACTCTTTTATTGTTGTTTTTGAAGTAATATCTTTTGCCATGCAACAAAAGTCGCACCCATTAACGGCTTAAAATATGATCTATATCATAAAAATTGATGAGCAATTAACTTTCAGGATATTTTCAAGAAATGCCCTGCAGTATTTATTCAACCGCTTTCAAGTTATCATTCGGATTCCTGTCGACCAGGTACCCAAGGGGATCTATTGCCACTGCCTTTGCCCTGCCTTTGATGATGAATGAAATCTCATGATCGCCATGCGTAAACTTATACCGTTTCAGGTAAACAAAATGGCCTTTCGTTTGCCCGTCTTTATCCTTCGTATCCCGGCCGAAAACGCCGATATCGATGTAGTCATTCATTTTCGATGCCGATACTTCTCCGCGTTTATCGTTCAGCCAGACCTTGTCTATCGTTAATTTCAGATCGACCTGATATTCGTCTTTATTCCGGGTAGGTTTCACTGTAACGGTGTTGATCTTGTTATTATAAAGTGTCACCTTTTGCCAGGTATCGTCCAGGTAATACCGCAGCGAATCCGGTGTATATTTCTGCAGGTAACGGTACAAATCGCTCGCCCCTGCGAATGGGCCGTTGCTTTTAAAAGCATAAACATTTTTAAATTCGCGCAGCGCTTTGTTCAGGCTGTCTTCCCCTATCAATTCGCGCAGTCCGTAAAGAGTTGTGCCGGTTTTGTCGCTCCACTCAAACCATTGATCCGCTTTGATAACAGGATGTTCAGGGCGGTCCATATGCCTGCGGATGAACAGGTAGTACCAAAGCTGGCCCAGCACGATGTCGCGCATGTTGGCCTTGCCGTATTTCTTTTCGTTCATCACTAATCCATCGTAGTTCGCCAAACCCTCGGGTATTACCAGCGATCCGACGGTGCTGTTGGGCGCCACCTGGAACCGCCACCATTGCTGCGCCAAAGCCCTGATTGTATTTGAATACACGTAATCAAATTGGTCCGGGTTCGTGAAATGCGCATTCCAGCCGTTGTATTCTGCATAGGTATCCATGGTGCTCGTCGAACCTTTGCGCGGGTCGTAAGGCGGTGTTTCAACCAG
>JAFDZK010000528.1 GCA_018267005.1 Bacteroidota bacterium
TTTGCTGAACATACTCTCGCCGCAAAAAACTTCGCCTACTTCAACACCATATAAGCCTCCGGCCAGGGCGTCTTGTTCCCATACTTCTAATGAGTGCGCATGCCCTGCCCGGTACAGCCTGGTATAAGCGTCGATCATATCTTCGGTTATCCAGGTCCCATCCTGCCCGGGGCGCGGCACCGCCGAACAGGCCTTGATGACCTCTTCGAAACAGGTATCGCAAGTGACCTTGAATTTGCCAGACCGCAAAACCTGCCGCATGCTTTTGGAAATTTTCAGTTCATTGGCAAATAACACAAAACGTTCGTGGGGCGCATACCAGAGCACCGGTGTATCGTCGTTATACCAGGGAAAAATCCCGTTACGGTAAGCCAACAACAAGCGGCGGATAGAAAGATCACCGCCTACTGCGAGTAAACCATCCTCTTCCGCGAGCGATGGATCCGGAAACAGCAAACGGTCATCCAGCCTGAATATCATCAGGACAAATTTATGCCTTCTTGCGCAGTACCAGTTTTTTATTCTGCGCTTTGGCTATATCGTCCATAAACTGCTGCATTTCGGTGTATTTGGGCGCGGGTATCACGGCATTGTTCAGTACAAACCTGGCGGTACCTGTCACCTGGTTTTTATCTTTATTGTAGGTGTAGCTTACGTCATAGGAACCGTAAGTAAATTTCAGGTTCGAGTTTGCCGGGAGTGATTCCACCTCGTAACCCTGGGGCAGGTCGATAATTGTCACACATGATTTGATACGCGGATATTCCCAGTAAAAATCAGCCTTCCTGCTATCCAGTACCGGAATGGTATTTGCCCACAATTTGAAGACGGACGGACGATAAAACTGCTTGTCACCCGCCATAACGTCAACGAACTTATCATAATCGAGCTTCAGGCTGACCTTTTTCATATAATTGGTGTCCTTGCCCGATTCCAGATCGAAGGCCGATGGTTGCTTTGCCTGCATTTGTTCCAGCCAAAATTGTTTCTGCTCATCCAGTTTTAAAGCGTCCGATTGAAGATACAATAAACGGTATTCGCCCGTGCTGGCGAGGTCTATCTGTGCTTTGGCGCTGCCGCTGGGGTCGAGCTGCAGATGAACAGTTGTGCTGAACTGGTTGTCGGTCGCTTTGCTTTTCGGCGTATTAACCAGCTTGCCGCCTTGTTCTGTAATCAGCAGCGCTGTGCGGTTCTCCGTAAAGGAACCCAATTCACCAAAAGGCGTTTTGTCGCTGGTGCATTCAAGCCATGTGGTGTCGTTTTTAAAGGGTATACACAATATTTCATGGTTGAAATCATTGTGAGGAAAACCAAAATCCGCTGATTGTTCGTTTTCGCCCGCCCGGATCAGCGCGCAATAAGCTTTTATGCCCACAACGTTCAGCAAAGCGCGCATGTAGTTTGATAACGCTTTGCAATCGCCGTACTTTTTGTCATCGACAAAGCTGGCCGCAAATGGTTTGTAACCGCCTATCCCTAATTGGATACTTACGTAACGCATGCTTTTTTGCATATATTCATATAGAAAACGTGCCTTGGCTTTGTCGCTCTTTATCGTATCGGTCATTTTTTTTATGGCGTCGACCCTTGCAGGCGTAAGCGTTATATCGCTGTTAAGACCGTATATCCAGTTACCAAAGTTTTCCCATGAGCTGATGTCGCCCCTGTTACCGAAGCAATTGAATTGATTTGCGGCGAACTTTATGTAAGGAAGCTGCCTGTCAGGCATCGCCTCCTCTTCTTT
>JAFDZK010000529.1 GCA_018267005.1 Bacteroidota bacterium
TGTGAAAATTGGTATCCGGCGCTTGGGTGGCGACTTGCCGGTAAATGAAACGCCAACCTTTACGACCGACTCAACCGGGCAAGCCTCTGCCGATTTCAAACGGGACAATATCCCGGGCGATTCAAAAGGGAATATTGTACTTGTCGCTAAGGTTGAAGACAATGATCAGTTTGGGAATCTCTCCATCGAAACAACCGTTCCCTGGGGAGCCAAAACCAGATTTGTCAGCGATTTTGATCAACGGGCGTTGTTTGCAACCCGGGGCAAAGCCCCGGTATGGCTGATATTTATCTCCGGCGGTATTATCGTTGGGGTTTGGGTTACGCTGATCCTGCTTGTCCGGAATATTTTCAGGATCAAAAAGATAGGTAGAGAAGCGGAACCGGCGGTTGTTAAGATCAAATAATGCAGCTTTAACATTAAGCCGTTAAAAAATAACATTTTTTAACATCCCGATGGTTTATATTAGCTGTAGCGAAAATTCACAGCCATGAAAAAGACCTTATTTGTTTTACTGATCGTTATAGGTGCCTGCAAATTGCAGGCACAGCAACTGACGTTTACCTCGCCTGATTTATTATTTAAGTCGCCGAAGACATTCCCGGAATTAAAATTGAACGATACTTTGCTTTTTAAGAATTGTCCAGGTGTAACGAAGCCGGGGCAACTGCTGGCACTCAACAGGCCGAAACAGGATAAAAACGAAGAGATCGTTTACAGCACTATGCCTGTAATAAAAAGCCACAGCGACGACCGGATGCCGGTAATAAAGCCCGGCGATTCAAATATGAGGTATACGATGCTGGTGAAACGAGTGAAAGTGATTAATCCGCTGGAGAAACAGTCTGTACTAAATCCTTAAAAATCTTTGTTCAGCAATTTCTCCAACTCCGCGAAACTGACGTTCATTTTTACGCGGCCCTGTTTGGCGTAGGAGATTTCGCCGGTTTCTTCCGAAACGATAATGGCCGTTGCATCATTGTTTTCGGTAACGCCTATACCGGCGCGGTGGCGTAAGCCAAATTGTAAAGGCAGGTCGGCTTTGTCGGTAAGTGGCAATATGCAGCTTGCGGCTTTTATCTTATTCTCGGCTATCACAACCGCACCGTCGTGCAGGGGGCTGTTCTTCTGGAATATACTCTCGAGCAGGCGCTTGGATATTTTTGAGTCGAGCGCCTCGCCGCTGCTTTGGTAAAATTGTTCGTCGTAAAATTTCGCGAATACGATCAGCGCACCCGTTCGGCTTTGCTTCATGCTCTTACAGGCATCCATAATAGGCTTAATGCGGGCGTAGTTGTTTTTTTCGCTTTCCGACCGTCCAAAAAAATACCGCCACCAGGCCTTATTGCGCTGAAGGGACGCGTTCTTTCCGACAAGCAACAGGAATCTCCTTATTTCTGGCTGGAATACGATGATTATGGCGATAATACCTACATCCGCCACCTTTTTAAGTATGCCCGCCAGCAAGGGCATCTGCGTATCAGGAACGATATAGTAAAGGATATAAATGAGCGCCAGGCCGATAAAAATGTTGGCTGCAATGGTCCCCCGGATAAGGTTGTAAAGCTGGTAGATGATAATAGCCAGCAGCAACACATCCAAAATGGAAAAGGGCGTGATCCTGAAGTGGCTAAAGTTGAACCATTGCATACAGCGAAGTTAATGTTTTCCGTCAGATATGAGATTTGAGAT
>JAFDZK010000052.1 GCA_018267005.1 Bacteroidota bacterium
AGTTGCGCCCTGATTTCGCGTATCTCTTATACTAAAAATAGTCCTTGTGAAATCCTTAGATACACCGGGGTAGCTAAAAGTTGTCGATGATGCGCCGCCCGGAGTAGTGGAGATATCACGATTAACCGTAGTGCTTGTAACTTGTTGCATGGTGGTAGACCCGTCATTATCTTCACCACCAAGATTATGTCCTATTTCATGAATTACAATACCCTCCAATAATCGCGATTCACTCATTCCCTGGCTAACTCCTTTTTGAATATCGTCATTTGTGAAATTTACAGACCTGTTCGTCGACCAGCCATAATCTTCGCCTGAACCTGAGCCTGCGCCGGCTCTTACATAATTCCCAAATTGCCTTGACGTGCCATTTATATCGGTAAACTTATCGCCTTTAGCCGCCGTTTTTGCCGCATCGGCATTATCTACGCCTGATGCACTTAAATTATACTTGACAAAAGATTTTGTGCCATCAGCATTTTTGATTTCGACACCATCTTTGCCACCTAATTTATTATATGCTGAAATTCCGTCATTTAGTGCTTGTACTTGTTTATCGGACAAGTCACCTTTTACATAATAATAATTTGCCTTGATAATATAAGGGTCTTTTTTAGTCCCGCTGCCGGTAACTTCACCATCCATGCCGTTTTTGTCCACCATTTTAATTGGATTGTTAAAGACATAATTGTAAGGGTTCCATGAGTAATATTTTTCGGCATGCGGGTCGATCGATGTCCAGCGCAAAATATCTTCGTCAGTATAAGGAATTACCTGCAATACAGAATCCTTTTTGTCCAAAAGCTTGATGACCTTCTCCTCCCGATTTATAATCATATACCTGATATTGGAGTGAGGATCATGATTGTTGATCGCATAAATATCAATGTGCGTGGTTGGAGGCTGCTTTTTAACTTTATAACCAAAAATCGCATAGGGGTTGTTCTGGGCATATCCTGAAAAAGACAGCAGGCACATAAATGTTAAGAATAAAAAACTTTTCATTAGGTTTAGGTATTAATTGGTTATCGTTTTTGTTAATCCTCTTTTAGCTTTTTCTTTTTCGACAGCGTTTACCCATTCCTTGTATAATTCAAGGGGCATATCCTTATATCCAAGTTCATTAATAATTCGTATCGTCTGCTTGTGCATTGCAATATCAGCAGCGAGCAATTGCGTATCAGGATTTTTTTTATGTTCCTCGGCCTTGATCATCGATAACAGGCAATTAGCTTTATGCTGGATGAGGGGTATCGATTTTGGGTAATATTTCAGCGCCGTGCTTACCATTTTCAAAAAGAATCGGTCATATCCATATTTGGATTTATACCCCTCCGCCAAATCGCGCATGGTGCACGCAATATTTTGTTTGGGAGTAAGAGGCACCATGTAGATATTTTGTCTTATTTCTTCAACTGTGACATACATTTGTTTGATGATCTCCTGGTCTTGCGGAAAGCTCGGATTGGTCAGCTCAACATTCGTCCATTGGCCGTTTTCGTTGATGTGCTTGATGTAGCAATGATTAGGCGCAAAGGCCAGGTATGACTTAGCGCCGATCTCATCGCACAGTATTTTGTATAGATAAGGCAAGGAGTGGCAATTGCCGCTATGCGTTTGCAAAAGTTTTGTCACAAACATTTTTGACCAATCCTTGCTGCCTGTAAAATCATCAAAGTCATAGGTAAATGGTTTAAAGCTGTTCGCCGGAATTGTATCCGTCATAAAAGAGAAAGTGGCCCAATTACCTGCGGTTTTGTATTGACCAATACCTTTTATTTTAATCATGATCTTTAGCTGTGCCGTGATGTTGGAGATGTTGGTACAAAATCCCTGGTAACTGAGCTTGTTATTGTAGTAAGCGTCCTCGGAAATAAAGACGGCGCGTTTAAAATCAATAGGTCGCAGTCCATCCAACATTTGCAGTTGTTCATTAAACGCATTGGTATAAGCGATGCTCTTGCTTTCCTGTGCGTAAGCCGGAATAAAAAACAATAGCGTAAGCGGTAAGAATAAGAAGGTTTTAGGTAACATAAGGGTATTTCGGTTTATTGATATTTCCGGGATAATATAGTGATTTGAAAGCATTGTTGTCAACCCGTGTTTTCACGGTATTTTCAACCGTGTTTTACATCATGGGGAGGCTAATTTTCCAGGCATTCCCCAAGTTATGTTTTCATACCACCAGGCACTCGCGTCCGAAGCCGTGCCTACTATATCGCCTGTATAATATCCTTCAATCGCTCCGCCGATGTCCCCTGTAACGGTAGCAATAGTTCTAATAATCTTTTTCAGACTTAAAGCTTCTGTACCAGAATGGAACCAATAATCAAGCGAGTGGTTAGCGACGGAAATGATTTCAAGAACAGCCCGTTTGTCGTTAGCGTTTAAATGTTCGTCGGTCAATACCTGGGATTGCAATCGTTCGATGTTGTTTTTTAAAACGCTATAAGCCGCCTGAATATTAGGATAGATACTCGTATCCTCAATAACGGATAGCAGGCGGTGAAGGTATTGCCTGGCAATTGCCGATAAAGGGCCTCTTTCGATCAGTTGCATATAATTTTGTGAAGCGTCTTTGATGGCAACCTTCACATTTTGATTTAGCGTATTGGGATTAATTTTCAGTGGCGAATAATTGCAGGTAGCTACCAGCGACGAGATAAATTTAAGATTGGTGTCCTGCACAGAGTGGATTTGAGGCAATACCCTGTCTAAAACCCTATTGTGCCATATTCCTACGCTGTCATAGGGATTTAATAAACTAACAGACGCGTTATGATGTGATATACTGCCTGGTGTCATTGGTGATCCATTGATGGCATTCTTCTTACAACTTCCCAAAAAGATCAATAGAGGTAATACAATAAATAATGATTTCATGATGATAGGATTGATAAATAATGATTAAAAAAGAAAGCTGCGGTGATCACCGCAGCCCGTTGTTATATTTTGTGACCCCTGCCTTGTTTGGGTCCGGCCTCTAAAGTTTCCGCTTGCCGCTCACTTTTTTTTTGAGCATTTTCAGTAACATGCTCTTTGGATTTCTTTGAAACCTGAAGCTCTTTATCCTCCATACGGCTCCCATTGGCATCATAGCCGATAATATTCCTGTTGATAGGATTTGCCGCCAGGTAAACCTTTTGTTGCGTACCATCCTTTTCCAGTGTAGCGTCCTGGAGATTTCCCTTTTTTAGAAGACTGATCAGCCGGCTCGCTTTTTCGGGATCATTCATTTCTGCGATGGCAAGCTTTTTCATTTTGGCTTCTAAGTCGAAACCGTATTTTTCACCATACTTCTGTATCTGGAAATTGTTTTTATCATCTTTTTGCTTGATAAAATCCAGTTGTAACCATGTATTGTAGGTTTGGTCGGTGCGTTGATATTTTTCCTTGCCATCTTCATCGACCTTTTCATAGATGTGATAGGTTTTATTAACCGCACGGCCATCCAAAAGATTATAGGCTTCGTTTGCAGTAATATTTTGGTTAGCGTAAAAGTATTGTCTGAGTCCATCTTCGTTTTCACCCGGTTTTTTCAGCGTGGCTTCAAAACCCTTGAAGAAGTAGAGCTTATCTCCCTTTTTGAAATTGAGCTCATAATCCATTTCTTTCTCGCCGATCTTAGCCTGGTGGCTCAATTTAAATTCCGGCAATTGTTCATTGAACCTTTCTTCCAATGCCTTATTTAACAGGCTCCCGAAGCCCGCATAATACAAGTTATCCTGAAGCGCCTTCAGATTTTTTTGTTCAGGTGTCAGATCTTTTTGCTCAGCTGACAAATTTTGTTCTTCCATGATCTTATTTATTAAATGGTTAAAAATCAATTGTACTAAAGAGACTTCGCTTTGAGCAATTCTTTGCCATCGATGCTTAATGCCGGGTTACGGTCACCGTTGCGCTCATAAAATTCGATGGCCAGTTTTTTGTCGTCGGCGATGGTGAACTGCTTAAAGGCGAATACAAGTACCCGCTGCGTTTGCCCTTTTATGATGATGTTGCCCGGCATATACAGCGGGTCGATCTCATACTCCTGTATGGCCATCCGCTTTATCTTTTTGCTGTCGCGCACGTAAAAGCGGCTAAAGTTGAGGGCGTAATCCAGATTGGAGCGGTTGCGAACGCGAAACTGGTAAAACATGACGCCGCCGTTCATGTAAATACCCTCCAGCTTTACTTTGATCTTATCAGCCCGGACACTACAATGCAGGAAGCCGTCATGGTTTTGCAATCCATTTGCTATATGCTGGATCTGCACATCGTTTAAACTATCAGCATTAAATTGTACCGGCCCGTTAGCAATAGTACCCTGTTTTCTAAGGTCAATGGCCTGGTAGGGCAGGTCATCGACATCATCGACGATAAAACTAAAAAGCTGGCCATCTGCCGTGATCACGCTTAGGTTGCTTTCCGGTAGCCCTGCCTGCGATGCTTTCAACTTCAGTACATTATCCGCCTCCTTGACTTTTTCAGCCAGCACGGTCGCACTTCCCCTGTCCACGCTTTTTATAGCGCAAGGAAAAAGGATAATGGTCGTTTTGGCGTTAGTGATCTGTAAACGGTAAGGAACGATTATGTCCGCCGCGCCAAACATTTTTGATACCTGTGCATTGGCAAAGCCGGGTGCCATGAGTAGGCAATACGCTATGCCCATAAAAAATTTGTTCATCGTTGTTCGTTTAAAAGTTATGGATTGAGTTGATTGTCGTTAGCGAGTAAAACGGAATAGCCGGCCTTTACAGTCACCTTGATAAGCTTTACCTTTTTACTGAAAAGTCCTTTCACGGCCTGAACGCCCGCGCTTGCAGCCTGGGCCCCAATAGAAGGGGAGGCAGAATACAGGTCGAGGCTTTGAATAGCCTGGTCTGCACCTTCTTTTGCTGCGTCGCGCGAGATCGCGCCCGGTACATAAATCCCCGCGATGCCATCCTGGTCAATAACTTTCATCGACACAGGGAATACCGATTTGCCAAACCGGATGCTTTTGATTGCCACACTCAAGCGGTCACCGTCAACAGAACACGTCCCAAAGACAAAATTGTCTTTCGGGATCAGCTGGCCGCTGATAAAAATATCTTGCAGGAGCCTGAGTTTGATGGTAGCGCCCGATGTAAGCGTCTGCGTTTCATGTACCACGGCAGCAACTGCATTATTTAACTGCTTACCGGCATTGTCGTCCAATCCGTAAAAGCCATTTTGCTGAGGCTGCTCTGCGGAAACTTCGCTCATCAGCGACACATTCGATTTGCCGGCATCGGAAACAGGCAATGCCGATCCCCGGTTCTTTTCAGATTCTTCCTTTAGTTTTTGTTGGACCAGATCAGGGTGCTGAATCTCCATGATCTTATCGAGCATACCACCTAACTGCTTCATCTCCGGGTCTGGCGCAGATGAGCTGTTTATTTTGGAGATCGTTTCCTGCAACTTCGCAGCCTCCTCGCCGGTTGACCCAGGTTGTGAACTGGCAGTAGTAGTTGTCTCGGACTGCTGGTTGATTTGGCGATTTAATGCAGCTAAACGATCATTGATAGCCTGCTCATTTCGTTGCAGCGATTGGCTGTTTTCGGAAACGGGATAATTATATCCTTTACCTGCAAATTGGTTAGCCGAGCCGATGATCCCGGAATGGGATGCGGTACTGTCGCTGGTAGCATTAGATGACTTATTATAATAAGGGTCGTCCTTCTGTGCCTGTTTGAACTTCAGGGAATCGCCTTCGGCCTGGCTATAAAAGCTTAGCTTATCTTCTTTGCTATTATCCTTCAATTGAGCGCCGGGCAGTTGCGTATTCAACCCTTTATTGGGGTTTGCAGCGACCGCATTGGCCTGTTTGCCACCGCCCAGCGCCCAGAAGAGCAGCGTCAGGAACGGGACCACCAACAGCGGCAACGCCAGAAGGAATTTTTTTTGCGCTTGTTTATTTATCGTTGTCATTATGATGAAATTTTAATGATTGGTTATTAATAGAATCATTCAGTAAGGCAGGTCTTGTAGCCGCTGCATGATGAATGGGTGGCGGCCCTGTACCGCCAATAATGCCTTTGATAACCAGTAAAACACTCCCTGCCCCGGTTACGATGCAAAACGCGACAAGCACGATCTTTTGTCGGTATTGTGACCAATGCACCGTTTTGCTATTTAGATAGGAAGCTGCCTTTTTCTGCCAGCGGCTTATTGCTTCGAGGAAGCGGCCAGTTAAGGGCGCTGTGTGTTTCAGGAAATTTTTCTTCATAGCTATTGGCGGGTTTTTACATTGAGGTCTTTGTTTTCCAAAATGACCCATCGTTCGATCAAAAAGCCATGCGGATTATTGTCGCTGCGGCTTACATTGCGTACATAACCTTCCGTAACGAGACTGCGGGTAACAATGGATGTCGCCCTTGTCATGGTTTCTTCACCATAGCAGCGGAAATAATAAGGATACCGGTTTATGTCCACTGCAACACTGTCGATGTCGAGCCGCTGGCTGATATTGCCGGCGATCAGGTTGGCATAATATCCTTGCTCCTGAAGGTCATTATATATTTTTTCAGCGGAATTGTCCGCCAGGTATAAAGCGCGGGTCATGTTTGCCCGGATTACTTTATCGTCAGGATCGAGCGTAAAAAAATCCAGATGAAAGCTGCGGATGTGATCGCGCAGCTCTACGGGTATATTGTCTTTCCTGCCTGCGCTAAAGGCTTCCAACGCCTTACCATTCGCAAGAATATAGATGTGTTGCCTCGTTTCGTCTGCGAACTGAAGGCATTTGTATATGGTAAAGCCGCAAATCAATACATTGGCTACAATAAATATGATACTGAACATTTTTATGTGGCGGAATGCGTTGTCTATATTTTTTAGTTGTCTGAACATGGCTTGATGAGTTTACACTGTAGTATGATCCGATAATTTGGTGCGCATGTAATCATTGTTGCCGCCTGAAGCGCCGTTGCCGTCCGATGTTTGCGGCTTAGAAGCGGAGGTTTGAAACGCTCCCTGCATCATGGCGTTGGTCGTCGTGGCGACTACAGCGGTAGTGACGGCGCTGGTTTTACTAAATAGCGGGTGATTGCCTACATTGATGATATAATTGGCAATGCCCGGAACCGTGAAATAACCTACGATGCCAATGCACATAAAAATGAGGTAAGCTGTATTGGTGTCTTTAAAGAAAGGACTGGCGGCTCCGCCCGATTGTTCCAGTTGTATCATATTCTCCTGTATCTTGCTGATGATGGCGCCGAATATGTTCGCTATCGGCAACCACATATAGACATTGATATAGCGGGCCAGCCATTGCTTCAGCGTATGCTGAAAACCATCGAACACCGAAAGGCCGAAACACAGCGGCCCCAGGATGGCCAATACGATCAGCTTGAATGTCCTTATCGTATCGATGCATAAGGCGGCGGCTTCAAAAAAAATATTCAGTAGTTCAGCGATCGCTTTTTTGATCATATTTTTAATGCCCCAGCCCGACATTTCATTTACCGGGTTTGGCGTCGTAGCGGTCGGCCCGGCAGGACTGTCCGGGTGCGTGTATTGATACCATTTAGCCGGATCGTTATTTATGTCTGCCGGCTGCTCGCTTTGCTCCGCTTTCTCCTGCTGGTCGGAATCCAGCATATTGTAAATAGCGGTATTGGAATCGGTCACCATTGCCGCAGTCGCGGAAACTGTCGGTTGGAGTACGCCATTGATCACAGACAGCACCATCGGAAAATTCACAATGCAGAAGCCGATAACGAACGGTCGGAGCAAAGGATAAAAGTCGATAGGTTCCGCTGCCGCGATATGCTTCCATACCCGGACGGCGATATACCACATGGCGGCAAACCCAGCAATGCCCCTGCCTACATCTATAATGCGGCTGCACAAGGGAATCATCTGGTCGTAGAGATTATTCAGCACGCCTTGCAGGCTGTGGATGCCGGCTGCTATTCCCTGTGCCTGGGAAAATAGCGGCAAAAACATAGCCGGAGTTGCTATCAAAGCAACCTGTAAAACTCGTTTTTTCATATTTGCTGTTTTTACTTGATACCGTACACCTGTTGCAAGGTGTTATAGTCCCCGGCCTGTTCAGCCCGTTGAATGGCAATAGACTGGGTATTGTTGTCGAACTGCCGGAGAAAAGTAAGCTGGTCATGCCCGGAGGCATACAGCCGGTCAATTGCCTGCAAGCGGTCGTTATCGCTCATCCGCATTTGGTTGTCACTAAGGATCATCGTTAGCTCGCTCAGGTTTTGAAGGCTTTGGCTGACCAGGTTATTGTAAACATCCGTCATATAACTTATCTCTTCTACCGAAAAATGTTTATCTCGCCTGAACTGGCTGAACGAAGATTTGTACTCTGTCATTAGTTCGGCCTGGTCATTTATAATCTCGGTTATTCTTGGGTATTTTCTTACTGTTGGGCTAACCATCATCAACCCATCGAGGAACGCTTCATGCAGGCTGAAGTTCCCTTGCGCCACCCCTTTAACCGAGTTATATCCCGCGCTGACAATTTTGTAGCCCTGCTGCATTTGACTTAAAATGCTTTTCAGGCCGGATAGTTTTTGATAATCGAGTGTCAGCTCTTCAATCAGATCAGCTATCGATTGCGCCCTGGCTTTGCCCGGATAGAGCGTAGTTGCAGCCAGGAAAATAAAGACAGTTACTAAGCATATCTTTTTCATCACTATTAATTTGAATTATAGAATTGTTTTAAAACCTGTGATTCATGTTGCTGCTGTTTCCTGTTCATGGCAAGCGCATACATCTTTTGGACAAATGATCTCGAAAAGGCGTATTTATCTTGCATATCGAAGTAAATGGCATCGATCCGTTTTAACCGTTCCTCGTCTTTCATCTGCAATTTGCCCGGCGTTATCACATCGGTGAGTTCGGTTATATCATTGCTGCATAGCTTTGACATATTGGAATAAACCGCAATCAGGTAAGCCATCTCCGGTGAAGTCAAAATAGCCTGTTGCTTTTGCCATTGGATAGCCTGCTCAAACGCAGCAATAATCTGTTGCTGGTTATCGGTGATGGCTTTGACCTTTGGATTTTTTGCAATGGCGGGATTGATTTGCACTAACGACGAAAAATAATCAGTGTGTAAAGTGAACGTGCCATTTTTCAAATCGTGAATGGTAGTTAAACCGTTCTCAGTCACCTTGTATCCGTTCTTCACCTCGCTCAAGTCGGTTTCGATTAATGCGATCTGCTCCGCCATGTCTTTCTTTTTTGTGTCCTGCTGGTCAAAAATACTGCTGAGCAGCTGGGCGCTTGCGCTGCTTGCTACAACCATAAAAAAAGCTCCTGCCAGAATAAATCGTTTCATGCTTAAAAAATTTAGTTGATGCCATATAATTGTTTTACCTGCTGCAAATTGTTTCTTTCAGCTGCCCTTGCGAGACTTAATTGAATACCGTTGTTATTGAATTGGCGCAAGTCATTCAGGTTGTGCTGCAAGCCGGAAGAAGCCTTATGAATTAGTTCCAG
The DNA here is from genome assembly GCA_018267005.1 of Bacteroidota bacterium. GTDB lineage: Bacteria > Bacteroidota > Bacteroidia > Sphingobacteriales > Sphingobacteriaceae > Mucilaginibacter. Next base: position 9,472 of record JAFDZK010000052.1, read on the forward strand.
TCGTTCTGCATCGCTCATTTGCGTGGTGAGATTGTCTACAGCAAGTAATACTTCGTCCAGGTTGTCAATACTCGCTTTCAGGATGCCACTGTAGACCTGTGCCATGTAATTTAATTCGGTGGCGGAAAAATTGGGGTCTTTGCTAAAGAGCGCGTAAGCATGCTTGTATTCAGTTACCAGCTCGCCTTGTTGCTTGATGATATTTTTTACGGATTCGTAGTCATACACAATTTGTTTGACCTTTTGAAGTTCCTGGTAATAGCCTGCGTATAATTGTTTTTCTTTGCTTAGCCAGCCGGAAATATCATTGAGGTTTCCTAATGCCATTTTATTTTCCAATGCTTTTTCGGCATCCTGCAACGCTATGGTTTTGTTTTGCAGCTGCTGCACTTTCAGGTCAATGGCAACGATAACTTTTTTCACCGCCGCCGTTACCAGGCCCACGATTGGAATTTGTGCGTGTGTGGTATTGCTCACAACTATTGATGCCAGCAACAACAGAACTATTTTGGTTAGCCTTTTCATATAATTCTATTTAAGCAGTTTTAATTCTTTGGAGAGCGCCGCTATGCCTGCTTCCATACTTCCGTATTGTTTGGCATATTCCTGTACCCTTACCCTCTCTTTCCCCTCTGTAGTGTATGCCAGGTATTCCTCCGGGCATAATTCGTTTCGGTACACGCGCTGGATTTGCCCGCCTATATCGATGAAAATTTCCCGGTCGTCCTTGTTCACTGATAGTAATATGGTTTTCCCTTTATCGGATAATCCGAGCGTTTCCTGCAAGCGGTCAAACTTGTTCATGAACTTGCGCATGTCCATCAGTATCTTGATATCCGCATTGTTAATGATGGCATCTTTGATAACGGGAGAACTAACCAGGTCGTCAAGCTCCTGGGTGATCACGATGGGTATGCCGTTAAATTTCCTGATCGTTTTAAAAGCATACTTTAAAAATTCCGCCATGCCGCTCTTGGCAATCGCCTTCCACGCTTCGTCAATCGTGAGAACTTTTCGCACACCTTTCAGCTTACGCATTTTGGAGATAAACATCTCCATGATAATGAGGGTCACAACAGGGAAGAGGATGGGATGATCTTTGATGTTGTCCAGTTCGATAACGATAAAAGCCTGATTAAGCAGGTCAAGATTTTTCTTAGCGTTCAGCAGGTAATCAAACTCGCCGCCGTCATAGTAGGGTCTTAATACATAAAGAAAATTATCGATGTCGAAGTCGCGGTCTTTCACCTTATGCCCTTTCAATACTTCGACATAGCTTGTCTCCAGGTATTCGTAAAAAGTATTGAAGCACGGGAAAATGCTGTTATCGGTTGCAAGCAATTTGTAGTATCCTGAGATCGCATTTGATAAGGCGATGTACTCGCTCCGGTTAAAGCTGTCGTTCTCCTGTTTCCATAATGCAACCAATAACGACTTTAAGCTTTCTGTCTTTTCGGTGTCCAACTTGGCACCTTCCTGCAAATAAAACGGATTGAAACGGATCGGGTTTTGTTCTGAATAGGTAAAATAATAGCCGCCAACACTTTCACACAGCCCCAGGTAGCTGCCGCCAATATCCACCACTACGCAATGTGCGCCTTGCGCATATAAGGTATGCAGCATGTGGTTAACCGTCATACTCTTTCCACCACCGCTTGTGCCACAAACCAACGTGCCCATATTACTCGTAATACCAGAGTGCCGGGGTGCGTCATACAGATCAATATATAGCGGCCTTGCTGAGAGCCGGTCACAGAAACGAATCCCTTCTGTTGGTGGAGCACTTTTTGCGGTTCCCTCGCAATTGATAAAACAGGCAGCCTGCTCCAAAAAGGTATCGAAACAATCGTTTATGGGAAAATCCGCGGCGTTGCCTGGAATACCTGCCCAGAATATTTGAGGTGCGCCGATAGTTTCTTCTTTTGCTACGGCATCCAATTGCGCTAAGGCCGCGCTTACCTGGTTGCGAATATCCTTTAGCTCTTCTTCATTCTCTCCCCATGCCAAAACATTAAAATGAGCCTTGACAGGAAGCTTTTGCGATGAAATAGCCTCATTTAAGAAATCACTAACCGCATCTTTTGAAAGAGCATTTTCACGACTATAGGCAGCTAAAGATTGCAGCCTCAGCCGCCTGCTTTCCAGCTTCTTTAAGGTGTCCTGTGCGTCATCGATGAAAATATATTGGTTATAGACGTGATTGAAAGGCAGTAACTGCCCCAATGAGCTGACAAAGCCAATGCTAAATTTGGTATGGTCTGTGCTGTATTTTTCATAAGTGATCCTGCTGCCGCAAAGCGTCGGAAGATCTTCCACATCACTTAACGTATAGAGCAGTGTCTTTTTATTGCCGATGCTGATTTGCTCCGACAATTGTATATCGCGGAGTAGCAACGCATCTTCCTTGTCGGATAGCAAACAATATTGTTCGATAATCCCTCTTTTGTGACCATTACCGGCAAGGTCGCTGTCTTTCAGGTGATAAAGTTTTACGAAGCCGGATTCTTCCAATACATGCCTGAACTGGCCGCAGCTATCCAGGAATTGCTGTAACAATTGTGGTTTGACGGTTTGCTCTGGTACTATGCTACGACGGAGCAGGTTGGAAAATAACGAAGATGCCGGTTTCCGTCCCTCCGGTTTTTTTGTGAGGAAGATATACGCCGAATGGTCCATGTAAGAACGACCATTGAAATAACGGTTGGCAGCATTACTAAGAAAATCTTGATTTACTACAGGCTTCGGCTGATATGTTGTTTTTGAAAACCAATCCTGCTTATGGAACACGGTAAATTTTGGCAATAACCGGATCGCCTTTACCCATGTCTGGTGCAATGCTTCGTACTCGTCATTGCTCATCGAGAAAATTTCGGGCAGTTCTACTTTGAAAGCGACGGTAATGTCTCCCTGTTTGGAAACGATGCAATCGTGTTCGACACTCATGATCGGCAATATGTCATCGAGCTGCTTTTCCATTAGTATCCATTTTGTTAAGCCCGGTAAAAATTTTCCTGCTGTTGATGCGGATCGCTTTGGGAACCGAACGCCTGGCAGCCGCCTTCATCATACCATATTGGCCGTATTTGCGGCTCATGCCATATACTTTAATGAATAAGAGAGTTCCTGCGACCAGGATGATGGCAACGCAGATCAGGGAACTTACTCCGCAGATATACAGCACTGCGAATAAGACCAGCAGGGCGACAAGACCACCTGCGAGGTATCCAATATATTGTGCCTTCAGTCCCTTGAATTCAATGCTCCGGTTGATCCCTTTATTGATCTGGTAAATACTATTCATGTTTCCGTATTTAAATCTTCCGGCCTTTTTTTAGTTGATGTTCATCGGTAGTTGTTTGCTCTCTTAACCCGAGCTTTCTTATCATGCCTGCCGGGTCCAGTTCTGCCAGCGGCGGAACGATGACAAGGACAACTTCGTCGGGTATATGATCGGGGTCGATGATGCCGGTGTAAACATTATGCGTGCGAGTATCAAAGGCAAGTGCGGAGGTATTATCATGGTCTACTATCTCGTCGAACGAGATGGCGTTCCACGGAGCGTTCACCTCGCGAAACGCATTTAATCTTATATCGACATAAAAGTCGGTGCCTGCCATATTGAAGATGGGCAGTTGTCGTGCCTGTTGCTGTTCCATTACCTGAAAATTGATGTATGAAATAAATAATCGGAGCGGGGATCAGCCATCTAACCAAAGGGCGAAATGATCGATCTTTACTTACACATTCTTCAAACTTGTATCTTCATGGCCCTGGCCGTGATACTGATCCCTGAAGCGCCGATTTTTCTTAAACCCCAAAAAAGCTCTTTAATACGGTGGCTACCACCACCAGGAATACACAGCTTCCGAACCATGCTGCGGCAACACGCCCTGTATCCGGCTCGCCATGTGACCATTTGTTGTAAACCTTTACGGCACCCACTAAGCCGACGATGGCGCCAATCGCATACATAAGCGATGTACCTGCACTGAAGTAGCTTTTGACCTGTGTGGTCGCCGAATTAATGCCTGCGGTGCCGTCCTGCGCCATTGCCTGAGTAGCGACTAAAACGCCTAAGCAGAATGTGGTGATTACTCTTTGTGTAAATTTTCTTTTTTGCTGTTCTTTTAATTGATTTTTCATTTTGCACCATTTTTAAAGTTTGGTGCATGGCCATGCTGTTATTCGACTGCGCAGTCGGTATTTAAATTGCGATCACCAGATCGCTTCTATTTCTTCTTTGGTAAATGAAATGTGGCATTGTTCCACAGCTTCTTTTATCAGTAAGCTGGTAATGCTGTTTTTGAACGTCATGGGAAAATTGCCGCTGATCGTGCCCAGGTAGTTTTTGAAAACAACCAACAGTTTTTCTTTTGTCACATGGCTCCCGGCTTTCAGGATCACCTCATATCGGATTTCATTGACAATGCGCTCGATGGTGTCAAGGTCTTCTGCATCGTTTGTAAGTGAGTGCGGCTGGGGAACATCTTCGGTTTGCGGCTGGGTCAATTGAATGATCCGGGAAGATGTGTTCGTTTCGTCACCGGCGGAAGCATTACGGGTAACCAATCGCTGAATGGTTTCGCGGTAAAAAAGCAGAGCAATAATTATGTAATAGCTTATGGTAAGCGTGGCGATAAAAAGGAAGTAGGTGTTCCAGGAAATGTTGCTAAGCATATCGTTTTGTTTTAATGATCAATTGCCATTAGGCTTTCGGCAACAAAAGTGAAGCAGCGACAAAATTCTTTTTCACAATTTCATCCAACTTGGGTGAAATTTTTACGATCAAGAGTTTGGTATATAAAAAAGCCTGGCTATGGATATAGCCAGGCGCGTATTGAGATTCATTAAGACTGAATGCAATTTACGAAAAAGCTATAGGTCTGGTTCATCCATTCGACGTATTACGCTATCTTTCAGTTTGTCGAGGAAGGGCGTGCGTTCTTTCTTTCGCAATCGTATGTCATAGAACAGCCGGTAATAGTTGCCAAGTTCCATATTAAGCACAACTTCAAAAAACCGGGCAATGTCCTTGACATCTGCCTTTGCTTTTGTTTTGACATTATAAAATGCGCCGAGACTTTGTAGCGCATAGAGCAGTTCCACGAAAGATGTTTTGGTGTCTGCCCAATTTAACCCCAATTCTTCAAGCATTGAGAACTTATTAGTTGTATCATTACTCTTTTGCAATTTCTTTTCAATGTATAGGGCAAGCTGCTCATTCGCTAAAATGGTTGCCAGCTTATGATCATAGCCCGTACAGAATAGAGGATCGAAGTCCAAATAACAAGTATCGAGGCCGACAACGATATTGAATTTGTTCCGCAGAAAATAAATCTCATCCATGTAGCTTGCTCCAGAGCGGTAGTATTTGTAGAATGCTTCGTTATCTTCAAGAAACCGCGTGATACTTGATAGCTGCTTATTTAAATATTTTGTTTGAGCCTTTGCAGGAGCAGCAGGAAAATTACTTTCAATGTCAAACAAGCGAACATAGTAAATCAACTTGCTGTAAAATATCGGCTTGATCTCCTTAAAAAATTGTATCTCTTCTTCATCAGAAAATGAATAACTGACAGCAAATTTTTTCAGCTCCTTCATCGCTCTCTCGACCGCTTCATGCGAACGTTTTGCTAAGTCCAGCACGTCCACTGCTGTATCTGAGATTTCGTTCAGTTCAGTTTCTAAGCGAGCATGTAAAGTTGTTATCTCTTTCATTGTGCCTTATATCGTAAAAATCAGGTACGCATTTTTCTAAGGCAAATTTCAATTGCATTATCGTGCATTGTGAAATTTTTACCTATCCAGATTGGGCGAGGTGTACAAAGTAGTCGCTATAGTGACCCATTTGCGGTGTGGAGTGGTAAATGTAAAGGAGGGGGTAGCACCTTTAGATCGCAAAGGTTAGTTAATCAGAAAGGAATTTCTACACATTTCCACCCAAGTCCTTAAAATTTATTTAGCTTCTTAAGCGGCTGTGAAAGTTATTAATAACCAGTATCGGGATCATCCATACTTTTTTCCAGTTTTTCCTTAGCCTCATCCCAATAAGACGTGCGATTCTTTTTTCGCACGCGTAAACCTGCAAATGTGCGATAAAAATTGCCTGCATCGGTGTTAAATGCCAACTCCAATGCGGTCATGATCTGCTTGATTTCTGCGTGTCCGCGGTTAACCGAGCCTTTGGCAAATATACCGTAAGCCAGTTCGATCAAATCCGATTTGGAGTCGGTCCAGCGAATATTTGATATTCCTTTTTCATCCTCCCGTATTGGAGAGCCGGGATGCTCCAGGTTATAGATGCTCCTGTAAATATAATCGCTGAAACGTTCATACGCCTGCATCTTCGCAAACTGATGGCTGTAAATCGTGGAAAACCTTTTATCTAAATCAGACATGCTAATTGAGGTAATAATATCGCATGCACCTGATCTTAAAAAATATTGTTCATCATGCGATGTACTTCTTGTCCGGTAATAAGTGTACAGTGCCTGGTATCGCTTAAAATAGAGGTCGGCCCGAAATGCTCCCATTTTGTAATGTGCAATTTGCTCATGCTGTCCGACGGGTGGTTTCCAGGCTTCCAGCTCAAATATTTCTATGTGATACAAGAACTCTTTTAAAAACATCGGCTTAATCTCTTTAAAAAACTCTATCTCTTCCTGCTCGTCCGCAAATTTATAGTCAATAATATAAGCCTTTAATTCGGCAAGATAATGTTCGACTGCCTGGTAGGATTTTTTGGAGATTTCTAATATATTCTCGGCGGTCAATTTAATTTGTTCCAGGTCGGCCATCATGGCCTCATGAATAGCAGATGTTTTCTTATCCATAGTAATTGACTTATATTTTAATTAATTGATCAGTATAAGGTCTTCGGTGATAATTCCAGGATAACCGGGGCTGCGCTGAAATTGAAAGTGAGAATAGGAGGATTGTATAAGTCGTGGTTTGTTAGGAATGGCCTATTAAAAAAGAGTAAAGTAACAACATGTTATTGGATTTTTTTACAGGCGAAAAGCTGGTCTGAAACCAGCTTTTCGCCTGTTCTTTTATTCACTAAACGGGTTTACTTTTATCCTGCTATGGAAGATAAGATATGAAAGATAACTTAATCCGTGTTGCTTATGCAGAAGATCATGTTTCAGTAAGGCAAGCAATCGTTGCATCATTAAAAGGGCTTGGTGGAATAGCAATTGAAATAGAAGCGGACAATGGGCAGGAATTAATCGGCAAGCTCTTGCAGGCCAAAGAACTGCCGGACATATGCCTACTTGATATTAATATGCCTTTGATGAATGGATATGAGACCTTGACGACTATAAAAAAAAGATGGCCGAAAATGCGTACACTCATCTTTAGTCTTTACGAAGCAGAAGCTGCGGTTATCAGGATGGTGCAAAAGGGAGCTAATGGTTACGTTTCCAAAAACTCCCCGCTTGAAGAACTTAAGATTGCGCTGGAGACGATTTATAATGATGGATTTTATTATTCAGGCTTTATAAAAGGCAAATTATCTAAACTTCAAAATCCGTTTGAAAAACCGTATCAATTTACAGACCGGGACATCGAATTTTTGAAATATTGCTGCACCGATCTCTGCTATGATGAAATTGCCGTTGCCATGAACACGACAATACGCAGCATCGCCGGTTACAGGGACAAACTTTTTAGTAAGCTCAATATTAATAGCCGAGTAACGCTTGCGCTATTTGCAGTTGAATCAGGCTTTGTTTAATTAAGAATTCATAATACTAAACACCAAAAAATGAAAAAACTAATTATTTCTGTTATTGTGACGTCCACACTGACTACGGGCTGCAAGCCAGGCGCTGTAAAGCAAACCGCTCCCAAAAATAAATCAGTGGCAACAACGGTTTATTCTCAGTTTATTCCAGTCGATTCAGCCAATAAGATGATTGGCAGCTATCTCAATAGCATCAATTATACTTCCAATGACACTGATCTACATGCTCTGACCCTTGATGCCGCTCAATTAAGAAGGTATTTAGACAGCGGCGCTAATAGCTCCCAGATTACGGGTGTCAAAATAGTGTTTGCACATACGTTAGAGTATATCAATGCCGGGCACGCAAACCAATATGCCGGCTACGGTAGCGGCGACTTAACACTCGTTATAGTTGGTTATGATGCCACCGGAAATTACGAAAAGTATAATAACAATACTGTATTAGAATATGCAGCACCCTGTCCGAATACATGCCCCATAGGGCAAGCGGCAAATAATTTCATTTCAAATTAATGCTATGCCTCACTACCATCTGTTGATCAGAACAAATCTGCTATTATTATTGGCTGCTTTTACTGCCGGCCTGCGCAATCTTAGACAGTTGGATATTGCGGCGAGGATATTCCTTTTACTTATTGGTGTCACTCTTTTGGAAGAAGTACTTGCCTATTATTGGGCCGTAAAATTTCATGACAACACAAAAATATTACGATTATACAGTATTATAGAGATAGTTCTGCTCTCACTTTATTTCAACTTTAGCATAAAGGTTTTTCAAAAATATAACGTAGGATTTTACGTCGCGGGCATATCATTACTTGCGGGCATAGCTGATATTGTGTTGTCACATTACCCTGTTCATTTTGGCGGCCTATTCATGTACTTTACAGGAACGCTTGTAATTATCATGGCCATTACGTCTCTTTTCCAATTGGTCAAAACTTCAGCATATCTCAGGATCACTGTAATACCCCATTTCTGGTTTGCCGTTATCCAGCTATTATTTTCGTGTTGCACCATTCTTATTTTTGCATTCTATAACTATTTTACCAAATCTATTGCCCAATACCAGTTCACTATCAGCTATAGCTTGTTTGCAGTTAACTATCTAAGTTCTATTGGCTTTGCCGTCATTTTTTTACTTTACCCTAAAATGCGGGCCCATGTATGATAAGTATATTATCGCAATACTTCTGGCAGGAACTTTTCTACTGGTGATCTTCGCCATATTTCTAATTTACTTCGTTATCTATATGCGTGCAAAACGCAATAGTTATTATATTGAAAGACAAAGGATCTTACTTGATAGCCAAGCCGGAAAAATCGAGGAATCAGAACGTTTATCTTATGAGGTGGGAAAGGCCATTCACGATAATATTCTACAGCTCTGTTGTGTGGCTAAAATGCAATTGGGCCAAATGAAAAAGTCCGATGGTGACATCATCACCCATGAATCAATAGATTATCTATATGACTTAGTCGAACAGACCATTGACGAAAGCTATAAGATTTGTGCATGGCTTAATTACAATACCATAATGTCGTATGACATTGTCGATATTCTCAAAGCCGAGCTGCAATCGATAGAGAAAACAAAATCTATCAATTTCAATATAGAGGTTAAAGGAACAGAACGGCCTCTCAATATTGCGATCAAGGCGATAGTTCTTCGTATTGCACGGGAAGCCTTTCAGAACGTTGTCA
>JAFDZK010000530.1 GCA_018267005.1 Bacteroidota bacterium
AATGCCACCGATGATGAGGCGTTGAAAGCAGGACTGCTATGCTGCCAGTTGGAAGGGATCATACCGGCTATAGAAACCTCGCACGCTTTGGCACACCTGGAGAAAATGCAATTTAAAAAGAATGATAATGTGGTGATCTGCATTTCGGGCAGGGGAGATAAGGATTTGAATACGTATATTAAATATTTTGGATTTTAAGCCTGTCCATGGTCCATGGTCAATAATCCATGGCCCCGGATGTTAAACTATGGTCTATGGACCATTGACCATCGACGAAAAAAATGAACCGTCTAAACAAACTTTTCGACTCAGGTAAAGACCGTTTACTTTCTATCTATTTCACCGCGGGCTATCCTGCTTTGAATACAACCGTCGTTATAGCCGAAGCGCTGGAAAAAGCGGGAGTAGATTTCCTGGAAATAGGTTTTCCATATTCCGACCCGGTAGCCGACGGGCCGACCATACAGCAAAGCTCACAGAAGGCGCTGGAGAACGGTATGACGGTATCACGCTTGTTCGAGGAGTTGAAGGATATCCGGAAAACGGTCAGCATTCCTATCCTGCTGATGGGTTATGTGAATCCGATGGTGCAATATGGTGTCGAACGCTTTTGCAAAAAAGCTGCCGAGGCAGGCGTAGACGGTATCATTGTGCCCGATCTGCCGATGTATGAATATGAGCAGCATTATTCAAAATATTTTGTTGAAAACAATCTCAGCAATATTTTCTTGGTCACTCCACAGACTTCAGAAGAACGCATTCGTAAGATCGATGCTCTTACGAACAGCTTTATTTACCTTGTTTCCTCATCAACCATTACCGGAAAAGGTTTGCAATTATCCGATGCTATCGAAGACTATTATAAGCGTGTTAAGTCGATGCAATTGAAAAATCCGGCTATCATCGGGTTTGGCATTAACAGCCATGAAAGTTTTGATAAAGCATGTGAATATGCGCGAGGCGCTATTGTGGGCAGTGCGTTCGTGAAGTTTTTGGGAACGGAAAACTACCTGAAGAGAATATCGGAGTTTATCAGGTCGATTCGCAGCAGTGATTAGACGTCGAAATCAAAAGGGCCGACTGTGTTGCGTACTTTAACGTCGGGATTCCGGGATTTAACGTTTCTTATAAATTCTTCCAGCCCAGGTGAGTAATTAGGATAACATCTTGCGGCCTTGTCAACCCCGTTAATCCTGTATTTGATCTTCCACATTCGTTGACGGTTCAAGTGAGCTAAAGTCAGCTTTATTGCGTAAACATCGGCCAGATCGATGGCAACCTCATCGTTTCTTGTCCTAACGAACATGTTTTTGTTGTCAAACTCAATATTATCGGCCAGGTAAATAGTTCTATAACCCAGGAATATCGCAATCACCAATGTGCCAATGACGTATGGGATATTTACCGTGTTGCTGATCATCACGGTTATAATCACAGCGAATAATAAAATCGTGAATACTTTTTGGAAGATAATATCTTTTGAGAGCTGAATACGTTCCATTGTATTGATGAAGGCTTAATGTGAAGGTACAAAAATGTTTTGATCAATCACATTGAGCAATCGGGTTTTGCATTCTTACTGCCTTTGTAAAAGGAATCATCAAGGCATCGCTTTCAGGATAAAAATGCAGCTCATCCTCGACGTTATCATGAACAAGATAGGTGATCTGCCACCTGGTTCTCGGG
>JAFDZK010000531.1 GCA_018267005.1 Bacteroidota bacterium
AATTTAAGCAAGAATTGCTTAATTAAACAACCCCTGGCATTATATTCTGTTTAAAAAATAAATTTTTGTGATTTGTATAGCAGCAGACGGCCTTCTTTTTAAAAATAAAACCGGCATACAGGCTTTATTGCGAAATCGATATTTTACAGGCGTTAGTGACCGGGTTTTTTGCGAAACTTGTAATTCGATTCAGGTGACTGGGTGAAAAAAATGTCCCGGAAATTATTATCCGGGACATGGTTAATTATTCCTTCATCATGGCTCTTATTGCTGACCTGACATCGGTTTGCCGATCAGGTTCATAAACTGGTCCAGCTTAGGCGTGATGATGATCTCCGTGCGGCGGTTTAACGACTTGCCCTGGGCGGTGCTATTGTCTGCAACAGGATTGTACTCGCCGCGGCCGCCGGCCGTCAAACGTTTGGGATCGACATTGTACGTATTCTGCAGTGCCTGCACAACCGACGAGGCGCGCAGGGCGCTCAGGTCCCAGTTGTTTCGAATGTTTACCTGCGAAATAGGCGCGTTGTCGGTATTGCCTTCTACCAGTACATCGTAGTTCGAATAATCGTTAATGATCTTGGCGATCTTACTTAATGTTTGACCAGCCTTGTCCGATATCTGGTAGCTGCCCGATTTGTAAAGCATGTTATCCGACAGGGAAATGTAAACTACTCCTTTCAGCACCTTAATATCCACATCATTCTTTTCATCTGCTGTGAGCGAGCGGGTCAGGTTATTGGTCAGCACCATATTCAGTGAATCGCTCTTGTTTTTCAGGTCGACGAGGTGCTTGATGTACTGGTCGGACGCCCTGATCTGGTCGGCCAGCTTGGCCACGTTTACGTTGCCCTGGTTGTTGCCCGCCAGGCACTTGTCGAGCGCGGCCTGCAGCGCGGCAGTATTAGTTCTGGCCTGATCGATCTGGCTTTGCAGATTTTGAACCTGGTTTTGGGAAACCGCTAATTCCTGCTGGGTTCGCTGCCAGCTTAGCTTGAGATTAGCGTTAGTATCGAGCGACTTATTGTAGTCGGCCTGTAGCTGGGCGTACTTTTTTTTGCTTACGCAACCTTGGAAACAGATGGCCGCCAGCAGTATAGCCGGCAGCAATAATTTTGCTTTCATGATAATTGTGTTTTTAAGTTATCGTGTATTTTAACGATCATTTAACACAACAGCGGGCTGAACAATAGGTTTTGGCTATTGGGCAATACTATATAGATACATATCGCTCCATCATTTAATTGGCAAAAATTAACTATTTGATAGTGTGATTTTTATAGTAAAAGTTAAAATAGTTAGGCCTAACACGTAACCCTCCGGCCGGGCCTCCCGTAAATACACGCGGGATTAGGGTATATGCAACAAAAACCAGCCTTTCTTATACGTGTCGATCAATTCATAAGGCTTGACAGGTTAAAAGACATTCCGGCCTGGTGCGCGGGGATTGCTATACTGTCGGGTCTTACCGCACTGGCAGGCTGGTGTTTTAATATCAGTGCGTTCAAAGCATTTCTGTCCGACGGCATACCCATGACGGTTAATACCGCACACCTGCTCATTCTTGGCGGCCTGTGCCTGGCATTGGTCAACTCCGAATATGTAAAAGCTGCGCGTGTGCTGCTTACAATCAGCCTCTTGTTCGCTTTGGCTATTATTTTCGAG
>JAFDZK010000532.1 GCA_018267005.1 Bacteroidota bacterium
GAAGCAGGGTCTTTATCAGGATATGAGTCATTAGCTCAGAGCGTCTTGCTTAGTTTACCCTGCTTCTTCTCAATCCAATAAATTTAATTATGCTAATCTAAAGGAGCGATAGCGAAGAATCTATCACGGGCACAGCATCAGTTCCAAACGATATCACGGAATAGACGCTTCACTATGTTCAGCATGACAAGGTTTGTTAGTGAGATTGCTTCGCCACGCCAAGCACCAGCCGGCTTGCGACCCGCAACGACAAGGTGGCTATATTTTCTTCAAAGTCAATATCGAAAAATCCGAGTCCGCTTTTTTGATCACATTACTCAAAACGCCCAGGCCTGTCACTTCCATTTCCACCAGGTCGCCGGGCTGCAGCCATTGGGGCTGATAGTTGGGGTTGTTCAGTAAACCGGTGCCGTTCAGTTCCAGGAAACAACCTGTCCCAACGGTTCCCGATCCGATCACATCACCCGGCAACACGTCGCAGCCATAGGCACAACGCTCGATGATCTCAGCGAATGTCCAGTCCATATCGCCCATATTGCCGTCGGAAACTTCTTTGCCGTTCACGTGGCATTTCATTGTTAAGTTGTAAGCATTACCAGTATGGCCCGGCTTGGGTGCTATTCTATAGGGTTCCAATTCGTCCGGCGTAACAAGCCAGGGGCCAATAACGGTCGAAAAATCCTTGCCTTTAGCCGGACCGAGATTCAACAGCATTTCTTCCATCTGCAGGGTACGGGCGCTCATGTCGTTCATGATCATATACCCAGCAATATAGCTGTCGGCTTCTGCTGCGCGAATGTTTCGGCCTTTTTTATTCAAGGCAACCGCTACCTCCAGTTCAAAATCAAGCTTTTGGAAATGGTCGGGCATGCATTCGATCTCGCCGACGCCCTGTATCGCATTATGATTGGTAAAATAAAAGATCGGGTACTGATCGAACTGCGGTATCATTTCCACCTTGCGGTTGCGCCTGGCCGCCGCTACGTGCTGGCGGAAAGCGTAACCGTCGCGGCACGAGGTCGGATGCGGTACGGGCGCCAGCAGTTCGAAAAACAATTCTTCTTTAGCCGCCATTCGGCCTGAAATAATATCCTCCGTCACCTTCCTGGCCCTGTCCATCAGTTCATCGCCGCCCCAAAGAAAATCGTTCATATTATCGGGTATCAGCTTATGGCATGATTGCAGGTTATAAATATGTCCATTTACATAAATACCCAGGTGCTCCTGGTCTTCGGTCTTGTAGGATACTAATTTCATAGCGGTTAATTGGTTTTCAAAACTAACTAATTTAGGTCATAATCGGTCTTGCGGACTTCCGGACTTGTGCAGACTTCCGGACTCTCAATACTATGCTTGCATAATAATAATTTTCCTTATAATTTTGTGCATCATGCTGCGCATACAGTGTCATTTTCTTTTTTCCCTGGGGCTCACTTCGATGAGTGACGCCTCTTCCTTCAGGGACGCTGTGCTTGCCAGGATCGTGCTGGCGCAATACTGATTTTTTGTTGAAATGTTGTAAAGTTTTAAAGTTGAAATGTTGTTAAACGCCTAACTTTAAAACTATTACCGCTTTGACATCGTTTTTAATATAATGCTGAAATGCTGTGAATTGAACGCGATTTAACCTTACAACTTTTCAAC
>JAFDZK010000533.1 GCA_018267005.1 Bacteroidota bacterium
CGTGCAGCAGTATGGTATCAGCGGGCTTATCATCGCCACTTTTATCGCGGGTGTGGTGCTTGTTATCATGGGCCTCACGCGGCTGGGCAATGTCATCAAATTCATACCGTATCCCTTAATTGTCGGATTTACCTCAGGTATCGCGGTCATTATTTTTTCCTCGCAGGTAAAGGATTTCCTCGGGCTGAAAATGGGTGCCGTCCCTGCCGATTTTATTGGCAAGTGGATGGCTTTCGGGCAGCATTTAGGTTCGGTAAATTTGTATGCCGTCGCTATAAGCGTTTTTACGGTTTTGACTGTAGCTCTCTGGCCGAAAATCACCCACAAGATACCAGGCTCGTTGATCGCCATTCTTTTAACAACGCTGGCTGTCGCCGTTTTTCATCTCCCCGTTCAAACTATTGGGAGCCGCTTTGGTTCCATCGCATCTTCGCTGCCATCGCCCATAGTGCCCAAGGTGACACTGCAGGTGCTGCAGCAAATGATACGTCCCGCTTTCACTATTGCGATGCTGGGGAGCATTGAGTCCCTGCTTTCAGCGGTGGTGTCGGATGGCATGACGGGCGGCAATCATCGCTCCAATACGGAACTCATTGCGCAGGGCATCGCGAATATTGGCTCGTCCATTTTCGGCGGCATTCCGGCGACCGGCGCTATTGCCCGTACGGCCACCAACATCAGAAACGGCGGCAGAACGCCTGTTGCGGGAATGGTACATGCTCTTACCTTATTGGTTATCATGCTGTTCGTTGGCAAATGGGCTGTATTGATACCTATGCCAACGCTCGCCGGCATATTGGTGATCATAGCCTGGAATATGAGCGAGATCGATAGTTTCCGGTTTGTACTAAAAGGCTCAAAAAGTGACGCGACTGTGCTGCTGGCTACTTTCCTGCTGACCGTCTTCATCGATCTTACAGTTGCCATTGAGATCGGGATGATCCTGGCCGCATTCCTTTTTATGAGAAGAATGATGCAGACGAGTTCTGTGCTGCAAACCGGTGTGACCGACGACCGGGCTGACGATATTACTATGCCCGCATTACCCGAAGGCGTTGATGTGTTCGAAATAAACGGCCCGTTATTTTTCGGTGCGGCCTATAAATTCCGGGACACGATGAAGATGATCGAGAACCCGGCTAAAGTGCTGATCATACGCATGGACAACGTGCCGGTAATTGATGCCACCGGCCTGCGAATACTGAAAGACGTATACCACGAAGTGAGCAAAAAAGGCAGCAAGCTGATCCTGTCAGAGATCAGCAGCGAACAGGTCACATCGGAACTGCAAAAAGCCCGTTTGCTATTCCTGATCGGCAAGGCAAATGTTACAGCCACATTTGAAAACGCCCTGGAACGTGCCGGTGAGGTTCTAAAAAAATAATTACTCGCTTCTCAGGCTTTTCACAGGGCTGGCAAGCGCTGCCCTGACCGATTGAAAGCTGATCGTCGCAAATGCTACCAACATTGTCAATACCGCCGCAAAAGCAACGCTCCACCATGGTACGTTTTGCCTGTAAGCAAATCCCTGCAGCCAATGCTGCATGGCCCACCACGCCAGCGGCGCAGCCAGCACGATAGATACTATAACAAGTTTAACAAAATCGAGCGATAACATGCCGACAATGGTTGATA
>JAFDZK010000534.1 GCA_018267005.1 Bacteroidota bacterium
ATTTTTTTCATAAGGTCAAGGTGTCCCGGATCGCTAAAGCCGCGATCGGCGGATTAATACTTTCTTTGCTGTGCCTTCTTTTCCCACCCTTATTCGGCGAAGGATATTCGAGCATAAAAACGTTTACGAATGGCGGTATCCATGACATAATCGAACACAGTTTTTTGGGTTACATACAGTATAAAGAATGGATCGTTATTATTTTTCTCACGCTGATATGTCTGTTTAAAGCTTTTGCTACTTCCGTAACGATCAATAGCGGCGGCAACGGAGGTAATTTTGCGCCGTCGCTTTTTGCAGGAGGAACTGTTGGCTATCTTTTCGGATTTGTGTGCACACAGTTGGGACTTGTACAGGCCCCTGTTATCAACCTCACAATCGTCGGCATGGCAGGCGTAATGAGCGGCGTATTATACGCGCCGCTGACTGCAATATTTCTTATTGCTGAATCAAGCTCGGGATATGATCTTTTTATTCCGCTCATGATCGTTTGCGTTATTTCGTTTTTGATCGCAAAATGGTTCTCCCCTATATCGCCTGACCTTACAAAGCTGGCGGATGAGGGCAAAATTTTTACCCGTGAACACGACAAGAACCTGCTCCTGCTCATAAATTCCAGGAAGCTTATCGAGCCGACGACATCGGTTCTGGATATCAAAGCTTCGTACCAGGAACTCTTTGAAGTGATCAAGAAAGGTAAAAGGAATATTATCGTCGTTTTGGATGGCACACAACTGGCGGGCATTATCTATTTGGATGATCTCAGGCCGCTGCTATTCAATCCGGAATTGCACAAAACCCTGCAAATTGTCAATGTAATGAAGATGCCGGATACCGTGATTAAATACGATGAAGATGTAATATCGATCATTGATAAGTTTGATGAAACGTCGACGTGGGTATTGCCGGTCGTAGATGAAAACAACAATTTCAAAGGCCTGATTTCCAAATCGGCCGTATTGAATCGTTACCGTCAATTACTAAAAGAATATTCTGAAACTGCTGATTAAAAAATAATAGGTTTAAGCGATATATTTGCCCATGATTCCTTCGCAACGGTATGATCAGCGGGGCGTATCGGCCTCCAAGGACGATGTGCACAATGCTATCAAAAACATCGATAAAGGTATTTTTCCAAAAGCCTTTTGCAAAATCATACCAGACATCCTGAACGGCGACCCGGCTTATTGTAACATTATGCATGCCGACGGCGCCGGAACCAAATCGTCGCTGGCTTATACTTACTGGAAAGAAACCGGTGACATTTCCGTTTGGCGGGGCATAGCGCAGGACGCTATTATCATGAATATCGACGACCTGCTTTGCGTAGGCGCAGTCGACAACATCCTGCTTTCATCCACTATCGGCCGGAATAAGAATTTAATTCCCGGCGAAGTGATCGCCGCTATTATCAACGGCACCGAAGAAATATTGGCCGAGCTGAGAGACGCAGGCATTGGCATTTATTCAACCGGGGGCGAAACGGCCGACGTTGGCGATTTGGTAAGGACCATTATCGTCGATTCCACGGTCACCTGCCGGATGAAACGGGATGAGGTAATATCGAACGATCGCATACGAGCCGGTGACGTGATTGTTGGACTGGCATCCTACGGGCTGGCCAAATAT
>JAFDZK010000535.1 GCA_018267005.1 Bacteroidota bacterium
GAAGATACAGTCGACCTGCATTAACCATTGCGCAATGCAAATCTTTTACACCCCGGATATTGATACTTCATCGTCGGGTTATCACCTGAACGAAGAAGAGAGCAAGCACTGTATCAGGGTTTTGCGGATGAGCCAGGGAGAAGCGGTTCAGCTTGTAGACGGCAGGGGCGGACTTTATCAAGCTTTGATAACGGAGGCCAATCCAAAGAAAACGCAACTCCGGATCGTGTCATCCGAGCAAGCCTATAATAAACGTAATCACTACCTGCACATAGCAGTAGCCCCGACAAAAAATATCGAGCGGCTGGAGTGGTTTTTGGAGAAAGCAACAGAAATAGGAATTGACGAAATATCGCTCCTGGTATGCCAGCGCTCCGAGCGGAAAGAAGCCAAAATTGATCGGCTAAATAAGGTAATTACCGCCGCGGTAAAGCAATCGGTAAAAGCCTACCATCCGGTTCTGAATGGAAGTATCCCCTTCAATAAGTTTATTTCTTCACCATTTGAAGGACAGAAATTTATCGCACATTGCGAGCCGGGCGACAAACTTTCTTTAAAAAGCGAGGTGCAAATGCTGGGGCGTTACTTGATTTTGATCGGACCGGAGGGTGATTTTACGCCCGCCGAAATATCCGCTGCAATAAAAAGTGATTTTAAAGCCATAACTTTAGGAAATAGTCGTTTAAGAACTGAGACGGCAGCATTGGAAGCCTGCTTCGAGATCAATTTTTTGAACCGTTTATGAAAATATTTTCAGCATTTGTATGTGTCACGGTTTTGCTTATATGCAGCAGCTTCAGTACGCCCACGTATAAAATGGCTAAGCTGAAATATAATGGCGGAGGAGACTGGTACGGCGACCGCACCGCATTGCCGAACCTGATCAAATTTTGCAACGAGAACTTGCATACGAACTTTCAGCCTGAAGATGATGTGGTTGAGGTAGGAAGCGACCAGATATTCAATTACCCCTTCATTTTTATGACGGGGCATGGCAACGTGATTTTTTCCGACCAGGAAGCCCAAAACCTGCGCAAATACCTTATTGGCGGCGGATTTCTGCATATTTGCGACAACTATGGACTGGACGAATTTATCCGGCCGCAAATGAAAAAGGTGTTTCCTGAACTTGATTTTGTCGAACTGCCTTTGAATCACCCTATCTATCACCAGAAGTATGATTTCCCGAACGGCCTTCCCAAAGTGCATGAGCACGACGGCAAGCGCGCGCAGGGATTTGGGTTGATTTACAAGGGAAGATTGGTATGTTTTTACGATTATCAATGTGACTTGGGTAACGGATGGGAAGATTACGGAACCTATGCCGGTGACACACAGGAGACCCGGATAAAGGCCCTTAAAATGGGAGCGAATATGGTTCAATATGCTTTAACTCAATAATTGTACTTGTAATATGTACCAGGTTAAAATAAACGGCGGCAAAGAATATAACGTCGGAAAAGCAGGCGAGAAGATAATGGTCGATGGGCAACAAATTGATGCGGATATCCGCCAATTGAGCCCGTCAACTTACCATATCTTAAGCGACCTCAAGTCATATAATGTTGAAATAGTCAATCTAAACGCAGAAGCTAAAACCGCAGATATAAAAAT
>JAFDZK010000536.1 GCA_018267005.1 Bacteroidota bacterium
AAAACAATAAAGGAAGGGTAATGAAAATATCAGCTTCTGTAAAAAGCGAATTTAACCATCACACGATAGTTGTACAGACTAATGACGCAGCGAAGGAGATAGCCATCCCTCCAAAATCAACCGGCTACGGGTCATCGGTAAACGGTGCCGAGCTGCTGATGTTGTCCTTAGCCACCTGTTTTTGCAATGATATTTACCGCGAAGCCGCTAAGCGAAATATTAAAGTCTCGGGCGTGGAAGTGGAATTTAACTGTGAATTCGGTAAAGATGGCGAAGCGGGTACTAACTTTCAGTATAATGCAAATGTAATCTCGGATGAGCCTGCTGAAGTGATACAGGAATTGATAGATCATACAGACCAGATTGCTGAAATACACAATACGTTGAGAAAAGGGGTGGATATTAAGCTTGTCAAACCCTAACCGGCTCAGCTATTTCACTCAGCAGTTCCACCGCCTCGTCAATAGAATTAACGCCGTCAATGCTGATACGCAGGGAGTTTTTTACCTCCTTAATGTTACTGCGGCGTGGATTGGCCTGCAGGAAGTTCAGCACATTCCGGAAAGCCGCGCTTTCAAAGTAGGGCGAGCTTTGCGCCGCTATAAAGTAACCGCGCAGTACATTTTTCTTTAACGAGATCTTTTCAAAACCGATAGCCTTACCCAGCCATTGCAGCCGCACTGTGTTCAGCATATCCGTAACCTGCGGTGGTACCGGGCCGAAACGGTCGTTCATTTGCTGCTCGAATGCCTGCAGCTCGGTTTCATTCTCGATCTTCGATAACTCGGTATACAGGTTGTAACGCTCGGCGATACTGGTTACGTATTCGTCAGGTATCAGCAGTTCCATATCCGTATCTACCTGGGTGAACGAGATGAATGGCCGCGGCTTTTCGTCGGCAAACAATCCTTTAAATTCCTCGTCCTTCAGCTCCTGTATCGCTTCATCCAGTATCTTGTGGTACATCTCGAAACCGATCTCGGCTATAAAGCCGCTTTGTTCGGCGCCCAACAGGTTACCGCTGCCGCGGATGTCCAGGTCGCGCATGGCTACGTTAAAGCCGCTGCCCAGGTCGGAGAACTCTTCTATAGCGCTCAGGCGCTTGCGGGCCTCCGGCGTAAGCGTCGACAATGGAGGGCTAAGCAAATAGCAAAATGCTTTTTTATTGCTCCTGCCTACGCGGCCGCGCATTTGGTGCAGGTCGCTCAGGCCGAACATATGCGCATGGTTAATGATGATCGTGTTGGCGTTGGGTATATCCAGGCCAGCCTCGATGATCGTAGTGGTTACCAGCACGTCGTATTCCCCGTTGACGAATTTGAGCATTACGTCCTCCAGGTCGTCGCCCTCCAACTGCCCGTGCGCTATACCGATACGCGCTTTGGGTACCAGCTTATGGATCAAAGCGCCCAATTGCGGAAGGTCGGCGATGCGGTTATGAATAAAAAATACCTGCCCGCCGCGGCCGATCTCGTATTCAACTGACTCTTTGATCAGCTTATCGTTAAAGACGTGTAATTCCGTAACCACCGGCTGGCGGTTAGGTGGTGGCGTGGATATGATCGACAGGTCGCGCGCACCCATCAGCGAAAAATGCAGCGTACGCGGTAT
>JAFDZK010000537.1 GCA_018267005.1 Bacteroidota bacterium
CAACCCGCTGGACGAGCATAACCACATGGGCCCGCTGATCGACAGAGACGCGGTAAAAATGTACACAGATGCCATCGAAAAATGTAAAGCCGAGGGCGGTAAGTTCATTGTCGAAGGCGGCGTGCTCGAAGGCGATGCTTATGTGTCAGGCTGTTATGTAAAGCCATGCATTGCCGAGGTGGAGAACCATTACAATATTGTGCAGCACGAAACGTTT
Organism: Bacteroidota bacterium; assembly: GCA_018267005.1. GTDB lineage: Bacteria > Bacteroidota > Bacteroidia > Sphingobacteriales > Sphingobacteriaceae > Mucilaginibacter. The sequence continues at coordinate 218 of JAFDZK010000537.1, forward strand.
GCACCTATACTCTACCTGGTCAAATACAGCGCGCTCGACGAAGCTATAGCGATGCAAAATGGTGTGCCGCAGGGGCTTTCCTCGTCCATCATGACCAATAATTTGAAGGAGGCAGAACAATTCCTGTCGTGCGCTGGTTCTGATTGCGGTATAGCGAATGTAAACATCGGCACCTCGGGCGCCGAAATAGGCGGAGCCTTTGGCGGGGAGAAGGAAACAGGCGGCGGTCGTGAATCGGGTTCCGACGCCTGGAAGGTTTATATGAGAAGACAAACCAATACCATTAATTATTCAAGTAAATTACCCCTGGCGCAGGGAATCAAATTCGACCTGTAGCCTTATTTTGTTAGTATGAGCATCATCAAACGTTCTTTTTACCTTATCCTCTCTTGTGTCCTGCTGGTAAACCTGCAGGTATTTGCGCAAACATTGCCGCCATCGCAGCCGGATCCGCCAAAGAACTGGTTTGCGCTCGATCTGAAAAGCGATGGTTATTTTGGCGTCAGCCTGGGCCAGGCTTATGATTTCCTGAAAGGCAAAAAGAGTAAAACCGTAGTGGTTGCTATTATCGATAGCGGCTGCGATACGCTGCAAAAGGACCTGCAGGGCGTTTTTTGGACTAACCCCAAAGAAAAGCCCAACAACAATAAAGATGACGACCACAACGGCTATGTAAATGACATACATGGTTGGGACTTCCTGGGCGGCCCGGGCGGCAAATGTGACTTTAATGAGACTGAAGAAGAAATACGCCAATATTTCAGGCTGAAGGATAAGTACGCCACTGTTACCGAAGCGACAGCTCCGGACAAAAAGCAATACGCCTTTTGGCTGACAGTAAAGGCCCAATACGATTCTACGATAACGAAGGCACGTACCGAGTTGCCGCAATTGTCGCCCATCATGAGCGCATTGGTGGAAACCAGCGGTTACGTAAGACATTTGCTGAACCTCAAAAACGACCAGGTATTTACCAAAGCAGATATCCAGAAATTACAGGCGACCAATGACACATTAATGCAGATAAAGGGCCTGTGGACGATAGCTTTCAGCGAGGAATCCGCGGATGCCACCAACGTAAAGGTCATAAAGGAGATGAGCGAATACCTCGACAAGCTTAACAACGAGATCAATCCCGACCTGGGCGCCCGCAAGCGCATCGTCGGGGACGATCCTGATGTGCTGGACCATAAGCCCTACGGTAACAATGTCCTAAAGGTAATGGATTCGTCGCACGGGACGGGTGTAGCGGGATTAGTCGGAGCAAAGCGCGGAAACGGCTACGGCATCGACGGGGTTGCCGACAACGTGCATCTGATGATCATCAAGGCGGTGCCCAATGGCGACGAGTATGATAAGGACGTGGCGAATGCCATAC
>JAFDZK010000538.1 GCA_018267005.1 Bacteroidota bacterium
ATCTTCCCTGAATTTGCCGTTTTTTACCGCCTCATACACATCGACGTTAGTGGCCGCAATCACCCGTACATTGGTCTTCTCTACCTTGGATGAACCTACCCGGATATATTGCCCCGACTCCAGCACACGCAGCAGGCGGGCCTGGGTGCCCAGGGGCATTTCTGCGATTTCATCCAAAAATATCGTGCCGCCGTTAACGGTCTCAAAGTAGCCTTTGCGTTCGCCGACAGCACCGGTGTATGAACCTTTTTCATGGCCGAATAATTCCGAGTCGATAGTTCCTTCTGGTATGGCGCCGCAGTTTACAGCGATGAACGGGCCGTGCTTGCGCGGGCTCATCTGGTGTATAATGTGCGAAAAAACCTCCTTGCCGCTGCCGCTTTCGCCGGTTATCAATACCGAAATGTCTGTCGGAGCTACCTGGTTTGCTATAGTTATAGCCCGGTTAAGCAGCGGCGAATTACCGATGATACCGAAGCGTTGTTTTATTTCCTGGATATCCATTTTTCAAGAATCAAGAACCAAGAGTCAAGAATCAAGATTTTAAACTCTCTGTTATTTTAAATTATCCCTGAAAGCAAAGATCATCTTTTGCACTTCGGCAGTCAGGGCTAAGCAGTTTTTTAATTTTTCTCGATCGCCGTATTTTCGGCGTTCATATATTAACAATTGTGTTTCTAATTCAAAAGATGATGTTAACGCCGTCGTTAAAAATTCGGCGAAGTGATTTATTGTACGCTTTCCCGAACCTTCCGCAATATTTGATGGTATCGAACAAGAACATCTGTTTATCTGATTAGTCAAATTAAACCGTTCACTAACAGGTAAGTCTTCAATAAAATAAAGTACCATGTCGGTAAGATCCATTGCCTTTTGCCAGACTTTCAAATTTTTGAAATTATGCATCACTCTAACTTGGCTTTTGGTTCTTGGCTCCTGGTTCTACTTGTTAACAATCGTCCCTATCAGCGTAGCTGTAGTAGTTCTTTCAACTAAAACATTAACATATTCGCCGGGCTTATAGTTGTTATTTACCGGGAAAACGACCATCGCATTCTGGTCGTTGCGCCCGCAGTAATCCCGGTCCGATTTTTTCGAAAACCCTTCAATCAGCACCCTTTGCACTTTGCCTACCTGCGCCTGCAAACGTTCGTACGAATGCTGCTGCTGTTTGGCGACAACTTCCTTCAGCCGTGCGCTTTTCACAGTTTCCGGTATATCATCCGCATAACGTTTTGCCGCTAAAGTGCCCGGTCTTTCGGAATACATAAACATATAAGCAAAGTCATACTTCACGTAATCCATCATGCTCAATGTCTCTTTATGCTCCTCGTCCGTTTCCGAACAGAAACCGGTAATCACGTCCGTCGAAATGCCACATTCGGGTATGATCCTGCGTATCGCATCGATGCGGTTTTTGTACCATTCACGATCGTAGGTGCGGTTCATCAGCTCCAGCACGCGGCTATTGCCCGACTGCACAGGCAGGTGAATATAGTTGCAGATATTCTCGTATTTCTTTATCGTGTACAACACTTCATCCGTAATATCCTTCGGGTGCGAAGTGGAGAACCT
>JAFDZK010000539.1 GCA_018267005.1 Bacteroidota bacterium
ATTCCTGAAAACCACTTTTGTACCACGTTGTTATATCGATATATATCAAACGAATAAAACCTATGGCAACAAGAGGATCAAAAGTGGAGCGGAATTCGGTATCGAACCAGCCACACGAAATTAAATATGAGGCTCATAAAGAAGGCGTCAGCGCAGAAGACATAACAAAGGCAAAAAAATCGGCCGGCAACCAGCGCAAAAACATCGAAAAGAAAGTGTAATAATAGTTTTAAATCAAGCAGGGCCCCGTTTACCGGGGCTTTGTCGTCTATGGCTGAACTGGAAAGCTACAAAGCAAAGCGCAATTTTAAGAAAACTGCTGAACCGGAAGGCGGCAAACCGCGTTCCGGCAAACTGGCTTTTGTTGTGCAGAAACATGCGGCCTCTCATTTGCATTATGATTTCCGGCTGGAGGTCAAAGGCGTACTGAAAAGCTGGGCCGTGCCACGCGGGCCGTCGATGGACCCGGCAGAAAGAAGGCTGGCCATGCCCGTTGAAGACCATCCTTATGACTACAAGGATTTCGAAGGCATTATTCCTGAAGGGCAGTATGGGGGCGGCGTGGTCATCGTCTGGGATGAAGGCTGGTATGAACCCGCTGCGGGAGAAAAGCTAAAAGACAAGGCCGCGAAAGAGCATTGGATGACCGCCAATTATTACAAGAACGCGCTGAAGATCACGCTGCACGGACATAAACTGAAAGGCGACTTCATCCTGATCAAATTCAGTGACGACAAATACGAAGGCGGCTGGCGGCTGATCAAAGCGGATGACCAATACGCCACCAAACAAGATATACTGCTCAAAGACAAATCGGTTATTTCCAAACTGACCGTCGAACAGATGCGCGAAAAGAAAGGCGCAGCCGTATGGAACAGCAACCGGGCCGCACAGCAACCACCGCAACCGGCCCCGCAGGATATGGCCAACGAAAGAGGCATTAAACGCGCCATGCCGGACAAGATAGCGCCCATGTTGTGCACGCTGACCAAAGAGCCGCTGCAGGACGCCGACTATAGTTATGAGCTGAAATGGGACGGCTACCGCATCATTTCCTATATTGAAAACGGAAAAGTGCGCATGGCCTCGCGCAGCGCGCTGAACTATACGGATAAATACCCGCCTGTTGTCAAGGCGCTAAAAGAACTGGGACACGATGCGGTGCTTGACGGCGAGGTCGTAGTTTTTAACGGCGACGGAAAACCGGATTTCGATGCACTGCAAAAGTACAACGGCCATAACACGCCGATCATTTACTGCGTGTTCGACCTGTTGTGGCTGGATGGCTACGACTTGATGCAATTGCCGCTGGCCGACCGCAGGTCGATCCTACAAAGGTTAATCGAAGGCAACGGGACCTTACGCTTCAGCGTCAGCTTCGACGACGGGCTTGCCCTTTACCGGCAAGCGCTGGATCATGACCTGGAAGGTATCGTCGCCAAACGGCGCGACAGTACGTATCAGCCGGGCGCCCGCGATAATAACTGGCTGAAAACACCGACGCGTAAACGGCAGGAATTCGTGGTCGGCGGCTGGGCCGAATCTGATAAATCCCGGTCGTTTCGCTCACTGCT
>JAFDZK010000053.1 GCA_018267005.1 Bacteroidota bacterium
ATGCTTCGGTTCTTTTAACTGCTGATGAAAAAGGGGTAAAAGACATTTGATCATAACCGCTTATGTCAATTTTATCTTTAATTGCTTTCTGTATAAAAGCCATATCGATGGCGTCATTATTGGCCGCAACAGATGCCATTACCGCGTAAATTATCACATCGAGTATAGTGAATTTGTCTGCGGCGATGACCTGTCGCACAGCTAATTTATTTTCGGTCAGCGTTCCAGTTTTGTCGATGCAAAGCGTCGTGAGCGTTGCAGCGTCTTCAGTAGCGTTTAACCGGCTGACCAAAATGCCTTTGTCTGCTAATAGCCTGGACCCGTGTGCCATGCTTACTGTAAACATCGCCGGAAGAGCGACGGGAACTGCTGTTATCAAAAGGATTAGCATCAGCGGCACGATGGATAGGAAAGCCTGGCCACGAAATAGCGAGATAATTGCCGTTATGGCCAGGAACGTGACCACGATTGAAAATAATATTTTTACCACCTTAGATACTACTTCCTCCATGTGTAGACGGGGCCTGGCTTGCTGTACTAATTGGGCGGCTTTGCCGAAAAAAGTTTTAATTCCGGTAGCTACTACCACTGCGGTGCATTCGCCACTTTTAATCATAGAGCCTGCATAAAGTATTCCGCCAACTTTTTTACTGATCAGCCTTGATTCCCCGGTTAATGAAGATTGGTCGGCTGCCGCGTCGCCCTCTATAATTTTGGCATCCGCAGTAATAAAATCACCGGTGCGTATCCTTACGATATCTCCCGGTACAAGTTGGTTGCCGAAAACCTGTAACCAATTCCTATTTCTGAGGACCCGTACCGAAACTTGAAGGTCTTTCTTAAGTCCCTGCACCATTTTTGCTGCTTTGCGCTGCTGTAGAAAGCCAATAACTGCATTGAACAACATGAGCCCGCTGATCAGATAGACATCAGCATATTTGCGGAGAAAAAATGAAACTACAATAGTAATTTCCAGCATAATTGCTGTGAGGCCCGAAAAATGCTTTAGGAACATCCATATCATAGATTGTTTTTCCTGCGGGACCTCATTAAGGCCGTAGGCGTTTTGACGCTCACCGATTTCCGAATTGCTAAGACCAGTTTCAGGGTTTACCTTTAGTTCAGATAAAGCCTCCTTTACAGTTTTTTCTTCGAACGGATTGGTTTGATTATTCATTTTTATACCTAGGTACAGAACCCTAAAGTGTTATTTCGTCTTTACAAAATTAACCCTTGCGTAAAAATAATGGCACGGTTGAAGGATGAGTATCCATCCAGACAGTAAATCGGTCCCCGCATTTGGGGCAATAAACTGTAGTCCCTAAAAGATAATTCGCTACTGCTTTCGGTACGCTTCCCTCGTGATACGGGCTGGGTGCATCATCCGGTATTGAGGCATAAACTTCATTATTACACTCCGGGCAGTTGAATATGACAGCATTGTTAGTTTCCATAACTTTCAATTATTTCTTTCGGTACTTATTTTTACGTAATGCATATGCCTGGGCCTTGATTTTCCTCTTTTCAAAAGATGGGTAACATGCTCAACAAGGCAACAGTTATCAAATGGCTTTTCAATAAAATCGTCGCAGCCAAAGATTTCAAATGAACCGATTATGCGGGAGTGGGCAGACATCATGATAACAGGTGTAAGATGTGTTCGGTCATTTTTCTTTATCTGTGAACAGAGTTCACCCCCGTTTATCCCTTGTAATAGGAAATCCAAAATAACAAGGTCGGGTTTATATTTGGCCACTACTTCGATTATGTTTTCAATTTCTGTTAAAGTTGTAACGGTATAGCCAGCATCGAAAAGAACCTCCTTTATTATGTCTAGCGTGTCCTGGTCGTCATCAATTATTAGAATATGCTTTTTCATCATTTTTAGGTCATTTTAAATTGTGTTAGTTGTCAAAAAGATTCAAAATATTCGGGAGCAAGTAAAAAAGGACCAATGCAAAGGCTATGATGATTCCTATAAAAATAAAAAGCAATGGAACGGAGAAATCATTAGCCTCCTTGCCATTGTTATTTTTACGCACCCATTTTCTTTTGAAAATTGTCATTGCACCTTCCCAAGGCAATTAATTACCTCCCTGATCGGATTCAAGTCCGACAATTTTGTAGGCTTTACTTTTATTACCATCCGTAATCTCCTGGTAATAAATGCCGTCTTCAGAGACATAGAATATTTGCCCGGTAAGGTTGATTTTTTTGCAATCGGGAGGCAATTGGGTCACTACATCCCCCACCTTTGGCTCCACTTTGGTAACACCATCCACGCCAGTATTCAATTCGCCGTCTTTCCCTACGATCTGATAAACCGTGCTGCCATCATCTTTTGATATCGGAGAATAGTAGACTCCATTTAACTCATAATATTGCTGGCCATCAATAACGATAGATTGCGCGTCCGAAGGCAAAGAATTAACGGATGCACCAATTGGGGGCTCGACTACGGTGTATTGATCATCGGCACCTGACTGGTAGTATAATCCGTCGCTGAAATAATAATCCTCGCCATCCCAATCAAATGGATAATAACCATAAGGCAGGTACCCAAAATCTAACCCAAGATAAGGATAATACAAACTGCCGTAATAACCATGACAATAGAAATAGCCATTGTGCCTGTCCCATCCATATGGCCGGCCACTTTCACCATGCCCATACCAGCCATGTCCATAGTTACTATGTCCATACCCGCCACGGGCGTATACGCCATGATTGTAAGCACCATGCCCGTATCCCGTATAGCCACGAACCCCGGTAGTATTCCGCGTATTGCCACGGAATACCGGCCCGCTCCTGTTAACGTAACCACTTCTGGGTGCAAAGCCTCCTCGTGCGGGACCATTGAAATGCTGGGGTGAGCCCATTGGACGAGCGCCGGAAAACCCACCGCCGGCATGACCGCCTGAAAAGCCCCCGCCGCCAAAATGTCCGCCGCCTCCTCCGCCACCCATATGCCCGCCTCCGCCCCGTTGGGCGTCAGCAGGTAAAACCCAAATCAAGCATATTGCTGCGGTGAAGCCGGCAAGCGCAAAATGTTTTACTATATTTTTCATCTTTTTTTAATTAAATTATACCGTCAAAATAACCGTTGCTGATCAGTAAAGCCTTGCCGGCACCTGTTCGTCCGGCGTTAGCGTTATGAACTTGCTATAGCAGTTTTTTATATATTGATAAAGGTCATCAGGGGAACTTTTATCGAGAAACGACAAACGCGGCCTGTACATGACCATAAAATTGCGAAGATCGCGGCCCTTTAAGGGGACTATACTGCCAACTAAATCAGCATTGAATATGGAGTCAATTTTCCGTTGCCTTAGCTCATTATCGAAATAGTGTTTTAAGCGACGTGCGTTCCTTGCGTCTCTGCCTAACAACCTTGATGGCGACAATGCAAATTTGCTTTTTTCGTAAACTTCCGGGTATTCCTTTTGAGGGTCGAAAGAAGCCCTGGATGCACTCGCCGTAATACGCACTTCCCCTAATGTATTTGCTGCCGCAATCATTTCAATTGTCTTATGGCTTAAATCAACTAAATAAAGGGTGTCTGGCTTGTAGCCTTGCGCAGTAAATATGAGCAGATCATTTACTGAAGCAGGTATGTGAAAAATTCCGGATTTCCCGCTGATCGCTAATTGTTTCTTGTGTCTAATCCTGACCAACACATTCGGCAGCGCCGTTCTGGTGTCCTTGTCGCAAACCGTTCCATTCAAAATCGCTTGCGCTCGTGTTTCGCTTGTTAAAAAAAGCACGATTCCTAATATTCCAATGATTTTAAATTTCATAAACTTTGTACGTTGTAAAGCAAACCGGCTAATAACCGCTTGTTAATTTCAGTAAACAGGAACATTTAAATAGAGTCAACTATTTTAAGGCGCGATATTATCGGACAGTCGACCAACCAGAAATCAATGCTCAGATTCTGAGCATATGGAAATTGAGAAAAGTAAAAGGATGGAAATAGACAGGAAATTTTGTATGAGATTTTTCTTCCGCACTTAAATTATATAAACGTAAGGCGCTGAAAATAAATAAAAACACTGCAGATAGCGGAATCAGAGAAGACGCTCTGCTGCTTTTATCTGCTAATACTGTTTTGTATATCCTATGAAATTGTGAATTGGCGTTAGAATTGCCGTTTTCTCTGCTAACTTGTGCCGAGTAAGAATTTGGTGCTGGTTGCTTTTGTAAAGCAGTATAGGTAGGCAGACAAAAAATATAAATTAACGCAACGAAAAGGTACATCGTTGCTACAGCGAACACCGAGTACTTTTTGACGATGTTTTCAGTTGTTCTCAAGTTTATGAAATTCCGCTAATAAGCGAACGAAATATAAACAAAGATGTTTCATTTTCGGCAACTCGTCTGTAACAATTATATAACGAATGACCGTGCCGGCATTTCCTACTTCTTTCTAAGAATTTGTCGCCTGCATATTGCTGTTTCTCTTTTATGGAACCTTTACGCTTGTGCCTGTTGATTCAATTTTAACCGTTAAAATTTATAACTAATAGCAATTACCATAGCGGGGTTAACGGATGACCCCTGCCTGGTTTCCCGAATGACCGGCATCAAACAAAACGAATTGTAAATCTATATTGTTCACAGGGACCTATGCAAACCATAACACCGCAAAAGATATTCGGATGAAGATCTGAACCTGTTTAAAGAAAGAATACTCGAAAAAATGGCAGCCGCCAAAGAAGAGCTGGCCATTTTAACCGCATCGCTCAATGCTTCCGCATTCAACGAAGGCCAGGAAGGCAGCTTTAAAACGTTAGAAGACGGAGCGGCGACGCTCGAAAAGGAATCGGTCAATCAACTTGCGGCCCGCCAGAAAAAATTTATTATGCAGCTGGAAGAGGCGCTTATCCGGATCGAAAACAAAACTTACGGGATTTGCAGGGTCACCGGAAAGTTGATCCGGAAGGAACGTTTGATGGCTGTGCCGCATACCACGATGAGCATGGAGGCCAAACTGAATCAAACGGCCAATTAATGTATGCTGTGCGCCGGCCGTTGGAGGTTCGCCGTCACTACGCCGCGGGCTTGCCAAAAAGGGTATCAGGAAGCTGGCGCCGCATTGCCCCGGACCACATGCTCATTGGCAGGGCAAAATAACGGTGAACTCAGTAACAAAACCTTCTTCCGACCGTAATTCGATGTTTCCTCCATGGCCTTTGACAACGATATCATAACTTAATGACAAGCCCAGCCCGGTGCCCTCCCCGGTTGGTTTTGTCGTAAAGAAGGGCTGCATGATCTTTTCGCGGATGTTTGCGGGGATGCCCGTGCCGTTGTCCTTCACCATAATGCGGGCATGGTTATTTTCAACCGAAGTGCTTACGGATACTTCGGGTTGATAATCGGGGCCTGCTGTTTTGGCCTTTTCACTGACGGCGTAAAAAGCATTGTTAAAAAGATTTAGTAACACCCGTCCGATTTCTTTGGGAACAACGGACACGCGCGGCAGGTCCTTAGCGAAGCTGGTATGTATCCCTGCACTGAAATTTCCATCCTTTGCCCGGTAGCCATGATAGGCAAGATGTAAATACTCATCCGCCAATACCCCGAGATCAGTCGGTTCCTTTCGCCCGGTGCCGGTTCGGCTATGTTCCAGCATGCCCTTCACAATACCGTCCGCGCGTTTTCCGTGGTGGCGTATCTTCTCCAGGTTTTCCTTAATGTCCGCGGCGATGGCTTTTACCTCTTCAAGGTCGCCTTTTGCCAGTTCTTCGCCCAGCTCATCTACCAACTCCGCGCTTACTTCCGAAAAGTTATTGACGAAATTGAGCGGGTTCTGTATCTCGTGCGCTATACCTGCCGTGAGCTCGCCCAGCGATGCCATTTTTTCGCGCTGCACCAATTGCGCCTGGGCCGATCTCAGCTCTTCCAGCGTGTTTGCCAATACCTGATTGGCTTTTTGTTTCTGACGGTTGTTCCTGCCGAGGATCGCCGCCAGGATCAGCAGGAACAATATGCCGGTCAGCATCCAATATAGCCGCTGCCTGTTCTGGTAAGCCTGCTTTTGATTCAGCGCTTCCTGGCGGCGTTGCTGGTCGTCAAATGCAACCGCCTGGGCATTTTCCAGCTTGCTGATATTGTTCGTGCTGTCGTGCAGCCGGTTGTATAATTTTTCATATTTCAGCGCGCTGTCGGCATTACGGCCATCGAATAATTGCGCGAGCAAGGTGACCGGCCTGATCTGGGAAGCGAATGACAGATTTCCCGCATAGTTATAAGCTTTGCGGGCGTAGTACAAACCTGAATCCGGTTCGTGGTGTTTCAGGAAAAATAACGCCAGTCCGTCAAAAGCATGACTGATGGTGCCTGCGTTGCCGCTCGTTAAGGCTATAGCAGCCCTAACCCGGAAATAGCGAAGCGCGAGCGGATCACTGCTCTGGACGCTCGCAATATAAGCCAGCGTGGCGCAGGTATATTCCGGCACATTTACCCTGGTGGACAATGACAGGGCATTAAAAAAATAATAGGCGCCGGAATCCGCCCTGCCTTCCCGGTAATATTTCCTGCCCAGCCCCTGCATGGCATTAATGGTATACAAATCATCGTGAGCTGCCTTCGAGAATTGGAGCGCCTTTAAATTATACGACTTGCTGAGCTTAACATTATCCTGGAAGCAAAGACTTAAATTTAAGTAGACTATTCCGAGCGCCTGCCGGTCACCGGCATCCTCGGCCAGTTTCAAGGCGCGGAAAAGCATGATCGACGCCTCGTTATTGTCACCGTTCTGCAGAAAATTATAGCCCAGTTCGGACATGATAATGGCTTCGGACCCTTTATCGTTATGTGCTTTTGCCCAATCCAGGATTTTATAGTGATAGGAGAGTTCTGCGCGGGAAAGGTCCAGCCCGTTACCGATCACCTGGTAGATCAGCCTGACCCGCTCTGCCTGTGATCTGGCGCGGGGCAGCAGCTTAAACAAACTGTCCCGGTTAGTGACCGGCATTCTCCGGGGCTTGTACCGGTTCTGAAGCGCGATATTGAGCAGGCTATCAAAATTCAGCTTTTGAGCAGACAGGTTAAGACATACAACAAGCAGCAATAAGGAAAGACCCGCTTTTTTCATGTAAATACAGATGCTTGACCGCGAAGTTATAACTGGTTTAATATTAATAATAAATCCTGATTTTTTGGAATAAGATTTCTGCCAGAGCGTACCTTTCCGGTTGAGGCCTGCTTAGCGCGGGGATTACGCCGCTTTATTTCAAAATGACAAAGAGGTGAAACCGATTTGAAGCAAGCCCGTTATTTTAGCTGGAAACTAATACGATTATGGAATACAGACAATTGGGTGGTTCAGGCTTTTTCGTGCCGGTACTAAGCTTCGGCACGGCCACATTCGGGGGCGGTAGCCAGTTTTTCAAGGCCTGGGGAGAGACCGGGATTGACGAAGCCAGGCGACTGGTAGATATCTGCCTGGAAGCGGGTGTCACCTTGTTTGATACCGCCAACGTTTACTCGCGTGGGCTGTCCGAAGAAATATTAGGCAAGGCGATTAAAGGGAGGCGCAACGAGGTACTGATCTCCAGTAAGGCTACCTTCCCCATGAGCGATAACCCCAATGATATGGGCTCGTCGCGTTATAACCTGGTCAGGGAATGTGAGAGCAGCCTGCGCCGCCTGGGTGTCGATCACCTGGATATTTACCACATGCACGGCTTTGATAGCCGTACGCCGGTAGAAGAGACCCTGCACGCCCTTGATGACCTGGTCACGGCAGGCAAGATCCGCTATATCGCCTGCTCGAATTTTTCCGGCTGGCACCTGATGAAATCGCTGTCGGTATCCGAGCGCTATGGCTGGGCGCGTTACGTGGCGCACCAGGCCTACTATTCGCTGCTTGACCGCGAGTTTGAATGGGAACTCATGCCGCTGGGCCTCGATCAGAAAGTGAGTACGATCGTCTGGAGCCCTTTGTCCTCAGGGCAGCTTAGCGGTAAGTTCAGGCGGGGCGCCGGTGTTCCGGCGGGTAACCGGCTGAGCAAGGGCGGCGCCCAGGGACCTGCAACCGATTTTGAAAAACTATACCGCATCGTCGACGCGCTGGACGAAGTCGCCGCAGAAACAGGCAAAACGGTCGCTCAGGTAGCGCTCAACTGGCTGCTGCAAAGACCGACGGTAGCCAACCTGGTCATCGGCGCACGAAACGAGGAACAATTGCAGCAAAACCTCGGCGCGATAGGATGGAAGCTGAGCATTGAACAGGTAAAAAAGCTCGACGCAGCCAGCGAGACCGACCCGATCTATCCTTACTGGCACCAGCGGCAGAATGCCCAACTCAATCCGGTGCCGGAGTTTTACGCGGCGAGGTAACTGAATTTAGTTGCCGTCCGATGATTTTGCCAAGCTTAAACTCAGCTTACGTACGTAGTTTTGCAGTGCAGCCATTAATTGAATAGGTCACCCTGCTTCAATTTACCCGGACGACTATGGTGGAAAGGTTGACTGGTGTGCTGAGGGCAGTACACGAGGCGGTCGGTGAACTTAAATACTATGTGCTGACCGAACCATTTGAAGACCAGGCAGAAGAAATCCGGTTTTTCAAATATGGGATGCCAAAGTTCCTGGCCGAACGCATCTATGCGCTGGAAGTGTATACAGTAGAGGCTCACAAGCCCTTAAGCGATGAATTGCTGCTCAAGGCTTATTATGAATCAGAACTTCGTGTCATCAAGCGTTTTTTTGACCAGCACCGTTTCCTGTACCAGTATTACTTGCTTGACGGCTCTGAGCTGGACGAAACCTATTTTCTGAGGGGCGGTGAGCCGTCCCTGCTTTTTTTGCCCGATGTGCGGGACTTCGACCCATCTGTTTCTGTCGCGGGCGGTTACCTGTTTGCCAAATTCATCGCGCTGGAACGTTTGCAGGAATACCTGATCGGGCGATTGTATTCACCCGAAAATGCCGAGCCTTATCGTTTCAAAAGGCGCGGCAAGCCGCTGAAGTGGACCGGTGATAAATCTAACCTGGTAGAGGTGGCTTATGGTTTGTTTGAGACTGCACAATTGAATAACGGTGACGCGACCATCTCCGACATTATCGAATGGCTGGAAGAAACGCTGGACATTAACCTGAGCCGTTATTACCGGCGCTTTACAGAGATAAAGATGCGGAAAGTGATCTCGCCGACGAAATACCTGGAGGAGATGCGCGATGCGGTGCTGAAGCGGATTGAGGATGGGGTTGAGTGGAAGGGGAAATGACTTCAAAGTATTCGCAGGACTTAATTATATTACGACATGTAGCCAACTATGCTGGTCTTTGAGCAATTCAATTTAATGATTTTGCGATATTTGGAATATGGATTTAGTGGGACAAATAATCAATGATTTAGTCAATAATGATACTCCGTTAAGTAACGCGCTTAATAAGACCAAAGTACTGGCATCGAGAATTGGCCAGGACGATTTATTAACTTGGGCAAATAATGAACTTGCAGGATATCCCGGTAAAGCTAAATTGCCTCACTACCGCGAATGCCGCGGCAATATTACCATTGATTATGTAGATCGATATAGGCGGGGTAAGCACTTTCCATTAACCGTTGATTTTGATCCGGAAGAAACTAAAACATTCGAAACTGCAAGTTTTTACGAAAGCGTATCAAGATTGGAGTCCATGATAGCAAGTAAAAATAATATGATACGCTATGAATTTCCGAGTACAAGTAGGCATATTCTTCAGCAAATGTTGCAACAAGTAAACGGTCCGCATTTTCAATTAACCTCTGCTGGCATCAGCTTGCCGATTGGTTTTGTTCACGAAATATTAGCTGCTGTTCGTCAAAGATTGCTTGATTTTATGCTTGAATTAGAAAGACAATTTGGATCTGAAGTCGAGATATCTACCTTAAAGGATAATAAACAGACAATAAACCAATATATGAATACTACAATCAACAATAACGGCGATGGTAATGTGGTTAATACCGGCTCTAATTCTACCATACATGCTCACATTGAAATTTCCAAAGGTGATAAAAAGGATCTGGCAAATGATTTGATCAAACGAGGAATTAATGAATCAGATATTAGTGATTTGCTGACTTTTATTGATGAAGAGAAACCAACTTCAGATGGCAAATTTAGCAAGCAAGTAAACACTTGGATAGGAAGAATGATCAACAAAGCGGTTGACGGCTCCTGGGAAATCGGAATAGCTACCGCGGGAGGGGTACTAGCTGAAGCAATCGCCAAGTATTACGGAATTCATTAAATAAGGTAGCTGGGTTGGAGGCGCTAGTTTATGACTTCTGTTTAACTTAGCTACATGAAAAAACATATTCGTCGGCATCGCTGCTACGGCTTTGGTAATCACCCTATGCTCCTGGGGCCACACCGGTCACAACGTGATCGGCCGTATCGCGGCTAACCATTTAACTGACCAGGCCAAAGCCGGTGTGGCAGCGCTCTTAGGCCACGAAAGCTTAGCCGATGTAGCCAGTTGGGCTGACAACAACCGCGACCGTTCGACCGCCCCCTGGCACTTCATCAACGTTGAAACAGGCTTATCCTATAATGACTTTGAGCAGCAGGTAAATAGCCACGTCAACGTGTACACCGCCTTGCTCAAAGAAGAAAATATCCTGGCCGACGAGAAAGCCAGCCGTTTCGACCGGGTCAACGCCCTGAAATACATCGTCCATTTCGTTGGCGACATCCACCAGCCCATGCACGTCAGCCGCGCCGAAGACAAAGGCGGCAACACGATACAGGTGCAATTTGATGGTCAGGGCACCAATCTGCATAGCTTGTGGGACACCAAACTGCTGGAACACGCCGGCCTCAGCGAAGCCCAACTCG
Organism: Bacteroidota bacterium; assembly: GCA_018267005.1. Lineage (GTDB taxonomy): Bacteria > Bacteroidota > Bacteroidia > Sphingobacteriales > Sphingobacteriaceae > Mucilaginibacter. The sequence goes on from JAFDZK010000053.1 coordinate 10,836, forward strand.
CCCAAAATATGGACAAAGCAACTCCGGAACAGATCAAAAAATGGCAGAGCGACACGCCAATGCTTTGGGCCTGGGAAAGCTACCAGATCAGCAGCCAGCTTTACGCGGAAATCGCGCAAAACGGCAATAACCTGAGTGATGATTATTATAAGGCGCATATCCCGGTGGTGGAGAATCGCATCGAAAAAGCCGGAATACGGTTGGCCGGGGTGCTAAATGCGATCTTTGCAAAAACAACGGTCGCTGCCGCGCCTGCTAACGCACAGTCAAGAGGTGAGGTCAAAACGGTCGACGAAAAAGATCTGGCGGCTCATACAGGCGAAAATGTGAAGGTCTGCTCCAAAGTTTACGGCCACAAAGATTTCGGCAGCATGGTGCTGGTCAATATGGGTGGTGCTTATCCCAATTCCTTATTTACGATCGTGCTGCGCGGCGACGCTAAATCGTTAGGAGAGAGCCTCGATGGCAAGTCTATCTGTGTGACCGGGCAGGTAATCGATTATAAAGGCAAGCCCGAGATCGAGGTGAAAGATAAAACGCAGATCACGGAGTAACAGCTATTATTGCTTGCGGAAATAAATGGCGGTCAAATAGCCGGACGTATTGGGCTGGTTATCAACAGACAATGGATTGGTAAGCAATTCTATCGTATTCGAGTTGACGACGATGATCCGTTCGCGTTCATTCAGGCGGCCATCATTATAGGTCCCCTTTTTCAAGTCATAGGTGATATAGACCGGCACATAGGAGGTTTGATTCATTGTGGCCGTGGTGGTGGAATTGAAGGTGATCGACGCCTGGCCGTTCGCTGCTGCATTATCTGTAATGGTATTACTGAAACCGCTGTTGGCATTTTTAGTGCCCGGATAGTTGTAGACAGAATCACCGGAGGGATACCAGACGTTGATCGATTCAATACCATCAGCCGGATTAAACGCAGTATACATGGTATCGATCTCGCGGTAGGAGACATACGTGCCGGTTAATACAATGTTGGGTTTTACCGGTGTTGTTTTGCCGCAGCCGAATAGAATGATTAGGGGCGTTATGAATAACAGTTTTCGCATGGGGTAAATATAGCACCTAAGATTAAACAAATGTGAGTGACAACTCAAAGGATTGTTGCACTTTAAGATTAGCCGCATGTATCTGCGCATTGATCTTAATACCTGTTCCGGCCAACTGTTCAAAAGGTACAATACGCAATGCGTCCTTAAAAACCATTTTAGACAAGCCGTGCCTGACCTCACCGACTTCGTAGGTGACAATAACTTCTTCCTTTTCATAAATTACCTCCGGGTAATCGTATATCGGTGCAAAACTCGGTACCGCTTGGTGGTGATCGTTTAGTGGAATTGTTTTGACCACGATTAGGTATTCGGTTATAGGAATAACTAGTTTGACCAATCCCTTTTCCAGAAATATTTCCCCATTGTTTTTAAGTTTCAAATTCAATTTATAAGATCGGAGCTCCTGCATATAGTGAATATCCGATGAGAAATAATTCATTTTCACCGTACTAAGCCGCTCTTCCAATTGAGGTATGGACAAAGACTTGTATCGATCCTCAGGTGCGCCGCTTGAGTAGTAATGATCAACACGCTCCAATAGCTCACGACCTTGCATCCTATCCTTTAGCTGAAGTTCTTTTTGAATTTCCAGCGCTTCGACTAGCGAGGGTAATTGGATATCCCGGACGCAGGGTATTTCTAATGACTTTGCTCCGTCTTCAAAAGTTAAATCAAGTTTTCCTGCCAAGCCCGTCGATTCATATTTTTTTGCATACATGCGGTCCAGATCGGAGCGGCTCAGACGCAACTGATGAGTGCCTTTCCTAATAAAGCAGTCATGCTTGCTTACTAACTTCGCTTTTTTGTTGCTGATGTCTTTTATTGCTAGGTAAGGCTGATCAGTTGGATTACAAATTGTTAGCAGTGCCAGTTTGTGACCTTCAAATAGGAATGGTTCATATTTAATCTCTAATTCTGGCTCAATATTTTCGTGAATGTACTGTTGGATGCCGGCTGAATCTTCTGGACTTTCTATCTCATTTAATTCGATGTCCCCTGCATGCTTTTTAACCCCAATTACAATATACCTGTCGCCCGTATAATTAGAGTTAGCCAAGGCCATAACGTCCTTGATCAGATTTCCCCGTATCTCCCCACGATATTCAATGAGTTTAATTTCGAGGTAACTATTTTCATTGGAGTATTTGATCAGGTCTTCGATAGTGTCCATTGGTCTTAGGTTCAAATGCGTGGCTTCGGCTTTATCAAATATAAGATTAAGTAGATAGGAGCACTGCCGGACTTTGCAGGAATATTTTTATACTACCTGGTATTTTGTTTCGCCGTAGAGTAAATCATTAAATTTTTGTATATTTAAGAGCAGAAACGCTAAAAGAAGGCATCACTATCCATCACGGCTTAATCCAGAAATACTGGCGCGGCCGATGAAACTCAAAACGTGATCTTCACAGCCCCGCTCACTCACCGGGACGCCCTTCCGAAATTGTTGCAGGAGTCCAGCGACTACCCGGTTAGAACACACCCGTTTTTTATAATAACCAATGAAGGGCGGAACACGGGAAAAAAGAAACATCACTCCTGAACAAGCTGTAAAGATCCTCGAAAAAAATGGCTTGAAAATAGACGAAAACGAAGCCGGAAAGATCCTGGATTTCATTTATTTTTTATCAAAACTTATTGTCAAACAAAACTTTAAAAAATGAAAACGGCTGATTTATATATCCGTGTGAGCACCGATGAACAGGCAGACAAAGGTTACTCACAGCGCAACCAGGAAGAAATGTTGCAACGCTACTGCCAGGCGAATCAAATTGCTGTACGGAAAGTAATCTTTGAGGATCACTCCGCTAAGACTTTTAACCGGCCGGAGTGGACCAAACTTATCAACTATCTAAAAAACCATAAACAAGGCAGTGACCTGGTCCTGTTTACCAAATGGGACCGGTTTAGCCGAAATGCGCCGGAAGCTTATCAAATGATCAATACGCTTCGGAGATTTGGAGTTGAACCGCAAGCAATCGAACAGCCTTTGGATATGTCCGTGCCGGAAAATAAAATGATGCTCGCCATCTACCTGACCGCGCCGGAAATTGAAAATGACCGGCGTTCCCTGAACGTTTTTTATGGAATGAGGCGTGCAAAGAAAGAGGGCAGATGGTGTTGCAGCGCACCCATTGGTTATCAAAATAAAACATTAGAAGGCGGCAAAAAAGTGATCGTGTTTAAAGAACCTGCCGCAGCGATCATGCGGTGGGTGTTCAACGAACTTAGTTTGGGTCATCAGCCGGTCGAACAGGTTTGGAAGCTGGCGCTAAGTAAAGGTTTGAAGTGCAGTAAGCATAATTTTTGGGTGGCCATTCGTAACCCTGTGTACTGCGGTAAGATATTGATCCCGAAGTTGAAAGATGAGGAAAGCTATGTTGTCGATGCGCTGCACGAGCCCCTGATCCCGGAAAGCCTGTTTAAAGAGGTGCAGGATGCCCTGGATGGTAAAAAGCGGAAAATCGTTGCCAGGGTCGTTACTATAGATTTGTTGTCGCTCCGCGGGTTTGTACGTTGCTCAAATTGTACCCGTATGCTGACTAGTAGCGCGTCGAAGGGCAGGCGCGGTTACTATCATTATTACCATTGTTCTTCGGCGTGCGGGTACCGTCAAAAGGCCGAGATACTTAATGATACATTTCTCCAATTTTTGAGGGACTTTCAACTGTCCCCGGCGATGGCAGTATTGTTCCGTGAAGTGTTGTTGGATGTGTATAAAAAGGAGATAGGTAATAATAAGCAGGCTAAAAAGTTGTGGCTTGAACAGATCAACAGTTTCAATACAAAATTGTCCAAAGCGAGGGAATTGCTGCTCAATGGCGACATAGATTCAGCTGATTACAAGGAAATCAAGAAAGAATCGGAGGAACAGATCAGGACGCTGGAAATACGAATAGCTGAAAGTTGTTCTGAAAAGCTTTCGATAGCTGAAGTGGAGCGAACGTTGGATGCAGCGCTGGAAAACTTGACCCGGTTGGATGAAATTTATTGTAATGCCGATGCGCAAGAGCGCCGGCACCTGATTGGTTCGATGTTTCCCGATTTTTTCACTTTTGAAAATTTAAAAGATCGAACCGCTAAGGTGAGTGATGTGCTTCAGTCTATCTACTTGATTAATAAGGAATTGTATGGCAAAAAAAATGGGACAAACGATTTTTCTTCTCATTTGTCCCATAGGGTGATCCCGCTGGGATTTTATGTGATCCTGCTGGGAACTGTAAAACATGTCCTCAGATGCTTAAAAAGCACTTTTCTTAATTTTAAATCAAAACAGGGCACCATTTTGGGCACCAAATATTTCGACACGATTTAGAGCGTTTTAAGAACGCTCGGTAATCCTTACTCAAATATAACATTACGAATGAAAAATTCAAAATATTATTATCTGCAACGTTTGACAGCAATCAAGTACAGTTTAATTTCCGATAAATAACGAACTGATTTAAACTTTAAACAGGATGAGCGCAAATGCTAAGTTAAGGACTTTGTACCGCTTGTTTTGTTTAAATCCTTTCAAAATTTGATTAGCGTTTCAGATTATAAACAAGATTATATATTACCTTTATGAAAAATAGCAATAACCTCAAGCAATTCTGAAATGGTACTTATCGAACCAATTAAAAAAGATAGACATTTTACCAGCCCGGCGAAAAAATATTCTGCCCCGTTCCGGTTCTGGCACTGGGTTAATATGTGCGTGATCGGTGGTTCTTTAATCACTGTGTTGCTCAATTCTACCTTGATCGATCAGCAGAATATCAATCCTTTAATTAAAGATGAACTGAAAAATAAAGGAATAACCATTACTGAACAGCAGGCAGGTAGTGTAGGTCATGCCCTTGAGGATAAAGTGTGGGAAATCCATACGTATTTCGGCTATATATTAGCTGCATTATTAGTATTCAGGTTGATACTGGAGTTTTATCAGCTAGCCGATCAAAAGTTGATCAGGAAATTAAAAGACGCTTATGCTCAGTTCCACGCAACTAAAAAGAACAGGGAACTTGCCCGGCATGAATTGCTGGTAAAAGCGATATATGCCGCCTTCTACATCCTGCTTTTAATTATGGCGTTGACCGGCTTATTCCTGGCCTTTGAAGACCTCCTTGCGCCATTTAAATCTATTCGTCATAGCATCAAAGAGGTCCACGGATTCTGCATGTACCTGATTTTGGCTTTTGTGGCCGTCCATCTGGCAGGCGTTTTCTTGGCTGAGCGCAATAAGGGAAAGGGAATTGTATCGGATATGATCAATGGGGGATAAAATCAATGATTACGGGAAGTTATGCTCTAATTTTTTATAAGACTGATGAGGGGAAATAATTTCAGTAATTAAATTCTTTGAATCATGCTGTTAACAACCTATTTTATTAAAAAAATATTTGAGAATGCATAAAGAACAACACGTTAGCGGTTCAGAAACCATTAGAGATATCGTTATAGGCATGTCGGACGGTCTGACTGTACCGTTTGCCTTGGCTGCTGGATTAAGCGGAGCAATTAGTTCCTCGGGAATTGTTGTCACGGCCGGCATTGCAGAGATTGTTGCCGGCTCTATCGCAATGGGGCTTGGTGGATTTTTGGCAGGTCGTACAGAAGTCGATCATTATCATTCCGAATTAAAAAGGGAATACGATGAGGTCGAAAGAGTTCCTGATCAGGAAAAGGCGGAAGTGAAGGAAGTATTCGCTGAGTTCGGTTTGTCTGCTCATTTACAGGACCAGATAGCTGATGAATTGTCTAAGGATAAGAAGAAATGGGTGGAGTTCATGATGCGTTACGAACTGGGCTTGGAAGAACCCCATGCGAACCGGGCTACCAAAGGTGCCGTTACCATCGGATTGTCATACATAGTAGGTGGCATTATTCCGCTATCGCCCTACGTTTTTATCAATCAATCTGAGACCGCGCTTTTTTACTCCTGTGCAGTCACTTTAATCAGTTTGTTCGTCTTCGGGTTCTTTAAAAGTAAAATGACCGGACAACCGGCACTAAGCGGAGCCTTTAAAGTGGTGATAATCGGTGCCCTTGCCGCTGGAGCTGCCTTTATCATGGCCAAACTCATCAATGGAAAATAATTTTACCCTGAAACTGCATAAAATGATGAATTATTGACATTAAACCCGTTATAAATGATGGGATTAATGAAACATATATTAACTTTGCAAAAGTTTGAAAAAGTTCAGTACCATATTGCTTTTAACAGCCTACCTGTTTTCAACAACGGAATTACACCAGTTGCTGAAGCTTCCGGTTGTTTTTGAGCATTTTGCTGAACATCAAAAACAGAATAAAAATATCTCCTTTCTTCAGTTTTTGGACATGCACTACATGCATGGCAGCCCGAAAGACAAAGATTACAGTGAAGACATGAAACTGCCTTTTAAAACGGCTGATAACTGTGTTTCAAGTGTATCACCGGTAGTTATCCCGCTTTTGACACACACTTTAGAAAACTACATTGTACATATTCCGGAAAAGGAAATTCATATAACCAGGGATGAATTGATCCCTTCCTCTTATCTATCCCGTGTTTGGCAGCCGCCAAAATCTTGTTAATTAGTCTTCTGTTCAATTTTATTAATAGTGCCTTTGCATGGTGTATTCGGCTATGCGGTGCTTTTTGAATCACTAATTTTCAAGGTTTCATTTTATGTTAAATCATATAATCGCTTTTTCCGTGAGGAATAAGCTGATCATCGGGCTTTTTATGCTCGCCCTGATCGGCTATGGCAGCTATCAGTTTACGAAGCTGCCCATCGATGCCGTACCCGATATTACCAATAACCAGGTACAGATCATCACCATCGCCCCTTCTTTCGGGGCTACAGACATCGAACGGTTAGTCACCTATCCGATAGAACAGGCTAACAGCAATATTTCAGGACTAAAAGAGATCCGCAGCTTTTCCAGGTTCGGCCTTTCGCTTGTGACCATAGTTTTTGATGATGCTACCGATGTGTACTGGGCCCGGCAACAGGTTGCCGAACGCCTGCAAAAAGTGCAGAGCCAGATACCCGCCGGTATCGGAACACCCGAACTTGGCCCCGTAAGTACCGGCCTGGGCGAGATCTACCAATATGTGGTACGCCCCAAAAAAGGCTATGCCGGTAAATATAACGAAACAGATCTACGTACCATACAGGACTGGATAGTTCGCCGGCAGTTATTAGGTGTTAAAGGGGTAGCCGAGGTGAGTAGCTTCGGCGGAAAGTTAAAACAATATTCCATAGAAATTGACCCCAATAAACTGCTGTCGCATAATATTACGATAACCGATGTGTTCAGGGCGCTGGAAAACAACAACCAGAATACCGGGGGCGCTTATATCGAAAAAGGCTCGACAGTCTTATATATCCGAAGCCAGGGATTGATCGGCAGTATGGATGATATCAACAACACAGTTATTAAAAACACGGCCGACGGATCACCCCTTTTTATTAAAGATGTGGCCGATGTTAAAATAGGCTATGCTACCCGCTACGGCGCCATGTGCTATAATGATGATGGCGAAGTAGCCGGTGCTGTGGTCATGATGCTGAAGGGTGCCAATAGCAGCGAGGTGATTAAAAATGTCAAGGAACGTATCGTGCAGATACAGAAAACCATGCCTGAGGGTGTGGTGATCGAACCGTTTTTGGACCGGACCAAAATGGTGAACAACGCTATTGGGACGGTTGAGCATAACCTGCTGGAAGGTGCTCTGATCGTGGTATTCGTGCTGGTGCTGTTCCTGGGAAATTTCAGGGCAGGTTTGCTGGTCGCCTCGGTGATCCCGCTTGCCATGCTGTTCGCCATTATCATGATGAACCTTTTCGGCGTGAGCGGTAATTTGATGAGCCTTGGCGCACTGGACTTTGGGTTGATCGTAGATGGGGCCGTGATCATTGTGGAAGCCGTGATGCACACACTCAGCCATAGCAAGC
>JAFDZK010000540.1 GCA_018267005.1 Bacteroidota bacterium
ACTGGCTACCCAAAACCCTATCGAGCAGGAGGGCACCTATCCGCTGCCTGAAGCGCAGCTCGACCGGTTTATGTTCAATATTGCCCTGGATTACCCTACGCTAAAGCAGGAATTGGATATCGTAAAGCATACCACCAGCGGTGAGCATACGGAGGTTGCCAAGGTGCTTAACGCCAGGCAGATCATTAACTACCAGCAATTAGTCAGGAACATTCCGGTTACCGATAATGTGCTGGAGTATGCGGTAAAGCTGGTGTCCAGAACACGGCCCGGCGGCGAGGCGGCTTCAGCAGATATTAAACGCCTTCTCAATTGGGGCGCGGGTCCGCGCGCATCCCAATTCCTGGTACTGGGAGCTAAATGCCATGCGGTCATCAACGGAAAATATTCACCTGATATCGAAGACGTCCGCGCTATAGCAAAACCGGTGTTGCGGCACCGTATCATTCGCAGCTACCACGCCGAAGCGGAGGGCTTGACGGCGGACGATATCATTGAGCGGTTATTTTAGAGTGATCTGTGATTGGTGATTTGTGACCAGGTAATTCGAGAACCCGGAACAAGTGCAACATAAACATGGGAGGTTTTACCGATTTGGAGGCTTGGAAAAAGTCTCGGTCGCTTAGAAATGCGATTTCAAAGCTGTCTAAAAGATTTCCGCAAGAAGAATTTTATCGCTTAAAAGACCAGATTATCCGGTCGTCCAGATCAATTGGTAACAATATAGCTGAAGGACACGGTAGATTTCATTACGATGATTCTAAAAAATTCTTTATAAACGCCAGAGGCTCAGCCTCGGAAACTATTGATCATCTTATTATTGCCCTGGACGAAGGACATATTGATGAAGGCACATTTGCGCATTTGAAAACTGAATGCGAAGATTGCATGAGTTGATAAATGGCTATATCAATTATCTGAAGAATCAAAATATAAGGGAATAATCTCCCGATCACTAATCACCAATCACAAATCACTAAAAACAAATCACTGCTCCACCGCCGAGAAAACTTCCAGCAGGATATCCCACTTATGTTCAGCGTCTAATTCCCAGATCCGTACGTAATTATAGCTGCTCACTATATCGCCTTTTTTTATCCTTGCGCGGCCATAACTGTAAGCCAGGTCGTTACTGGTCGAACGGCCGACATCGAGCGTTTCAGCCTGGATGCTGATGCCCTCGTTGTCGATGAATTTCATGATCTTATCCGGACCTACGATCGGTTCGAAGCCGGGGAAATAATAACGCCCTTCGGGACTAAGGAATTCTTTGTACGATGCCAGCACCGACAGGGTCAGTTCATGATTGAATACCTTGTCGGTACTTAGTATGATGCCCTTGCCGCTGAAGGGATCTTTACTGGGTGCCGTTTGTTTTGAAGTATCGGGGTCTTTAAAATCAGTCAGTTCTGCTTGTTCGGGTTCCGGGTGCTGGATGCCAAGGTCGATCAATAATTTAAGCTTACCCGTTTCATCGGCTCGCCACACCGAAACATAATCGCCGTAAACCTTATCCTCATCGTTCTTGCTGTTCTGGTAAGTATATGGGCCGGCCGTAAATGCCAGGTCG
>JAFDZK010000541.1 GCA_018267005.1 Bacteroidota bacterium
ACCAGGTCGGGCCAGCCGTCGTTATCAAAGTCGGTAAATACCGCATCGCAAACCAGGCCGACATTCTTCAGGTCTTTGGCCACCGCCGGCGTCACATCAGTGAATTTGACATGCCCGCTCCGGCTGTCGTTCCTTAAAATAAAGCTCGATACGGGTTTGGGATAGTTCCACGGATCGACCCTGCCCGAAACAAAAAGATCGAGTTTACCGTCTTTATTATAGTCGACTGCACGTACGCATAACTTGCTTGTATAGTTTGACGGGAGAGCGCCAACGGCCTCTTTGAAGTTTCCTTTGCCGTCGTTGATGTAAAGCCTGTCCTGGTAAAAACGCGATCCGGGATCATTGGCATAGCCGCCGCTTGCAACATACAGGTCCAGCTTGCCATCACCGTCGGCATCGAATAAGATCAGGCCTTCATCCTTAAAATTATCGTTGGGGTTATTCTGGCCCGGGGGCAGCAGATCCCGCTGGATAAATTTGCCGTCGGCCTGCTGCAGAAATGCCTGCGCGGGATATTTGGATGTACCTCCAACAACAATGTCGTCTAAACCATTACCGTCAATATCGCCTACGGCAAGTGCAGGGGTATATTCGGAGAGTTTATGAGGTAACAGCTTTTGTATATTGAAGTCGATAAAATCTTCATCCTGGTGCTTGTACGTCACGCCAAGCATACGTGTAACTTCCTCAAATACCGACGCTTTGTCGATCTCGGGGTGGGCGAAGGTGTAAGGCTCGACTGCATTTTTTATATCCACCGCCAGCATTTGATCGGCTTTCACGTTTTTAATCACCTGTTTTTTCAAGTTCGCCCAGCGTATAACTACTGAATCGAGCGTAGTATTGCCGCCGATGCCAAAGTGCGCGATATTCTGTATAGTGGACAAATATCCCCTGAAAGGCGTATTCTCGTATACCTGGTGTTTGCCATTATCATAATAAATATCAGCCCAGGCGCCGATACCATCCCTGTTTTGCGGACCGCCGTTGAACTTTATATGAAGGTAATGACTGTCGTTCTTATCCTTTTCCCTGGCTGTGTTCCGGTATATCATCACCTCGTCGTTGATATTATTGATGACCAGGTCCATGTCACCATCATTATCCAGGTCGGCATAGGCTGCGCCATTTGAGAAGGTAGGCGTTCCCAAGCCCCAGCTATCGGTCACGTTGTCAAATCCAAGGCGGCCATTATTCTTAAAGGCATAATTGGGTATTTTAATGATCGGTATCTGGTCCAGTATCTGGGTCTTGCTGGCTATAAAATAGGCTTGCGCCCTGAAATTCATAAAGTCGTGATCGGTAACGTCCCTCGGGTAACCATTCGTGATAACCAGGTCGCGGTAACCGTCATTGTCAAAATCTGTCAGCAAAGGTCCCCAACTCCAGTCGGTTTGCGATATCCCGGCCATAAATGATATCTCGCTAAAGGCAGGGTCGCCAATTGAATCATTTTGTCCAAGCCTGGGCCCCTGGTTAATCTGCAGGGTATTACGCACATATTGGTACTGGTACCCGTAACGGTCCATATTCTGAAATACCTGGTAATTATTGG
>JAFDZK010000542.1 GCA_018267005.1 Bacteroidota bacterium
CAAAGCCTGGGCCGATGCGTCCGACGACCTGGAAAAGTTCACGGCGGCGCATTATGTGGCGCGGCACCAAAGCAATGTGGCCGATAAACTAACCTGGGATGAAACCGCCCTGCACTTCGCCCTACGGGTAAAAGATGAGAGCATTAAAGAAACGCTGCCTTCGCTTTACCTCAACATCGCCAAATGCCACGAGGATATGCACGATGCCGGCAATGCGATGAAAAATTATGAGCTGGCGCTGGAATATGCGCAGTATCTCCCCAACAATGGCTATGGCGATATGATCAGGGCCGGTATCGGGAATGGGATCAAGCGAATTGTTAAGCTGTAATGCCGCCTGGTGTTGAAAATTTGGCAGTTTTTCGTGAAAATTTTTCAGTGCGGCAATGTAAATTTTTCACGTTAAGGCTGTCCCCGGCCGTTGGCATTTTGTTTGTTCTTTGTATTTCGGAAAGTTTAATTGATCAATAAGTTAAATCATTAATTAATTTAAGGAGGAAGACCTATGACATTGGTTAAATTTAGTCCCGAAAAAAAGACGAACAATGTATTACCGGGCTTTACCGACATTTTCGAATCATTTTTTAACGAGCCAGTCTTTTCAAGCCGCATGATGAGCCGCGTACCGGCTGCTAACATCAGCGAAACTACCGATCACTACTACATCGAATTGGCTGCGCCCGGCCTAAAAAAAGAGGATTTCAAATTACAGCTTGAGCAGAATGTGCTGAACATCTCTGTCGAGCAGGAAATGGAGAACAAGAGCGAACAGAAAAACTACAGCAAACGCGAATACAACTACAATTCGTTCGTTCGCTCGTTTACCCTGCCCGAAAGCGCCGACGAGAACAACATTGAGGCCCAATACACCGATGGCGTGCTTATTATCAATATTGCCAAAAAAGAAGAGGCTAAGGCTGTTCGCAGGCAAATCGAAATAAAATAAGTGATAATTCCTTTGTTAAACAGATAGAGGCCCTCCCGGGCCTTTATCTCAATTATTTGTCCTTATGAAACGCAGTTATCATATCATGCTAAGCCTGAAGGCTTCGGATGGTTATCAGTGTTTCGGGCAATATTTGCTTGGCAGCGACAAAACGTTTGCGGACGAAATATTCTCGCAGCTAAAAGGCAGCGGGATGATCACCGAATATGCCAAGCTGCATATGGACCTGGTGGAAGAAGCCGACGGATTGCCCGCTACGGTCAAAACCATTTGCTGTACGCTGGACGAGTTTACCGCCAATTGCAAACACCTCGCAAAAGAGATCTTCCGCCTGCATACGTTAAAAGAGCTTCTGTAATATCTCAGCTATATTTCTAAAGCCAGGCTTCAGTCGAAAGGCTGGGGCCTTTTTTGCCTAATATGGGCGATTAGAATGGGACTGTAAATAAGGCCCGGATATTGAGTCAGCTTGCAAATGAGCGTTAATCGGTTAAACCTGCTAAGATAGCACCCATATCCTTCTTTAATTGAGGCAAATCGTTTTGCGCGATTTCCCAAACCAGCTGCAGGTTTACACCAAAGTATTCATGAATTGAAATATTTCTGAAACC
>JAFDZK010000543.1 GCA_018267005.1 Bacteroidota bacterium
GGTAATCCGGATCGACGGCCAGTTTGCGAAATTGGAAGTCGCCGCCACGATCGAACAGCGACACCACTGCCACTAACTTATTATCGGTAAATACGCCAAAATGGATGCCGTTTTGATCCTCGTCCATCTCCATTTCGTACAACTTCTGAGCGGGGTAGAGCACCTTTTGGCGCAAATGCCAGGTCAATTCAGGGCGGATTTGTTCGATGCTGATTTCCATAAGGTGAAAGGTCAAAGTTATTAGTAAAACCTTTTACCTTTCAGCTTTAACTTTTCTTCGAAAGCTCCTCCGCCATTGCAGCGCCTATTTCGGCAGGCGATTGCACTACGCGGATGCCGCACTCGGCCATGATCTTCATTTTGGCAGCAGCGGTATCGTCGGCGCCGCCTACGATCGCGCCGGCGTGACCCATGCGACGCCCTGGGGGCGCGGTTTGGCCTGCAATAAAGCCTACAACGGGTTTGGTTCCATTCTTTTTGATCCAGCGGGCGGCTTCGGCTTCCATACCGCCTCCTATCTCGCCTATCATAATGATGCCGTGCGTATCGGGATCGTTCATCAGCAATTCAACGGCTTCTTTGGTGGGCGTACCGATGATCGGGTCGCCGCCTATGCCGATAGCGGTGGTAATACCCAAACCCGCTTTCACCACCTGGTCGACGGCTTCGTAAGTTAAAGTTCCCGATTTGGAAACCACGCCCACATGCCCTTTGCGGAAGATAAAGCCCGGCATAATGCCGATCTTGGCCTCGCCCGCGGTAATAATGCCCGGGCAATTTGGACCTATTAAACGCGAGTCGCGTCCCTTCAGGTATTCTTTGACCATGATCATGTCTTTGGTCGGAATGCCTTCGGTAATACAAACGATCAGCTTGATGCCCGCCTCGGCGGCTTCCATGATCGCATCGGCAGCAAATGGCGGCGGAACGAAGATGATGGATACGTTGGCGCCCGTGTGTTTTACGGCATCCTGCACGGTATTAAAAACCGGCAGGTTCAGGTGTTTCTGGCCGCCTTTGCCCGGCGTAACGCCGCCTACAACATTGGTGCCGTATTCTATCATCTGCGAGGCATGGTAAGTGCCTTCGTTACCTGTAAAACCCTGGACTATTACTTTGGAATCGTTATTGACGAGGACGCTCATAGAATGGAAAATGTACGCGCAAAGCTAAAGTTATTCGTGATAATCTCAAAGCCCAACTGTCTCTCTATTTTTTGAATGCCGAACACCGAATATTCAATATCGAATGATCAGGTTTTTTTACCGCTGGGCACTTCGAAATTCGGTGTTCGATATTTATTATTCGACATTAAAGTTGGCGCTTCAAATGGACCCGGGGGCTAAACTCCTTCTCGCTCTTAGCCACTACGATACAAGCAATCCCGTTACCGATCATATTCGTCAGTGCGCGCGCGGTCGACATGAAGCGGTCGATGCCAAATAAAATAGCCACGCCCTCGATGGGGATCAGCTTAATGGCGGTCAGCGTGGAGGTCAGCACGATGAAACCGCCGCCGGTAACCGCCGCAGCGCCTTTGGAGGTGA
>JAFDZK010000544.1 GCA_018267005.1 Bacteroidota bacterium
AATGCGTTATCCAGCGGGTGAAGAATATGGCGCCGGTGGTTTTGGTCAGATCGAGCGGGTCAAAATAAAACGATCCGAAAAACAAATAATCGCGCACGTGGTCGAGCGCCATGATAATCATGATCGTTCCGCGAAGAAAATCGATGGACGTTATCCTGCCCTTTGTGACGGTTGTGGTTGGGTTCATACTCGAAGATAAGATTATACAGCTATATACTTAAACCCGAATCTTGCTGAACACGATTATGGGTTTAAGGAAACATAGGAAATAATTATATTCCTACTCTAGTCGCCAACTGCCAATCCTTGGTTACTATAATTGAGGGGGTGCTTCCAATTAAAATAACTTTTCCACTAAAGCTTCCAAACGACATTAACCATGTTGGAGGCTCAATTAGAATTTTATCATTTTTAATTATAACTCGCAGCGATCGCGAAGTGTCCCGGTCACCGACATAAAATATTTTATAGTTATTGGTGACTATTTTGTACTTAAATATAGTATCCCGGACATACACATCCTGACCAACGTGATTGATAGCCTGTTTGGCTGTTAATCCTGGTTCGTCAGGGTTTGCTCGCTTAATTATGGCATTTCTAAGCTTTGTCGTGTCTTGTGAAAAGGCAAATGCTGACGATAAGAAAATTAAAGCCAATCCTATAAATCCTACCAATCCCTTAATCGTGTTCATATTCCAGCAATTCCATCCGGTTACCGAAGGGATCAAGGAAAAAGAAGCGCTCGCGATCGGCCAGCTTCTCCTCCTCGTAAGTTTTCACACCCTTACTTTCCAATGTTTCCCGGGCCTCTTCCAAATTTTTCACCTCGAAAGCACTATGCCGCGAAGTGTTCACCAGGCCCGGCTCGATGCCGATATGAAAACCAATATCGCCGATCTCGAACCAAAAGCCGGGATGACGGAAAACCTCCGGCCGGTGCGTTGGCTTCAGACCAACTACCTCGGTATAAAATTGCCGTGCCTCTTCCAGTCTTTCCGGCGGAACGCAAATGTGGATATGGTCGGCGCGTTTAAAATTGATCATTCGTGTTCGGCAAAAGTGAGGACATAATTATTGTTGTCCAATATAGAAAATTCCGTGGCGCCGTAAAAGGTTACATCAAGCCCGCTCAGCACTTTTACCTTATCTTTTATTTCTTCGTAAAACTGGCGAATATTTTTCAGGTTGATATACAGCAGCAGCGACCCGCCGTCCTTGCGGCTGATCTCGGGCAGGCTCTCACCCAGGCTTTCAACTGTCTGGAACATCATGGTCACGTTGTCGTTGGTCATCATCGCCCATACCAGCTCTTCTTCGGAGTTTTCGGGGACGGACATAGTGACTTTGAAACCAAGCAGCTTATAAAAGGCGATGGTTTCCTGCATGTTGTAGGTGAAAATGTTTGGTGCTAAACTTTCCATAACTTTGCGAAAATGGTTAAAACTAATTTTGTTGTGCTGGTATAAAGGTAAAATTTATTTGCAATAAAACTAATTTTTTTAGCATTTTTATCTCGCGATCAAACCAACAATAAAACAAT
>JAFDZK010000545.1 GCA_018267005.1 Bacteroidota bacterium
CATGGAATTCTCCATTATGAGCTTACTAATATCCTTGAAATATGCGCCCCACTTGTAAAGGGGCTTGACGAGGACGACCGCTTTCTCAGATATGAAGTGATCGGAACTATAGCAGATTATTTACAGGAGGTGTAAATGGCATTTAACCCGCAAAGGAAGATGGCAGATAACATTTCGGCTATCCGCATTGCGCTGGACTTTAACGGCCAGCCGCTTTCTGAATTTGATTTGCAAACACTAAAGCAATACGCCGGTTTTGGAGGCCTTAAAGCAGTATTGTTCCCGCCTGGTGATATTAGTGAATGGGACAAATTAGGGGCTTCTATAACTGATAAAAAGCTTTACCCACAGGTTATGGAATTGCATAACCTGTTAAAGGATAAACTGGACCCGGCGGCCTATAAAGCTGCGGTTGATTCCCTAAAAAGCAGCTCTTCCACGGCTTATTATACCCCTGATTTTATCCCGGCCGCGATTTATTCGGCAATGTTTGAATGCGGTATTAATCCCAGGCGGCTATATGAGCCAAGCGCCGGCGCGGGCATATTCATCGAAGAAGCAATTAAGGCTTTTAGTGAATTGGAACAGGTGACGGCGGTAGAAAAAGATATCCTGACCGGTAAGGTGCTCACCGCGCTTTGTTCGGTTTACCAGGTACCGGTAGACGTACAGGTTAAAAAATTTGAGGAAACCTCGGCTTCTGAAAAAGGCCAGGCCGATGTGGTAATCAGCAATATTCCGTTTGGTAAAATAGCGGTGTATGACCCGGCCTACAATAAAAGCGGTATCTCATCTAAAGTTCATACTTATTTCTTTGCTAAAGGCTTAGATAAAATAAAGGACGGTGGGATTTTAGCCTACATAGTTACCGAGGCATTTCTGAACAATCCCTCCAATGCTACTGCGCGTAAATACTTATTTACCTCCGCCGACCTGCTTTCCGTTTCGGTATTACCAGCGAACCTGATGCGGGAAAATGCCAATGTAGAGGTGGGAATGCACCTGGTGCTCGTTCAGAAAAACGACACCAAGGAAACCCTATCGCTGGCTGAAAGCCAGTTGATCGATACGGTGGAACGGGAGAACGTCGCAGGTAAATATTATTTGAATGCCTGGTTGGCAGACAAAAATGAACTGGTTTATGCCGATGAGATCATCGAGGGAACCAATGCCAGGGGAAAAGCTACTCGGGTGGCCTGGCAAAACGGGAACGTTGAAGATATCGGGCCACTACTGAAAGACCAACTGAAATCAGGACTTTCTAACCTGGACCGCGCAAAATGGGAAGCTATTTCCTTTAGACAAAAGGAAAGCCAGCTAAAGCAATTCACTTATTTGCCGGTACCAGAGCCTGAAAAAAAGGAGGAAAAACCTGCCGTTGGTTTCGGGCAATTAGGCCTTTTTGATGCGCCTGTGCAGGCTGACCAGGATAACAAGATCCTGGCTTATTTGGACGATCTCGACCGCCAATTTATTCATGCCGATACCGTAAGGATAATCAGTACCATTCGTACTACCAACAAGCCCGCCCATGACAGT
>JAFDZK010000546.1 GCA_018267005.1 Bacteroidota bacterium
TGCGGAGAGAGAGGGATTCGAACCCCCGGTACCTTTTACAGTACACCTGATTTCGAATCAGGCACATTCAACCGCTCTGACATCTCTCCGGTCAAAATTTATCGGGCTGCAAAAATAAAAAAATCTGCAAAAAACAGATGCGATGCAATTGAATAATTACAACTTGTCCAGTTTGTTTTGAATTAATTGCTTGTCTGCGGGGGTTTTGGCCAGCAAAAATGCCTGGTTAAAGTTTCGTTTCGCCTTTTCGTTATCGAGGCCTGTGTAAAGCTCACCCAGCAGGGCAAAATAAAAGCGGCTGTTTTTCAGTTTTAACTTTTCTGCCTCGATAATCGCTTGCTCTTTGCCGTTTGCCCTGGCCAGGGCATAAGTTCTGTTAAGCGCGGCTATGGGCGAATATTCCAGTTGAAGATAGTGGTTATAAAGCTGCAGAATACTTTCCCATTTTTCATGTGTGTCTTCTTTTCTTGTGCTCCAGTAAGCTATCGTGGCCTCCAGGTGATATTTGGAAAGCGTATTACCGCTAGCCGATTTGCGGAGAAAATAGCAACCCCTGCTTATCATTTCAGCGTCCCACAGGCTGGTGTCCTGCTCATCGTAAAGGATGATCTCGCCGCTTTTATCAATGCGCGCCTCAAAACGCGATGCCTGGAAATACATCAGCGCAAGCAAAGCGCTCACGGGCGGCTTATCGGTACTTTTGTTTTCCACAAGCATCAGGCACAACCTGATTGCCTCAAAACACAGGTCCTTTCTCAATACTTCGTCACTGTTATCAGAATAGTACCCCTCGTTGAACAATAAATAAATGGTGGTCAACACGTTTTCAAGCCTGTTATCGAGCTCTGCCGGACCGGGGAATCCGATCTTTATTTTTTCTTCTCTCAGCTTTTCTTTGGCCCTGAAGAGGCGTTTATTGATCGTTTCCTTATTCGTCAAAAAAGCTTCTGCTATTTCCTGTATGCCGAAGCCGCAAAGTATACGTAACGATAAACCGATCTGCGCTTCGGAGGGAATAGCGAGATGGCAAACAGCGAACATCATCTGCAACTGGCTGTCGGTAATGTTTTTAGTTGATAGATCGATGTCGTATTCATACAGTTCAGACGAACTGCTTCTTATTCCCTGCGTAACCTTGTCCTCAAATACCGAATGGTGTTGCAGGTAGTTCTTTGCCTTATTTTTTGCAACGGTATAAAGCCAGGCAACCGGATTTTTCGGTGTGCCGTTAAGGCCCCAGGTTTGGGCCGCTACAGCAAAAGTATCACTGGCAATATCTTCTGCGATCTCGACGTGGTCAAATCCAAACCGGTGGCAAAGCACCGATATTATCTTGCGGTACTCGGTCCTGAATAAATGTGGTATTAATTCCTGCTGTGCCATAACAAGAATGAAGGGCTCCTGCAACAGAGCCCTTAGTTTTTCCCGGTCGTTTATTTTTTGGCTATTTTTCTGATCTCCATACTGTTGCCGTCACCCTGCAAGACAGGGCAACCGCGGGCGAATTCAACCGCTTCATCGAACGAATCGGCCCTTA
>JAFDZK010000547.1 GCA_018267005.1 Bacteroidota bacterium
GGTTGAGCGTTCTGGAAATCCTTCATTTCAGTATCCGCGGGCATTTTATATATCGGTAGCAGTACCTGCCAGGCTTCATTTGAACTGTCACGGCCGATGTCGTCAAGCACGGCCTTATCAAAACCGGATATTTGGAGGGACTTTCCGCCGTTGCTGAGGCGAACCACAACATTTGCCTGCGGCTGCTTTGAGCACCCCGCCAGGAGTATTGCGACCACTAATCTCCATTTTTTCATTTTTTTAACGTCTCCTCGAACAGCCTGAATATCCGCTTATACTCGTCCGTCCAGCTACTGGGTTGCTCAAAACCATGGTCTTCCACCGGGTATGGCGCCAGCCACCAGTTGTCCTTGTGCAACTCGATCAGCTTTTGCGTCAGGCGAACAATGTCCTGGAAATTCACGTTCTGATCCACCATGCCGTGCAGCATCAGCAGGTTGCCCTTTAACCCGTCGGCAAAATATATAGGCGAGCTTTCTTTGTAAGCTTTTTCGTCTGTGTACGGCAGATTTAATATCTCAGCCGTATAGCCATGGTTATAATGCGCCCAGTCGGTTACCGAACGGATGGCCGCACCCGAAGTGAACACATCCGGAGCAGTGAACATCGCCATCAGTGTCATAAACCCTCCATACGATCCGCCATAAATCCCTACCTTTTTTATGCCGTATTTTTCCTGCAGATATTTCACAGCGTCGATGTGGTCACTCAGGTCCTTGCCACCCATGTGACGGTAAATGCCCGTGCGCCAATCACGACCGTAGCCCGCACTGGCAGTATAGTCGATATCCATCACGTAGTAACCGTTATCGGCCAACAGGTTGTTGAACATGTACTCGCGGAAATAATGCTCGCTCCACGAGTAGGTGATATTTTGCAGGTAGCCAGCACCATGGACGAATATGACAGCCGGCTTGGCAGGATCCGGGTTTTTGGGCTCATAAACCCGTGCATAAACATCGCTGCCGTAACGGTTTTTAAACGTAAAGATCTCGGGCGCCCGCCAAGGGTACGACTTGAATTCGGCCGACATAGACTGAGTTACCCGGACAGGTTTTGCATCAGGCCTATTAGGTTGAAGGTATAATTCAGGCAATGTATTCTCTGAAGAATAGATAATCGCCAGCCATTTTTCGTCAGGTGACAGCGTAACCTGGTTGCCGCCCTTCATCGATGTAAGCTTTACCGGCTTACCGCCCGATACCGGCATGCGATAAAAATCGGTCACCCCTGGATGGTCCATATTAGCCGTAAAATAAAAAGTCTTCTTGTCGTTTGACAGGTCGAGGCTTTGCACTTCCCATTTGCCGCTGGTCAGTTGCTGTTTATCACCGGTATTCACATCCGCAACATAAATGTGCGAATAGCCCGTAGTCTCGCTCTGGTAATAAAAATGGTTGTTATCTATCCAGCCGGCGTCGCGCAGACCCCCAATTCCGGGGCCGCCTATCCAGGCGTCGTCGTGCTGGCGGTCGATTGGAGTCAGATGCCCGTTCGCTGCATCCAATTTCATGATCCAGCGGTCCTTAT
>JAFDZK010000548.1 GCA_018267005.1 Bacteroidota bacterium
GGGCGCAGAAAATATAACCGGAGGCACAAGCCGGTACAGCTCATTTCCTATAACCTCGCCCTGTGGCGCAGGTATAAGGATGAAGGCATGATGCTTATTGTGTATATCTTGATGGGTTTTGGATTTTTATGCATACTCGCATGGTACAGCAGTCGGTGAGGTTGAACAAAAGGCTGCATTTTAAGTTGTATTTTTAGCAAATGGAAAGATGAAACGCAGTACCCCGCATAGTTTTATTCTTGTCGATGATGACCCGATTAATAATTTCATCAATGTCAAATACATGAGCGTTGCTTTTCCGGGCTGCGATACAAAAGCATTTACCAGTTCGGAGGCAGCGTTGTATTTATTGAGCTGTATTATCAGGTGGGAATAAATCCCACGGCCCTGTTTGTGGATATTAATATGCCGTCAATGGACGGCTGGGAACTACTGGAGCGGTTTGACGAATTTCCTGTGCGGATAAAGGAACAGTTTGTGATTTATATC
The DNA here is from genome assembly GCA_018267005.1 of Bacteroidota bacterium. Classification (GTDB taxonomy): domain Bacteria; phylum Bacteroidota; class Bacteroidia; order Sphingobacteriales; family Sphingobacteriaceae; genus Mucilaginibacter. The sequence goes on from JAFDZK010000548.1 coordinate 490, forward strand.
CTTTCGGTTTCCCTCCATCCGGCAGATATGTACAGGGCAAGGAACCATCCGTTAGTTGCCGATTTCTTACGTAAGCCGTTGTCCAGGGCAGTGCTTGAAAAACTTTTTTACAGGTAAATTGCTTAAAAAAAGAAAAACCCCTCGCACTCGCTGCCTGGGGTTTTTCAACCTAAGTGATATGATTTATCAAAAACATCCAGGCGGATAAAAATGGTGCGGCGTAACTTTATAGGAAATCTATATTTATGAAACCGCAATTAAATCAAGATGTAAATATCCAGCCGCAATTAGATAAGGCATGCGGTTTAGATATGCACAAAGACAAGATCGTAGGTTTTATTTCTACCAAAGACGGCAATCAACAGGAACTCCGGGAATTTGGAACTTTTACCTGCGAACTTCACCAAATCAGGGACTGGCTGCAATCCAATACGGTTGAACATTGCATAATGGAAAGTACCGGCATTTATTGGATGAGCCTTTATGCCGTTCTTACAGAAGTAGGCATTAATGTAACCGTTGCCAATCCACTTTACATTAAACAACTGCCCAAACGGAAAACCGACCGCAAGGATGCACGATGGCTATGCACATTGTTATTGCATGGCCTGGTACGGGGAAGTTTTATGCCCGATAATCAGCAAAGAATATTAAGGGACTATTGCCGAAGCAGACTGTTTTATAGCCAGCAGCAAACGAAAACGCAAAATCGCCTGCTGAAAATTCTTGAGAGCAATAACATAAAACTTCGTTCAGTTATAAGTTCTATGCGAACAAAAACAGCAATGTCTATTATTCGCTTGCTTGCAGATGGCATTACAGATAAAGACGTTCTTATTAACTGCACAAGAGGTAAAGCGAAATCAAAAAAAGAGCAATTAGCACTTGCATTGGAAGGGACTTTGACCTCGCACCATCTTATCCAGCTTAAAATGTTATTGGAAGATTACGACCATGTGCAAGGTCAGCTTGATAAACTTGATACAGCAATAACTGATATAGTCAAGCAGAATTATGCCCGTGAGGCCGAATGTC
>JAFDZK010000549.1 GCA_018267005.1 Bacteroidota bacterium
AATGTGGAAGCCCGCGACGCACTGAAGCGCGGCGTTGATATTTTAGCCAATGCGGTTAAAGTAACCCTGGGACCAAAAGGTCGTAATGTAATAATTGACAAGAAATTCGGTTCACCCGCCATTACTAAGGACGGTGTTACTGTAGCTAAAGAGATCGAACTGAAAGACTCCCTGGAAAACATGGGCGCACAGATGGTGAAAGAAGTAGCTTCAAAAACCGCCGACATCGCCGGTGACGGTACCACTACCGCTACCGTTTTAGCTCAGGCTATCGTAGCCGCAGGTATCAAGAACGTAGCCGCAGGCGCTAACCCTATGGACCTGAAACGCGGTATCGACAAAGCCGTTGCCGAAGTGGTAAAAAGTTTGCAGAATCAGTCGCAGGCAGTCGGCGAGGATAATAAAAAGATCCAGCAGGTTGCTTCTGTATCGTCCAATAACGATGAGCAGATCGGCGCCCTGATCGCTGAAGCGATGGAAAAAGTTGGTAAAGACGGCGTTATTACCGTTGAAGAAGCTAAAGGCACCGAGACCGAAGTAAAGACCGTTGAAGGTATGCAGTTCGACCGCGGTTACCTTTCTCCGTACTTCGTAACCAACGCCGACAAAATGGAAGTAGAATTGGATAGCCCTTTTATCCTGATCTACGACAAGAAAATATCTTCGATGAAGGAATTGCTTCCTATCCTCGAAAAACAGGTACAAACCGGCAAACCGCTGCTTATCATCGCAGAAGATTTGGATACCGAAGCATTGGCAACCCTGGTTGTTAACAAAGTTCGCGGCTCGTTGAAAGTAGCTGCTGTTAAAGCTCCGGGCTTCGGCGACCGCCGCAAAGCTATGCTGGAAGACATCGCTACCCTGACCGGTGGTATTCTTATCTCGGAAGAAAGAGGTTTCAAATTAGAGAATGCCGACCTCTCCTACCTGGGTACCGCTGAAAAAGTTATTGTTGATAAGGATAATACCACCATCATTAACGGTTCGGGCGACAGCGAGGAGATCAAAGCACGCGTAGCGCAAATCAAATCGCAGATCGAAACGACAACTTCGGATTACGACCGCGAAAAACTGCAGGAGCGTTTAGCTAAACTGTCTGGCGGCGTTGCAGTGTTGTACGTAGGCGCTGCTACCGAAGTAGAAATGAAAGAAAAGAAAGACCGCGTTGATGACGCTTTACATGCTACCCGCGCTGCTGTTGAAGAAGGTATCGTAGCCGGCGGCGGTGTAGCATTCATCCGTGCAGTTGAAGCTTTAGCTAACCTGAAAGGCGCTAATGAAGACGAAAATACCGGTATCCAGATCATTCGCCGCGCGATTGAAGAGCCATTGCGCCAGATCTGTGAGAACGCAGGTATCGAAGGTTCTATCGTAGTGCAGAAGGTGAAAGAAGGCAAAGCCGACTTCGGTTACAATGCACGCACCGACAAGTATGAGAACCTGATCGGCGCAGGCGTTATCGATCCTACCAAGGTAGCTCGCGTAGCGCTGGAAAATGCAGCTTCTATCGCTGCAATGCTGC
>JAFDZK010000054.1 GCA_018267005.1 Bacteroidota bacterium
CAGGATGCTGGCCCGCGCGGGTGACATACTACACTTACCGATCAATTCTGAAAGATTGAAAAAAATGACAGAAAGCTATGTTGTTTCAAACAACAAGATAAAAACGGCTTTGAATGTCAAAAACTTACCGGTATTGGCGACAGATGGCTTAGGCCTGACTATCCGTAGTTTCAGTTCAAAATAATTGCCAATGTCATACGCGCTTTTCTTCATTCTTTTGGTTGCAGCAATATTGGTGTACTTCCGTATAGCCGATCGCTACAATATCATTGACCATCCGAATGAGCGCAGCTCACATGCCGAGATAACGATCCGCGGTGCAGGTGTCATATTCCTTTTTTCTTTTGTCGTAGCAGTCGCCTTAAATCCGTCGTATTGGATTCCTGGTTTCGGTGTGTTGATTATTGGCATTATAAGTTTTTTGGATGACCGGTTGACGCTCTCAAACAGGTTAAGACTTTTATGCCATCTTGTCGCCGTAACGCTCATGTTCGTATCGCTGCATGTTTTCGGTATGTTTCCGGCATATATTGTGGCAGCGTTGTATATCATGGTGATCGGTATCATCAACATGTATAATTTTATGGATGGTATCAATGGCATAATGGCCTGCTATACCCTGGTGATATTGGCCGGCCTTCAATATGTCAATTTGTACCAGGATGGCTTCATTGATGCCGATTTGATCTGGTTGCCAATATTAGCCTGCTTCGTTTTTCTCTTCTACAATTTTCGTGCGAAGGCGCGGTGTTTCGCAGGAGATGTGGGTAGCGTATCCATAGCTTTTTGGCTCACTTTTCTTATTTTAAAATTGATCTTTTTAACTCACAACTGGGCATATATACTTTTTATGGTTGTCTATGGGATCGATTCAGTTATGACCATAGCACATCGGTTAATACTAAAGCAAAACATTTTTAAAGCGCATCGGCTGCATTTTTACCAGTTGTTGGCTAATGAGCATAAAATTTCACACTTACTCGTTTCGTCAAGCTATGCGCTGCTACAGGCGGGCATTATTTGTCTTATCATATTCCGGCCGGGCTTGTCAACTCTGGGTTTGTTTGCTGTGACTATAACGCCGTTGATGGCTGTTTATCTCATAGTCAAACCAATATTAATGCGTAAACACTAGCAGGCAATAATCAAATTAGCCTTGCGCTATTAAATAGTATCACGACAAACGCGTGTATAATTAAATTCCACGGCCTTTACAGGCTGTGATGCGACGACTATTTTTTTTAAAAAAAAACTAACTTGATGTAATTCCCATAAGTATATATTATATCAGAAGCATATACTGTTACTAGATATTCTTTTTACTTAGCAGGCTCGACTTTTTCGATCTGATATTAAAACTTTTATGCATCGGCCGCGTTATTCTAACGTGTTTAGGGGCATTTGTCCTATTAAACTATTGTTTAGAAAAGCCGGACGGGATTGTTTGGGGTAGTTAGTTTAATTTATTTTTCGTTTGGTATAGTAAAAAAACGTTAACTTTAACTCATCTTACCTGCAACATTGCTTTATGAAAAAATATTTACTCTTTAGCAGAGTGGTTCCGAGATGGTTGATAATGCTGGTCGATTTATTTCTTGTTACCTGGTCGTTTTCCACTTCCTATTTTATCGTTCAGCGGTTTGAATTTGTCAATATTTTACGAGGATATTTTTTCATTTATACCGGTCTTTACTGCATAATATCGGCCGTGGTGATGTATACCATGCGTATCCACACCGGATTGATACGTTATTCCAACACACGCGACGTTTTGCGCATTTTCAGTTCCATGTTTGTCAGCAGCATGCTATACCTGCTCGTCATTAATATTTGGGTGTTGCCGGTTCTGCATGTTAATACGGTTACAATCAACCTGGTTCTTCTTGTTAATTTTTCTGTGTCAAGTACCTTGCTCATCCTGCTGCGGACCATGGTGAAAAGCGCTTACTTTTATCTGAATAATAACACCAATGCAAAAAAGACCGTAGTGTTGATCTACGGGTCAGATAATAGTGCGGTACTGGTAAAACAAGCCTTGGAAACCAGCGCGAAGACAAATTTTTCTGTTGTCGGCTTTGTTGACGACGATGCCAAAAAAGTTGATAAAGAAATCCAGCAAGTGCGGGTACATCACATTGATAAGCTTGCAAAGCTGAAGCACAAGCACAATGTCGACAAGCTTATTGTGATGAATCACAATCTCGATGAACAAGTAAAAAAAATGGCCCTGGAAAAATGCCTTGCACTTGGTGTACAGGTTTTAACTGTTCCGCCCTCCGATCAGTGGATATATGGCAAGCTCAACATCCAGCAGATTCAGGACCTGAAAATTGAAGATTTGTTGCAGCGCAAGCCGATCCGTATAGACAATGCCAGCATATCGGAGGATCTCCAGGGTAAACGCGTGCTTGTTACCGGTGCCGCTGGCTCAATAGGCTCGGAAATCGTGCACCAAGTGCTTTCTTACAAGCCCGCCATGGTTATTCTTTGCGACCAGGCCGAATCTCCTCTTCATGACATGAAGCTTGAGGTGGAGGAAAAATACCCTGATGTTCCCACCAAAATATTCATTGCCGATATCCGGAACTACCAGCGTATGCACAAGCTGTTTTCCGATTTCAGGCCCCAGGTGGTTTTCCACGCGGCGGCGTATAAGCATGTACCCATGATGGAGGAAAATCCGTCCGAAGCCGTCCTGACCAATGTACTTGGTACCAAGCATGTGGCCGACCTCGCCGTGGAGTTTAGAGCTACCAAGTTTGTGATGGTATCAACCGATAAGGCAGTGAATCCATCAAACATTATGGGTACCACTAAGCGAATAGCGGAAATATATATCCAATCGCTAAAGGACAGCCCGGCAAACAACACCCAGGGTGGACCGTCAACTCGTTTTATTACTACGCGCTTTGGAAATGTTCTGGGTTCGAATGGTTCTGTCATCCCGCGTTTCAGAGCCCAGATACAGCGCGGCGGCCCGGTGACAGTGACACATCCCGACATTACCCGTTATTTTATGACAATTCCCGAAGCCGTACAACTGGTCCTCGAAGCAGGCACTATGGGGTCGGGAGGCGAGATATTTATATTTGATATGGGCGAGCCGGTGCGTATTACAGACCTGGCGCTGAAAATGATTAAGCTTGCAGGTTTGCAGCCGGATAAAGATATAAAGATTGTTTACACAGGTCTAAGACCCGGAGAGAAGCTGTACGAGGAATTGCTGAACCAGGGTGAACGCACCATGCCTACACATCATCCCAAGATCAAAATAGCCCAGGTGATTTCTTACTCCCACCAGCAGGTTTGTGCCGATATCGAACATCTGCTTGCGATAAACAAAGGCAACGAGGATGTTGCATTAGTTAACAAAATGAAGGAGATGGTGCCTGAATTTATAAGCAGAAACTCTCATTTTGAATTCCTCGATAATATCAGTGGTAACGAAGAAGAGATAGAGGTAATGGTGAATTAATTAGCCATCACAAATTTCGAAGAAGTGTCATAAAGAGCAGGTTTATATCACAGCCTGCTCTTTGTGTTAGTAACCTGTTTTTGATTCAGAGTCTTTCCATAGCTTAAAAGCGACAAGGGCCTCGTTTCGTAGTAATTGTACCATTTTTACCCGCCTTTGATGAAATTGCTTGCCCAATTCTTCATAAATGAAATTATCGTCAAAACCTATCGACGATGCGTCTATTTTAGAATTGGCATAATAAACGGCATCGAGCTTTGCCCAATAAATTGCGCCCAGGCACATGGGGCAGGGCTCACAACTGGTGTATATGGTGCAGCCGTTAAGATCATATACGCCTAACTGCTTGCATGCAAGCCTGATTGCTGAAATTTCCGCATGGGCGGTCGGATCATTTTCGGCCACCACCTGGTTGGCGCTTTGCGCTACGACTTTGCCATTCTTAACGATCACTGCTCCAAACGGGCCTCCTGCACCCTGCTCAACATTTTGCCTCGACAAAGCGATAGCCATTCTCATAAACTTTTCGTGAGCCGTCATCACCGTTATTATTGTAAATTAAAAACCCCGGTCAGGCCGGGGTCTTATAATTTTAATTTAAAAATCCGTTATTTCTTCTCCTTGGCGTATGCTTCATTTATTTTTTTGACGAAGTCCGCAGTTATATCAAGACCAGGGTCCGCATATAATAGGCTGGTATTGCCGGTCTGGAATGTCAACACCACTTTATAGCCATTATCCTTAGCATATTGTTTGGTGAAAGCATATACCTTGTCGTACAATTTTTTGGTTTCGTCGGCCTGTGCATTTTGGAAATCGGCGCCGGCATTTTGCTGATAGCGCTGAAATTCCTGGCCTTCGCGTTGTAACCGGGTTTCGGTCATTGAGCGCTCGTTGGCACTCATGGTATTTTGGTCTTTTTGGTACTGCGCTATTTCGCGCTGGAGCGCTTGCTGCCTCGAGCCGACATCGTTTTGTGCGGCGTTACCTTTGTCTTGCAGCCGTTTACGCATATCCTTGGCATAATCGTATTTAGCCAACAGGGAATCCTGGTTAACGAACACTACAGCGGTATTGGCAGGAACGGGGGTAGTCGGTGCAGATTTATCGCCTGATTTGTTCTGGTTGCATGCGGCTATAGTGCCAGCGATCAACAAACCCGCGGCTAATTTTGAAAAGAGGATTGCTCTGGTTTTCATTTTATTGTATCGAAAAAAATTTTGACAAAGATAAACTTTACCACCAAGTATCCTAATATGTTAATGTGCATACGTACGATTATGCGAATGCGGAGATTTATAATTCATCAATACCTCTCTCGGCAGCGCATTGTACTCCATATTATGTTACTCTATTTTGCCACTTGCGTATTTGTAATCTGCACATTTGCACATTCGTATATTTTCTCCACAAATGCCTCAAATACGGGCAAAAAAGCGTATTTTTGTATGTTATAATATATCGAAAAAGATTACTGTTCTACACAAAACATGAGCGACGAAATAAAAGACACATCCAACTATTCAGCAGATAATATCCAGGTATTGGAGGGTTTGGAAGCGGTGCGCAAGCGGCCTTCCATGTATATTGGCGATACAGGGCCTAAAGGTCTTCATCACCTGGTTTATGAGGTTGTTGATAACTCCATTGACGAGGCGCTCGCCGGATACTGCGATACCATAAATGTCATTATTCACAAAGGTAATTCTGTTACCGTTGAAGATAATGGCCGGGGCATACCGACCGGTATAAATACAAAAGAGCAAAAGTCGGCGCTTGAAATCGTAATGACCGTACTGCATGCCGGCGGCAAATTTGATAAAGATACTTACAAGGTTTCGGGCGGTTTACATGGTGTTGGTGTTTCGTGCGTTAACGCGCTTTCGACGCATATGATTACCGTCGTTCATCGCGAAGGGAAAATTTTTACGCAGGAATATGAGCGCGGCAAGCCGATGTTTGACGTTAAAGCCATAGGCGAGTCGAACAGGACGGGCACCATACAGACGTTCCAACCCGATCCGGAAATATTTACACAAACACTTGAATATAAATACGATACCCTGGCTACGCGCTTGCGAGAGCTGGCGTTTTTGAATAAGGGCATTAGGCTGACGTTGACTGACGAACGGAACCCGGATGAGAACGGCCAGAATAAGACGGAAGAATTTTATTCCGAAGGCGGCTTAAAGGAATTTGTCAAATACCTGGACGGCACACGTACGCCGTTGATCCCAGAGCCCATCTATGTTGAAGGCACCAAGCAGGGCGTCCCTGTTGAACTGGCACTGCAATACAATGATACCTACAGTGAGAATGTCTTTTCTTATGTAAATAATATCAACACCATTGAAGGCGGTACGCACGTGGCTGGTTTCCGTATGGGGTTAACGCGGACCCTGAAAAACTATGCTGACAAGGAAGGCTTGCTGAAAAATGTCAAGGTGGATATAACCGGCGACGACTTTCGCGAGGGGCTTACCGCAGTTATATCCGTTAAGGTTGCCGAGCCACAATTCGAAGGGCAGACCAAGACTAAGCTGGGTAACAACGAAGTAAGCGGTGCAGTGAACGTGGCGGTGGGCGAAATCCTGGCCAATTATTTGGAAGAAAATCCACGCGAAGCCAAGATGATCGTCCAGAAGGTAATTTTAGCAGCTACGGCACGTGCCGCCGCGCGCAAGGCCCGCGAAATGGTTCAGCGAAAGAACGTCATGAGCGGTTCGGGCTTGCCCGGCAAACTTGCCGACTGTGCCAATGGCGATCCCACGCTTTGCGAACTATTTCTCGTCGAAGGTGATTCCGCAGGCGGTACCGCCAAACAGGGCCGTAACCGCGAATACCAGGCTATTCTACCGTTAAGAGGTAAAATACTGAACGTGGAGAAGGCAATGGAGCATAAGATATACGAGAATGAGGAAATAAAGAATATGTTTACCGGCCTGGGTGTTAGCATTGGAACTCCTGAAGATGATAAGGCGCTGAACCTGAGCAAGCTTCGTTATCATAAGATCATTATCATGACCGATGCCGACGTTGACGGTTCCCACATTACCACGTTGATCCTTACATTCTTCTTCCGTTACATGAAGGAATTGGTTGAGTTTGGCTACGTATACATTGCTACCCCGCCACTTTACCTGGTAAAGAAAGGCAAGGAGCAGGAATACTGCTGGAACGAGACTCAGCGTGAGGCCGCCATACAGCGCCTGAAGGGTAGCGGTAAAGAAGACAGCGTGCATACCCAGCGTTATAAAGGTTTGGGCGAAATGAACGCCGAACAGTTGTGGGAAACAACTATGAATCCGGATACGCGTACTTTGCGCCAGGTAAGCATTGAAAACGCCGCCGAGTGCGACCATACCTTCTCCATGCTGATGGGCGATGAGGTTGCTCCGCGCCGCGAATTCATCGAGAAGAATGCTAAATACGCGAGAATAGACGCGTAGCTAATAAACTTAATTGCAAAATTTTAAGGCCCTGGTCCATAAGGAACAGGGCCTTTTTAACATTTGCGGATTTTTCAACAAGGGTAGGCTATCCCCGCTTTTTTGATAAATTTGTATTCCTCGGAAAAGTTGTTACAGATTAGTTATGCCGGATTTTTCACACTTACACGTACACACTCAATTCTCCCTGTTAGACGGGGCAGCAGATATATCCAAGCTCTATAAAAAAGCTGCTGCGGACGGAATGAAAGCCATCGCCATTACCGACCATGGCAATATGTTCGGCGTGTTCAAGTTTGTGGCCGAAGCCAGCAAGCATAACGTGAAGCCTATCGTCGGTTGTGAATTTTATGTGGTTGAGGACCGGCACAGGAAGCAATTTACCAAAGAGAAGAAGGATGTACGTTATCATCAGCTCTTATTAGCCAAAAATGCCGAAGGTTATCGTAACCTGGTAAAATTGTGCTCGCTGGGTTATATTGAAGGACTCTATAGCAAATGGCCACGTATCGATAAAGAGTTGATCCTTCAATATCATAAGGGATTAATCGCTACCACTTGCTGCATTGGCGCTTCCGTGCCTCAGTCTATACTGAGAAATGGCGAAGAAGAAGCCGAAATGGAATTTAAGTGGTGGCTCGACCTGTTCGGCGAAGACTATTATATCGAACTGCAGCGCCATGATATCGCCGAGCAGAACATTGTTAACAATACACTATTAAAGTTCGCGAAAAAGCATAATGTCAAGATCATCTGTTCCAACGATTCGCACTACGTGGATCAGCAGGATTCGAATGCACACGATATATTGCTTTGCGTCAATACCGGCGACATGCAAAGCACGCCGATAGCTACAGACGAAGAAGGCGGCAAAGGCTTTCGTTTTGGTTTCCCTAACGACCAGTTTTATTTCAAGACACAGGCCGAAATGTCCAAACTTTTTCATGACCTGCCTGAGTCACTGGATAATACTAATGAGATCGTAGATAAGGTCGAGGTATTGAAATTGAAGCGCGATATCATGCTGCCCAATTTCCCGATTCCGCCTGAGTTTAAGATTCATGACGGCCAGGATGCCGACACACTGAACCAGTGGGAATACCTGAAGCACCTGACTTTTATGGGTGCTAAGGAACGGTACAGGGATATTACACCGGATGTGGAAGAGCGCATCAATTTCGAGCTGTTCACCATCAAAACAATGGGTTTTGCCGGCTACTTTCTCATCGTATCCGACTTTATAAAGGCCGGTCGCGATATGGGCGTATTTATCGGGCCGGGCCGTGGTTCGGCAGCAGGATCGGTGGTAGCTTATTGTATCGGCATTACTAATATCGATCCGATAAAGTATAATCTGCTGTTCGAAAGGTTCCTCAACCCCGACCGTAAGTCGATGCCCGATATCGATACGGACTTTGACGATGCCGGCCGGCAGAAGGTGATCGATTACGTGGTGGATAAATATGGCAAAAACCAGGTAGCGCAGATCATTACTTACGGTTCCATGGCCGCGAGAACCAGCATCCAGGATGTAGGTCGCGTGCTGGATATGCCGCTGTCGGAAGTGAACGCCATTAAGAAACTGGTGCCTGAAACATTGGGCATCACGCTTCGGGGTGCTATCGACCAGGTACCTGAACTAAAAGACATATTCAACGGCAGCGACCTTCGTTCGATAGTTTTGCGCGAAGCGGAAAAATTGGAGGGATCGGTTCGAAATACCGGCGTTCACGCAGCAGGCATAATCATCGCACCGGACGATCTGACCAATATCGTACCGGTCGCAACGGCCAAGGATTCCGATCTGCTGGTTACACAGTTCGACGGACGTGTGATCGAGGATGCAGGCGTTATCAAGATGGACTTTTTGGGGCTGAGGACCCTGACCATTATCAAAGATGCTTTACGGCTTATCAAACAGAACCATGATGTCGACATCATCATAGATGATATTTCGCTGGAAGATCCCAAAACTTTTGAGCTATATCAGCGCGGCGATACCAATGGCACGTTCCAGTTTGAAAGTGACGGAATGCAGATGTACCTGCGCGAGCTGAAGCCGGATAAGTTTGAAGACTTGATCGCTATGAACGCGCTTTACCGCCCGGGACCAATTGAGTATATACCCAATTTTATCAAACGTAAGCATGGTTTCGAGCCGATTACGTTTGACCTGCCCGATATGGAAGAACACCTGGCCGAAACTTATGGGATTACGGTATACCAGGAACAGGTAATGCTTTTATCCCAAAAGCTGGCGGGTTTCAGCAAAGGCGATGCCGACGTTTTGCGTAAGGCGATGGGTAAAAAGCAGATCGAGGTGCTGAATAAAATGGAAGAGAAGTTTATGGAGGGTGCGGCTGCAAAAGGTCATCCTAAAGATAAACTGACCAAGATATGGAACGACTGGAAAGCCTTCGCACAATACGCATTTAACAAATCCCATTCCACCTGCTATGCCTTCGTAGCGTATCAGACCGCTTACCTTAAAGCTCACTATCCAGCCGAATACATGGCCGCCGTTTTGAATAACCAGAACAGTATCGAAAAGATTTCTTTCTTTATGGAAGAGTGCCGCCGGATGGGGGTGCCGGTTTTAGGCCCGGATATAAACGAGTCGGACATGGCCTTTGCCGTAAATAAAAAGGGACAGGTACGATTCGGCCTGACCGGTGTAAAAGGCGTAGGCGAAAAAGCGATAGAAAGCATCATAGAAGAGCGTGTGGCCAATGGACCATACCAATCGGTATATGACTTTGCAATACGATCCAATGTGCGCTCAGTCAATAAAAAATCGTACGAAAACCTGGTATACAGCGGCGCTTTCGACAATTTCGGGCTTCGGCGCGCGCAATTCTTCGCAAAAACGGAGAATGGCACGCTTACCGGTATTGAACGCCTGATCAAATACGCCAACGATTACCAGAACACACAAAGCAGCACACAGGCCTCATTGTTTGGTGGATCGGTGGCGTCGTATATTCCCGAACCGCCGTTTCCTGAAACAGAGGAGTTTCCGCTGATCGAAAAGCTCAAATATGAAAAAGATGTGATCGGTATTTACCTGACCGGGCATCCGCTGGACAATTATAAGCTGGAACTGGAGCGTTATTGCAATACGCGGGTGTCGGACCTGGTGCTGATGCAAAAAGCCCGCAGCGGCGAAGGCGGCGACGACGTAAAGGCGGCGTTTGCCGATTTGCGAAAAAGGGGCGAGTTATGCGTAGGCGGCCTGGTTTCGGGCGTACAGCATAAAATGACCAAAACCGGAAAGCCGTTCGGGACATTTGTTTTGGAGGACTACAACGACTCATACGAGTTTGCACTTTTCGGCGACGATTACATCAAGTTTCGCAATTTGCTGGTCGACGGGTATTTTTTGCAGTTAAAAGGCGTGATCGAAGAGAAATTCAGGCAGAAGGATAATTGGGATATGCGGATACTGAGTATCGGTCTGCTCACTGAAGTACGCGACAAGCTGGCTAAGTCCATGACGGTTTGTTTAGAACTTAATTCGTTGAACAATAACCTGATGGATACGCTGCAGCAGATCGTGGAAAGCAATAACGAAAAGTATCCCAACAAAAACTGTACGCTTCGGTTCATGGTTAAGGACATTGAAGAATCTATTTTGATTGAATTGCCGTCCAAAACCTACAAGGTCAATCCCAACGACGAACTAATGGAAGAGATACACAATCTGACCCATGTGCAGCCGGTGCTGAATTGATGTGTTGATAAGTGACCAGATTTTGTGGTTATGTTGGTAAGTAATCTGCCTTCAACCCGGGCAATCCCTCTACTTTTATTGTCACCCAAAAGTTAAGCTAAGGGCATAGGTTAATTGCTTTGTCACAATGTTCGTTGCCCATTTGGTGGGTGCAATTTGAACGATATATATTTGGATGCAGATTTTGAAAACGAACGATCATGGCATTGGAAATAACTGATACGAACTTCGAAGAATTGGTACTAAAGTCGGACAAGCCGGTTCTGATCGACTTTTGGGCGGAATGGTGCCCCCCGTGTCGTATGATCGCGCCGGCCGTTGAAGAAATCGCAAAAGAATATTCGGGCAAGGCCGTTGTGGGTAAAGTGAATGTGGATTACAACCCAGGCATATCAGTTAAATTCGGTATCCGTAATATACCTGTTTTGTTGTATTTTAATAAGGGCGAGGTGGTTGACAAACAAGTCGGCGCGGCCCCCAAATCTGTGATAGCCGGTAAATTGGACAAACAATTTGCGTAGACCTATCAGCTTTGCCAGAATGTCAGCCCCTTGCTTGTGGCAGGCAATTTGATTAGTATATATTTGTTGGAGGAAAATTTAAAAATTTTAAAAAATCATGGCTTTAGAAATCACCGATGCAAACTTTGAGGAATTGGTACTCAAATCAGATAAACCGGTTTTAGTTGACTTTTGGGCAGAATGGTGCGGTCCTTGCCGCATGGTTGGTCCCGTAGTCGAAGAGATTGCAAAAGAATACAGCGGTAAAGCTGTAGTAGGCAAAGTAAACGTGGACAACAACCCCGGCATATCGATGAAATTCGGCATCCGCAATATTCCCGCTTTATTGTATTTTAACAAAGGCGAGATCGTTGACAAACAAATCGGCGCCGTGCCAAAATCTATTCTGGCCGGTAAGCTGGACAAACAGTTAGCCTAAAAAATACACTTAACAATACAAAGCCGGTTGCTGAAAAGCGACCGGCTTTTTTTATGCCCGGCATAATAATAAACAGTTCAGTCGCAAGTTTTAATTGAAAACTGGCTACATTAGCACTGCATGCCCAAACTTAACGACGACCAGCAAATACGGCAGTTAGCCAACCTGGAACTATTAGCCCGGCAGGTGGTCGAAGGTTTTATTACCGGGTTACACCAAAGCCCGTTCCACGGCTTTTCTGTAGAGTTTGCCGAACACCGTCTTTACAACAGCGGGGAGTCGGTAAAGAATATCGACTGGAAGTTGTTTGCTCGTACGGATAGGCTTTTTATCAAGCAATTTGAAGAAGAAACCAACCTGCGCTGTTACCTGCTTCTGGATACCTCATCGTCCATGAATTTCCCGGATAAAGGAATCAATAAGCTGCAGTTTTCTATTTATGCCGTTGCTTCACTGATGTACCTGTTTAAAAAACAACGTGATGCTTTTGGATTGGGTTTGTTTTCTGAAAAGTTAGACTGGCTGAGCCAGGCGCGATCTACCTCAGCGCACCTGTTTCATCTTTATGCTCAGCTCGAAAGAGCATATGATCAGCCCAGGATAAACGCCGCAACAGATATCACGGGCGTGTTACACCATGTCGCTGAGGAAATCCATAAGCGTTCGATGATCATCATTTTTAGCGATATGCTGGAAAGCGGCTTGAACGACGAAAAGCTGAACGCTTTGTTCGCTGCGATCCAGCACCTCAAATATAATAAGCACGAGGTGATCATTTTCAATGTAAACGATCGTAAAAAGGAATTAGATTTTGACTTTGACAACCGTCCCCACCATTTTGTAGATATTGAAAGCGGCGCAGAAGTGAAAGTGCATCCCAATAAGATACGCGAGGCTTATCGTGCCAACCTGGATCACTATCGGCACCAACTGGAATTGAAATGCGCCCAGTACCACATCGACCTGGTTGACTCCAATATCCACGAAGGGTATAACCAAGTATTGAAAGCGTACCTCGTAAAACGGAACAGCATGATCTGATATTTACAGGTAACAAATTAAATACAAAGTGCGCTCAGCTATAATTTTGAAAAGACAAATCAATGGGTAGATTTGTATTCGCCACATTATATAACTACGATCCTAAAATCTATTCTCATGGACGATATCCAAATCAAGAAACAATCTAAAAAATACGATGCTATTATTGTGGGCTCGGGCGCGGGAGGCGGCATGGCGGCTTATGTTTTGGCCAATGCCGGTCTGAAAGTATGCTTAATTGAAGCCGGGCCAAAATTCGACCCGCGTGAAAATTCAGCCCAGTTGAAAAACCCATGGGACTCGCCTCGCAGGGGGGCCAGCACCAAGTTCAGGCCCTTTGGCGATTTTGACGGCTGCTACTGGGGCTGGGAAATCGACGGAGAACCTTATACGCAAGCGCCCGGCAGCAACTGGGAGTGGTGGCGGGCCAGGATGGTGGGAGGACGTACCAACCACTGGGGACGAATTTCGCTGCGTTTTGGTCCCCTGGATTTTAAAAGGAAAAGCTACGATGGTTTGGGCGACGACTGGCCTATCGGCTACGAAGATATCAAACCGTATTATGATAAGATAGATAAGCTGATCGGTGTTTTTGGAACCAATGAAGGTTTATATAACGACCCGGACGGCATATTTTTGCCGCCCCCGAAACCAAGGCTCCATGAGCTGATGCTCAAAAGATCCAATGCCAAAATCAATATCCCGGTTATACCATCACGTTTGTCGATCCTGACGAAAAAAATAAATAATACGCGCGAAGCATGCTTCTTCTGCGGGCAATGCGGGCGAAGCTGCAAAATATATGGCGACTTTTCATCATCGTCGGTATTGGTAAAACCTGCCGTCGAAACCGGTAATGTCGACCTGGTTGTAAACGCTATGGCGCGCGAAGTGTTGACCAACCGCGACGGCCTCGCCAGCGGCGTGTCGTATGTTGACAAGACAGACATGCAGGAATACCAGGTTTATGGACGGACCGTAATATTGGCAGCCAGCGCCTGCGAAAGCGCCCGGTTGCTGCTGAACTCAAAATCAGAGCGCTTCCCGAACGGTTTGGCCAATTCGAGCAACGCGGTTGGGAAATACCTCCACGATTCGACCGGCGCAGATATGGGCGGTATTTTGCCGCAATTGTTCGACCGTAAGCGTTATAACGAAGACGGTGTAGGCGGTATGCACGTGTATACGCCCTGGTGGCTCGACGCGAAAAAAGATAAGCTTGATTTTCCACGTGGTTACCATATCGAATACGGCGGCGGTTTAGACATGCCGCTGTATGGATTTAGCTGGGGCATCGAACAATTGAATGGCTCATATAAAGTAAAAGGCAAAAAGAAGGAAGCCGGCGGATACGGCGCGTCGTTGAAAGAAGATTATCGTTTCTTCTATGGGGCAAGCATCGGCATGGCGGGTCGGGGAGAGGGTATCGCGCGTGAGGATAGCTACTGCGAGATAGATCCTAATGTTGTGGACAAGTACGGCATACCTGTACTTAAATTCCATACGCAATGGACCGATTACGAGATCAAGCAGGCTAAGCATATGAAAGAAACCTTCAAGGAGATACTGACCAATATGGGTGCGGTAATTACCTGGGGTGACGATGATGGACCGCATAACAACTGGGGCCTGCACAACCCGGGCAACATCATCCACGAGGCTGGCACCGTGCGCATGGGCAGCGATCCTAAACGTTCAGTCTTAAACAAATACAGCCAGTCGCACGATGTTAAAAACCTGTTCTGTGTGGACGGCGGGCAATTTGTATCACAAGCCGACAAAAACATCACCTGGACGATATTGGCGCTTTCCATGCGCGCATCCGAATACATTGTTGACCAAATGAAGAAACAAAATATTTAAACGATCATGAACAGAAGAGATTCGTTAAAAGCTTTGGTGGTTGGTGGTATATCAACCTCCGTTTTGATCGATGCCTGCAAACAGCCCGCAAAAGAGAATACGGAAGAAAGCTCAAAAACCGCCGATGAACCCGACCGGATGGCCGAAGAAAAGGAATATGAGAAGAAGCTGGCGGCAGAGCCTAAATTCTTTACAGATCATGAAATGGCTACCATTACGCTACTGGGCGACATTATAATTCCTAAAGACGATATAAGCGGCAGCGCTTCGGATGCGAAAGTGCCCGAATTTATCGAGTTTATCGTAAAAGATATGCCCGAACACCAGACACCAATGCGCGGTGGTTTACGCTGGCTGGATGTGCAGTGCCTTAACCGGTACGGCAATTCGTTTAAAGACTGTAATCACACCCAGCAAATGGAAATGGTTGATGAAATAGCCTGGCCTAAAAAGGCGAAGCCGCAAATGCACCAGGGAGTAGCGTTCTTTAACCTGATGCGAAATCTTACGGCTACCGGCTTCTATACTTCGCCGATAGGGGTAAAGGACATAGGGTATGTGGGTAACACTCCTAACCAATGGAACGGAGTGCCTGATGACGTACTGAAGCAATATGGTTTGAACTATAACGAAAAAGAACTGAAGGAATGCGTCAGCTTTGATAAGAAAGCCTGAAGCTGAAAGGTAAGAGCAGAAAGCTCAAAGCGCAAAAAGCTTTGAGCTTTTTTTATTCTTCTCCCCGGATACGGAAAACCATTCCGTCCATATCATCCTTAATGCGCAACTGGCAAGCCAGGCGGCTGTCGGGACCTGCATCCGGAAGTGTATCAAGCAAATCCATCTCGACATCCGTTGGACGAAAATATTGTTCGGGACCTTCCACAACCTGCACATGACAGGTAGCACATAAGGCCATGCCGCCACAAGTAGCCAGGATGTGATGGTCGGAAGCTTTTAGCACTTCCATCAGGCTTAAGTTAATATCTTCGGGTATTTCGACCGTGCGGCGGCTGCCGTCGCGTGCCTCGATGGTTAGGGTTATCATGATCAGAATGCGGTTACGCCGTAGACGGTAGTGTATTTAAAGCTCAATTTTTGTTGCGGATATACATATTTGAACGCGCTTTGCGCCATCAAGGCAGCCTCGTGAAAGCCGCAAAGGATCAATTTCAGTTTCCCGGGATAAGTATTGATATCGCCGATGGCATAAATGCCCGGTACGTTCGTTGCGTAGTCAAAGGTGTCCACTTCAATGGCCGAACTATCCAGGTTCAAACCCCATTCGGCAATTGGACCGAGCTTCGGCGTAAGTCCGTACAGCGGTATTAAATGCTCGGTCGCGATAATTGATTGCTCATTGTTCCGGCCCGTGATCAGCACTTCCTGTAAGTGTCCGTTGCCCCTGATCTCCGTAATATGCGATTGCAGCACCAGGTCAATACGTCCCTGGTTAGCCAGCTCAAAAACCTTTTCGGCCGAGTCGGGCGCTCCGCGGAAAGTGTCGCCGCGATGTACCAGCGTTACCCTTGACGCCACATCAGCCAGGAAGATGGTCCAGTCGAGGGCGGAATCGCCGCCGCCGGATAGCACAACGTTTTTATCGCGGTAGGTTTCCGGGTTTTTTACCATATAAGCTACGCCCTTACCCTCAAATTCTTCAAGCCGGTCGATGGCCGGTTTACGCGGCTCGAAACAGCCCAGTCCGCCCGCAATGACCACCGCTTTGCAATGCACTTCGGTATTATCATTAGTTATGACAATAAACGAATCGTCATCCAGTTGATGCAGTTGCTCTACCCTTTCACCTAAAGAAAAAGTGGGATGAAAAGGCGCTATCTGCTCCATCAGGTTATCAACCAGTTGCTGGGCATTGACCGTTGGATAGCCCGGAATATCATAAATAGGTTTTTGGGGATAAATCTCGGAAAGCTGGCCTCCAACCTGTGGCAGTGCGTCGATGAGGTGGCAGCGCATTTTTAATAAGCCTGCTTCGAAAACGGCGAATAAACCGACAGGCCCTGCGCCTATAATGCAAATATCAGTCGTAATAGGTTCCATCATTTGGTGTGTAGGATCGTTGTACAAAAATGATGACAACTATTGTCGAAAACTAATGGTAAATAGTAATTTTAGATTACTTTAGGTTATAATTGGACAGGCAGAACCGCTTGAAAAGCTCGGTAAGATTGGTGTATTTACCCTGTAACTGGATGAATTCGAACGTCCGAAATATTTGCAGGCCCTTGATGTCGATTATGGTCAATTGATTGTATTTTAACTCGCTCAAAACCGACTGAATGGACAGGAAGGTAGCGGTTTCGGAATAAAGGAGATATTCTTTAATCGCAATGCTGCTTTCTAATTGGATCTCGATTTGTAAGTCTTTTGGATTGATCTGTACTGCGGATAAGGCGTTGAAGATAACGTCCAATGTACCTGACCCTGCTTCGCGCACCACCAGCGGGATCGTCGTTAACTTCTTTGGAGTTATTTCTGGGTTTTTCGAAAGTTGATTGCCGGCGCGCGTTACCAATACGATCTCGTCCTTGGCAAAAGGCGCATAAGCGATCTGCGGGTAATGCGCGGCGCCTTCCACAATCGCGATATCAACCTTTTCAGCCAATACCTGCTGGGTAATATAATCCGTATTGCCCTGGGTAAAAGTGAAAGTAACCGCAGGATAGGTTTTTTTAAATAAAGCCAGCAGGCGAGGCAGGATAGTTTGCGCGACGGTTGTACTCGCGCCAATGTGCAGTGTACCGGCTTCGATATTGCTCAACTGTGCAAGCTCGGTTTCCAATTCGGCGTAGGTTTGGAATATCTTTTCTGTGTGATGCAGCAGCACTTTTCCCGCGGTGGTGAGGCTGATGTTATTGCCATTCCGTTTGAATAACCGCACATTTAGCTGTTGTTCCAGTTCCTTAATATGTTTAGTGACGGCAGGCTGCGTAATGAATAGTTCGGCGGATGCCCGGGTAAAACTCAACCTTTGAGCAACCATATAAAACACCTTAAGCCTGAAATCGAAGATCATCTGCCTTAAAATTAACTTTTAGAAAGGACTTTTTTAATAAAGTGATTTTAGCTTAGGTTTTCATTCCCCTGTTTATGCAGGTCGATAATTATCGATGCTCGAAACGATCACCGCGCAAGCTTTTCGAATCTCATCTTCCGTTATGATCAGCGGGGGAGCTATACGCATCGAATCGCCGCAGTGCAGGAACCAGTCGGCTATGACGCCATTTTCGATACAGCGGTCGATCACCTTTTTATTGAATTCAAAACTATCTAACTGAATAGCCAGCATCAGGCCGATACCGCGCACTTCCTTGATCGCAGGATGCACCAGCAATTGTCTGAAAAGCTTTGATTTGTCTTCAACTTGTTCAGTTAATTTTTGATCCAATAGTACTTCCAGGGCGGCCAGGCCTGCCGCGCAGCAAACGGGGTGTCCGCCGAAGGTAGTGATGTGCCCAAGTATGGGATCCTTTTTCAGAGTTCCCATCATCCCAGCCGGGGCGATGAATGCTCCCAGAGGCATGCCTCCGCCCAGGGCTTTGGCTAACAACAGGATATCCGGAACGATGTCAAAATGTTCAAATGCGAAAAGTTTACCGGTACGGCCTGAGGCTGCCTGTATCTCGTCGAGAATAAGCAGTGCGCCGGTTTCCGTACAACGTTCTCTTAAAGCCTGCATATAAGTTTTATCCGGAACGCGAATCCCCGCTTCGCCCTGTATGGTTTCGACGATAACGCAGCTTGTCTCCGTCGTGATTATTTGAAGGTCTGCAGGCTCGTTAAATCGAATAAAGCCGATGCCGGGAAGCAACGGCCGGTAAGCCTGTTTATACTCCTCATTACCCATTACACTCAGCGCTCCGTGTGTGCTGCCGTGGTAAGAGTTATGACAGGCGATAATTTGACTGCGCCCAGTGTATCTCTTAGCTAATTTTAGTGCCCCCTCGGTCGCTTCAGCTCCTGAATTAACAAAATAGACTGAATTGAGCGTAGCCGGCAGTAATGAAACCAGCTTTTCAGCAAAGCGTACCTGGGGTGCCTGCACATATTCGCCATAAACCATCAGGTGTAGGTGCTTATCCAACTGTGCTTTTACAGCATCTATTACGTACTTATTACCATGGCCTAAGTTACTTACCCCAATGCCTGAAATTAAGTCGATATAGGGTTTGTCATGCTTATCATAAAGATAAATGCCTTCGGCGCGTTCAAACTCCAGCAAAAGCGGGAAATCGGTAGTTTGAGCATTATGGGCCAGGAAAAGCTGGCGAAGAGTTAACAT
>JAFDZK010000550.1 GCA_018267005.1 Bacteroidota bacterium
AAACGTTTTAAAACGTTTATTCTTAAACAAAAAAAGATAAACGAGGGCATAAAAAAGGTAGTTGCTCCATTCTTCAAGATATGATACCGGGGCGTTATTCTTGTACTCGATCGCTGCAATTCTGGATGCTATAGACAAGATAAGTGAAATAACCATGGAGAAAGCCAGTATTTTAAACGGAATGGTTAGCTTTTTATAGCGCACCATTCCAATGAAAGCGGCGATTGCAAGAACAACGTTTAAAATGTATGGAAGAAAAGCCATCATTCGCAATTTTATCCCAAATTACAACAATATGGCGGGCAGGGTGGATTTGTGTCAAACACATCTCCGTTACTTACATAAGGTGTAGCAGCGCCGGGAGCTGTGTTTATTTCCGATCCCATGATCATTATAGTGTAATACCTGCCCGGTTGACCATCGTATAACGGATGTTTTGCGAAATATACGTGAATTCCGGCGATATTCGGATCGCTGGCCATGATGGCGTTGACGCAGTCGGCATCAACAAAAAAGCCATTTAAAAAGTTTCCGTCGGTTGTCAGCAGGTTTGGGCCCCCGGCGGCGGAATTTTCCGCCTGGAATTGCTGGATCAGGTTCTGGGCCTGAGCCCGGTCGATAATAGTTGCCATGATTTGGTTAGTTAGGGTTTTTAATTAATAATTATCCAATATAACCAGACAGACAAATAAAAACCCACCGTATTTTAACGGTATTTGATGTGGATAACTCATTTTGGGAAATAGGTTTTTAAGAATAAACCGCTTATGCAGGTTTACGGAACATGACTTGTTGAAAAAAAACCGGTTATCCTTCGAGCAGGAAAACGAATAGCTCTTTGGGGCCGTGAGCGCCCATTACCAGGGTTTTTTCAATATCTGCCGTACGGCTTGGGCCGGTCACGACCGAAATCATTGAAGGCAAGCTGTTGCCATATTTTTCTTTGATTACCCTGAAGCCGTCCTTGAGGTCCATTACCAACTGTGAGGTATAAGCTACCACGATGTGTATGGGCGGGTATATGCTTAGCCGGCGGCCGGAAGCCGCGGCATTTGAAACCAATATGCTGCCATTCCGGGCAATAAGCGCTTCGCAAAGCGTCAGACCGACCTCAGCCTGGTCGAAATCTTTGTCCGTCTCGAAATAAGGATAGTCGTATCGGGCAAGTATATCCTGCAATCCAGGCTCCCAGCAATATATCTTATGCCATTTGCGCTCTTCGGCCAGGTTAAGCAAGTAGTCGATAAATTGCACTTCGTCTTCGCAAAAAATGAATTGACCTGCAGCCGAACTAAATTCTTCGGCAAAAACGACTTCAGGCATATCATCCACGGGCGCGTAATGAGGCAGGTCTTCCAGATTGGGATACGGATTGTCCCGTTTTTCGAGCAGGGCCTTCCGGATCTTTTTAAGCAGCTTTTCCTTTGGTGTGGTAATGTCCCTCATTATTATAAGCTAAAAGCGCAAAGCCGAAAGCTAAAAGCCAATGATTGCTTTGGACTTTCAGCTTTCGGCTTTTA
>JAFDZK010000551.1 GCA_018267005.1 Bacteroidota bacterium
CGTTATCCCCAATATTTTTATTTTATTCATAGCTAACATATTTTCTGTCGTTATGCTTTATTTCTATAGCTCCAGCTTCTTTCAGGATGTTGGTGATATCCTCGTGCGGAATATTACCCTTGGCATCGATGGCGATCACAAAACGGTCGTCAGTCGCCCTCAGCTCCATTACGCGCGGCGCACGGCCCGGGAACAGGTGAGTGGCGTAAAAGAACGTGATCGTCATACCGAAAGCGGTGAACAACACCGTCCATTCAAATGTTGCCGGAATAAAATTTGGTATCGTAAATGCCGGTTTACCGCCGATGTTCATCGGCCAGTCGTGTACCAGCATATAATAAATGATGCAGAATATCGTAGTACCGCCGAGGCAGCCAAACATAAACGCAGCATAACCCAAACGTGAAGGTTTTAAACCCAACTTTTCGTCGATGCCGTGAATAGGCATCGGGGTATACACATCGTAAATAGGAACGCTGTTCTTCTGCAATTTATCGATCCCATGCATCATTACATCCGGATCGTCAAAAAGGCCGAGTATGAATTTAGTGCTGCTCATTATTATATTTTTTCATATTCCGACAGTGTAACGCTGTCAAACTTATTCAACGACTGTTTATAGAATTCGGCCTGCTCAGGTTCCTGGTGGCCTTCTTTCAGTAATTTCTTTTTAGCCTGTTCACTCGAGCTCTTCAGCAGCAGTTTCACTTCCGCGATAGCTATTGATGGGAACACCCTGATGAACAACAGGAATAAAGTAAAGAACAAACCTATCGATCCGACGAATACGCTGAAATCAACCCAGGTTGGATGGAACATAGCCCAACTCGATGGCAGGAAGTCGCGGTGTAGCGAGATCACAATGATCACAAAACGCTCGTACCACATACCGATATTTACCACGATCGACAATACCCACGAGATGTAAATATTCGTCCTTACGCTCTTGAACCACATCAGCTGCGTCATCAGCACGTTGTTGCCGTACATCAAACAGCCCGCCCACCAGAAAGGTCCGGTAAACCTATTCAGAAAGGTATATTGTTCATATTCGCCGCCGGAATAGTAGGCGATGAAGAACTCCGTCAAATACGCCACACCAACGATCGAACCCGTAAGCAGGATGATCTTGTTCATCGATTCAATGTGGAACATCGTGATGTAATTCTCCAGGCCCAATACTTTACGGGTGACTAATAACAGGGTTTGCACCATGGCGAAACCGGAGAAGATAGCACCCGCAACGAAATATGGCGGGAATATAGTGGTATGCCAGCCCGGTTCGAGCGAGGTGGCAAAGTCCATGGATACGATGGTGTGTACCGAAAGTACCAGCGGGGTCGAAACGCCTGCCAGGATAAGCGATACGGTCTCGAAACGCTGCCAGGTCTTTACCGAACCTGTCCAGCCGAATGAACAAACCGAATATATCCTGCGGCGAATGCCGGTTGCGCGGTCGCGGATGGTTGCCAGGTCGGGCAGCAAACCCGTATACCAGAATACCAACGATA
>JAFDZK010000552.1 GCA_018267005.1 Bacteroidota bacterium
GCTTGCGGGCGTACTGCTACTTGGCGGAGCATTCCTCTTTTTCATTATTCCCGACCCGCCGGACACCGGCCTTCAAACAGCCATGTACGTTGTGGTGATGCTGGTAGCGGGCACGTTGTTTACCAGCACCGTTTTCAGTGATTTCGGCCATAAATCTAAGGCCATTCCGGCCCTCACGCTGCCGGCAACTGCGTTTGAAAAGTTCCTGGTAGGATGGGTGTACTCCTATGTCATATTTCTGCTGCTCTATACCTGCGCGTTCTATGCGGCGCTGATCGGGCTGGGCAGTTTCAAACATTGGAATGTCAATCAGCACTTTTCCATATTCAGCCTGCGGCAAAACGGTTCTTATATGGTACTTATTATTTATTCCATGCTGCATGCCATTGCGCTTTTTGGAGCTATCTTTTTCAATAAGCTGCATTTTATCAAAGCGGGCTTTACATTCCTGACAGGTTATGCTTTTCTCATGCTGGTCAACACGTTCTTCGTGAAGATCATCACCGGGCTTCACCTCGTCAAGTTTGCCATACCCTTTGGGTTTCTGAATTTTTATGCGGGCGATAAGTATTATTCGTTGGTTGTAAAAGGTGCGCCGTCTTTAGCGGCCGTAGTCGTCATATCCCTTTCCGCGGTATTAATATGGGTTGCGGCTTATTTCAGGTTAAAGGAAAAGCAGGTTTAATAATGGAATTTAAAGACAACGAAGCGATATACCTGCAGATCGCAGCTTTCGTTTGCGAGCGTATCCTTACCGGCAAATTGGCGGCTGGTCAAAAAATACTATCGGTGCGCGACCTGGCTGTGGAATTGGAAGTTAACCCGAATACGGTGATGAGATCATACGAGTTTTTACAAGTGCTGGAAATAGTTTATAACAAACGCGGCCTGGGCCTTTTTGTTGCCGAAGATGGCTTTGAAAAGGTGAAGGCTTACCGCAAACAGCAGTTTGTAGAACAAAACCTGCCCGAGTTTTTTAAAAATATTTACCTGCTGGACATATCTATGGATGACGTAAAGCGCCAATACGAAGATTTTTTGGCACAGCAGCCGGTTACCAAATTGAGCAAGGAAGAACATGACAACAAGCACTAAAATACTGATTGCGACATTTGCGCTGCTCATTGGTTGCCTGGTCATTTATGACTTTGGCTTAAAAGCCGAATACGAAAAACTGGATTATACCAATCCGTACTACAACTATGAAAAACTGGACTATAGGAATTTCGACGTCGTCGAGCTGAATTCGTCGACAGCCGTCAACATCATGCTGGTGCAGGGGGCCTTCAAAGTGTTGGCGAGTTCACGTGTAACGGATTATCTCGACATTCGCCAGCAAAAGAACCGGTTGATCATTACCGCAAAGTTTCCGAACCAATATAGGGGTGAGGCTGATCAATACATACTTTATATATCGTGCCCGCACCTTGCTGCGTTTAAAGCCGACGCGTGGTATATGGCAGGAGATGTGAAAGTGACCGATACGGTTGCACACGACCTGAATTGGC
>JAFDZK010000553.1 GCA_018267005.1 Bacteroidota bacterium
ACGCTGGAGTACGCTTATGACGACTGGTGTATAGCGCAAATTGCTAAAAAGCTGGGCCGCCAGGATGTGTACGATACTTTTATCAAGCGTTCACAGAACTGGAAGAATGTGTATGACCCCAAGAGCGGCTTTATGCACCCGAGGCTGGCAAATGGCACCTTCCGCAAAAATTTCGATCCGTTCACTACCAATAACATGGGCTTTATCGAAGGCAACGCCTGGAATTATACCCTTTATGTGCCGCACGATCCGAAGGGGCTTATCCAAACCATGGGCGGCAACAAGCGCTTTGTGACTTACATCGACAGCCTCTTCAGCTATCAACTGCCGGATAAATATTTCGCCGAAACCGAGGACATTACCCGCGATGGCATCATCGGTAACTATGTACATGGTAACGAGCCTTCGCATCATGTAGCCTACCTGTACGATTGGACCGATAAGCCCTGGAAGACGCAGGAAAAGATCCGCCTGATCCTGAAAATGCAATACAAAAATGCGCCCGATGGCCTCGGCGGTAACGACGATACCGGCCAGATGAGCGCCTGGTACATCTTCAGTTCGATGGGCTTTTACCCTGTAGCGCCGGGTTCAGATCAGTATGCTATCGGAAGCCCGGCAGTAAGCAAGGCGGTGATCAATTTAGAGAACGGGAAAACCTTTACCGTCAACGTCAAAAACCAAGGCGACAAGAATGTTTATGTGAAAAAGATAGCACTAAATGGTAAGCCGCTGAACGGATATTTCATTTCGCACAGTGACATTATGAATGGCGGGGAGTTGACGTTTTATATGAGCCCGAAACATAACTGATCCGCGATTTGAATGTCGAACGCTAAATATTGCATGATACTGTAACTTTGGCGTTCGGTATTCAATCGCAGGCGTAGTAAAACAAGAAAGTCTACCTGATCAACAAACGTTGAAATTCCAGGCTATCCCCATAAAACGCATCGAAATCCACCACGTGGTTAATGCCGCTGATGGTAGCTTTGGCCGAATGCTGCCAGATCACCCATTGCTTACCATTTGGGAGCTTGGTCTCGGGCTGATCGTAGTTTGCAACCCATAGGTGATAATCGTCAAAATAGCCCTGCAGGTAATCCTCGTAAAAGCTGATGCCCGAATAAATAACCGGCTTTACTTTGGTCTTCTTCTCAATGTAGTCCAGGTACTGCTTCAATTGCTGACGCATTTTATCGGGCGTCATCCGGTTCAGTTCCTCTACATCGACCACCATCGGCAGGTCGCCTTTTTCAGTTTTCACCACCTGTAAAAAAAACCTGGCCTGCAGCGCGCCGCTTTTTGATGGTTTAAAATAATGATAGGCCCCGCAAATAATACCCGTTTTGGCCGCTTCCCGCCAGTTACGCTGGAAATACGGATCAACTGAGGTTATACCTTCGGTGGCCTTGATATAAGCAAAGCTGATGTGCACGCTATCCTCTTCCATCGACCTGACCTTCTGCCAGTCGATCCGCCCCT
>JAFDZK010000554.1 GCA_018267005.1 Bacteroidota bacterium
AGCGGAATAGTCAATGTGGTCGACAATTTCGATAACGAAAATTCGGTTATCGATAACGTTGGCAGCAAACTGTACATCTATACCAACCTTTATCAGCCAACTTTTAAGGTGGTTACCGTAGATGCTTCGAACCCCAAACCCATTTACTGGAAAGACCTGATCCCGGCGACATCGAACGTGCTTTCCGTATCGACAGCGGGTGGAAAAATATTTGCCCATTATCTGAAGGACGCGACTTCGTTCGTTGAGCAATATGATATGGACGGCAAACTGGAGCATACCATTGAACTGCCCGCGGTAGGATCGGCAAGCGGGTTCGACGCCAAGAAGGAAGAGAAAGAGATATACTACACTTTTACCAACTACGTTTACCCGCCGACGATATTTAAATACAACGTAGCTACCGGGCAGTCGACAGTGTATAAAAAACCAAATGTACAGTTCGACCCAACGCAATACGAATCGAAGCAGGTATTCTATAAATCGAAAGACGGCACCCAGGTCCCGATGATCATTACTTACAAAAAAGGCACTGTGCTGAACGGCAAAAATCCGACACTCCTGTACGCGTACGGCGGTTTCGGCGTAAGCCTCACGCCGGCTTTCAGCACATCTAACATTATTTTGCTTGAGCACGGCGGCATTTATGCGGTACCGAATTTACGCGGCGGCGGCGAATACGGCGAAACCTGGCACCGTGCAGGAATCAAGTTGCACAAACAGAATGTCTTCGATGATTTCATCGCGGCGGCGCAATACCTGATCGACAATAAATACACTTCAAAAGACTATCTGGCGATCGCCGGCGGCTCGAATGGCGGCCTGCTTGTTGGCGCGGTAATGACGCAGCGCCCCGATCTTTGTAAAGTGGCTTTCCCTGCCGTAGGCGTAATGGATATGCTTCGTTACAATAAGTTTACGGCCGGCGCGGGCTGGAGTTATGATTATGGAACGGCGGAGGACAGTAAAGAAATGTTCGACTACCTCTACAAATATTCGCCTTACCATGCGCTGCACCCCGATAACTACCCGGCGACTATGGTAACCACGGCGGACCATGACGACCGCGTCGTTCCCGCCCACTCGTTCAAATTTGGGGCGAGGCTGCAGGAAGACCAAAAGGGGCCGGCTCCCGTGCTGTTGCGCATCGAAACCAATTCGGGCCATAGCGCAGGGCAGAACACCGCCCAGGTTATAAACGGACAAACCGATAAATGGGCCTTCATGTTCCAGAATATGGGTTTAACTTTTTAGGGCCGAAACTAAAAAGGCTTCCTCACACCGGGGAAGCCTTTTGCCTGAATATCCTTTACGAATTACCGGTCATGACCGTGTCCATGGCCATGTCCTTCTCCGCCATGACCATGTCCTTCTCCACGATCACCGTCCCAGCCCCTGTGGCGGCCGTTATCATGCCAGTGGTTGCGATAGTGGTCATCGCGGCTGTCGCGGATAATCACCTGATCCCTGCGGCCGCGGTATC
>JAFDZK010000555.1 GCA_018267005.1 Bacteroidota bacterium
GGCCATCATTACCGACCTGCTGCGTAAGCATTATCACTACAACGGCGTAGTTTGCACCGACTGGGGGCTGGTAACCGATGCTAAGATCGGACCGGTCGATTTCCCGGCGAGGGCCTGGGGTGTGGAGAAGCTTAACACCGAAGAGCGTGTGCAAAAGATCATCGATGCCGGCGTTGACCAGTTGGGCGGCGAGATGATACCGGAGGTAATTGTAAGGCTGGCTAAGGAAGGGAAACTGAGCGAGAAACGCATCGATGAATCGGTGGCCAGGTTACTCAGGCTGAAATTCGAACTGGGCTTGTTCGACAATCCATTCGTGGACGAAAAAAAGGCTGCGGCCATTGTAGGCTGCGACGAATTTATGAAAGCCGGCCAGGAAGCTCAGCGCAAATCCATCACCCTGCTGAAAAATGACGATCGTACCCTCCCGCTGGCTGCCAATAAGCTGAAGATATACATCAAAGGCATAAAGCCCGAAATCGCATCGGAATATGGCACTGTTGTAACTGACCCTAGACAGGCCGATATGGCGATCATCCGGCTGCAAACCCCTAATTACCCGATCCCGGAAGCTAAAGGCAATTTTATAGCAGGCATGTTCCACTGGGGCGACCTGGATTTCAAAGGTCAGGCGCTGCAGGATATCCTCGACCTGGAAAAAACAGTGCCGACGGTCGTCGACATTTATATCGACCGCCCGGCCGTCGTGCCGGAGATCAGCAAAAATGCCAAAGCGCTGCTGGTAAATTTCGGTTCGAACGACAGGGCGTTGCTGGATGTAGTTTTCGGTAAATACAAACCGGAAGGCCACTTGCCGATCGAGCTGCCATCGTCGATGGAAGCCGTGCGTAACCAAAAGGAGGATATGCCTTACGACTCGAAGGACCCGCTGTATAAATTCGGAGCAGGCTTAAGCTATTAGCAGGAGCCCGAAGCAGAAACGTGAACTAATCAAACCAAATAAATTAAATCAAATGAAAAAAATCAAACTGATCTTCGCGGGCCTTACGGCTATAGCGTTTATCGCCCGTAAAACACATGCGCAGACTGCTGCTCCCGCCGCGCCGGCGGCCCCGGCTGCTGCGGCTGCGCCCGCAAGCAGCAATTTAACCGGTAAATGGGACATTCTGTTCAAAGGTCTGCCTAACGGCGATACGCACATTATTTTTAATGTTACCGAGCAGGACGGCAAACTAGGCGGAACTTACCAGGACGTGGAAACCAAAAAGGATGTGCCGCTAACCAAGGTGGAGAAGGACGAAAAAGGCCTGGTGCTTTATTTTACCGCGCAGGGCTACGACGTGAACGTGAACATTGAACGCAAAGACGACGACGATCATGTGAAAGCCAGTATGATGGGCGAGATGTTCGAAGGGACGGGAGAGCGGGTGAAGCAGTAGGTAGCCGTTAGCCCTGAATCTAAAGTCTTAAGTCGAGAGCCTTAAGGCTTTTTTGTTTTTTTGAAGATCTTACCTTCCTTCA
>JAFDZK010000556.1 GCA_018267005.1 Bacteroidota bacterium
GCCTGCATAATTTTTTATGCCCGAAAGATTGTCGCCTATTTTTAGGGCGATCCGCTGCATTTTGGCCATATTGACCCCATTTTTAATGTTCAGCGGCCGAATGACGGGCGGCACCGTATCAAGTTTGATAAAAAAATCGCCAAACTCATGCGGGTGTGCTTTTACATAGCCATCCTGGTAAACGCCGCCGGGGCAGTCGCCATTCGTATTGACGATAACCGCTTTTGCCGCTAACTGGTCAATGGAGCTATCGGGTTTGAGCCATAGTTCGTAGCTGTCATTAATAGGCGTAAAACGGTTAAGTATGCGATGGATTTCGGAAAATGTGCCTTTTTTTTCGGGCAATGTCGAGTAGGTAAAATAAACATCATCGTACAAGTTGCCTGCCGGTATGATAACCTTCACCTTATCATTACCGAATTCGTTTTGCCTGTCATAATGAAAAAGCGTACTGTTATCGGGATTGCGGCTAACAGTTTTTTGCGGACTTGATTTTACTTTGATCTTGAGCGTTGCAGTATTCCCTGCAACATCCTTCACGATATACTCCACGTCGTGGATGGCATTATCAGTAAAATTAACAATACCGCGGTTTATGGCTTGGGGGTAAAGGGTTATCTTGTTACCGGGTAAGATGAAGCATTTTTGTATAAAACGATGAGCGCTTAAAAAAGCAGGGTAATCGATATAGGCATTGATGGCACGCGTTTGATCAAAAGCAAATCTTTCCACGGAAAAGGTGTAGACTTTTTGGCCGTCAACCATCAATTCAATGGAATAAATGCCGTTGTGATTGAACGAAGTGCTGTTCATATCCGTAGCGGTGATCCCGAAGCCGGTATCGCCGCTAACATTGATCACCTGTGGTTTTGCCAGCCGATAATGCCCGGCACTGCCGGTAATCCCAAAAAATTGCCGCTGTGTTTTTTCGCTGAACGGCTGGCCACCCAGGTGATAAACGCAGATGGTGCCGAGTGTCGGTGGAACCCTGTCGGGAATGGTCAAGCCAAATAGTTGCGGGTTGATGGTTTCCTCGGTTTCAGAATCGCGTATTTCGAAATGCAGGTGGGGCCCTTCGGATGCGCCCGCATTACCGGACCAGGCGATAACGTCGTCCTTGCATACCGGCAGTTGAAATGGGGCTAACTTAAAGTCAACTTCAAAGCTTTGCTGTTTATATTGCGTATCGCGGATAAGCTTTTCCATTTCCGGGCTAAAACGTTCGATATGCCCATACACGGTAGTAAAGCCATTGGGATGGGTGATATAAATAGCATGACCAAAGCCACCGAACTGCACGCGCAGCCTGGAAACATAACCGTCGTAAGCCGCGTGAACCGGGTAGCCCGTTCGCCCGTTGGTCTTAAAATCAAGGCCCGAATGAAAATGGTTTGGCCTTAGCTCGCCAAACGACCCGGCCGTGCTAGGCGGGAGGTCCAGCGGATAGCGAAAAAAGTTTTTTGGGTATTGTT
>JAFDZK010000557.1 GCA_018267005.1 Bacteroidota bacterium
GCTCTACCAACTGAGCTACTTTCGCATTTACAAACTACTTTCGCGTTTGCGGAGTGCAAATATAGAGAGAAATGACTATTCTGCAAGCGGCAGACTTAAATTTTTTGATTTTGTACGTTAACCCGCTGATTTAGTTAAGATAAACCTGTTGAATATCTCCAACCAGAAGGCACAAAAAGTTTGTATCTTAATCCTTACCTTGTAGAAACAGACGCTTCCAAAACAAATTCAACCTGCAAGCCTTTATCCTTTCTGATGCCAAAATGGTTAAAATACAGTTTAAATACAATTGCCGCATTGCTTGCATTGGGAGTATTGCTGGTTACCGGCACTTTGATTTACATAACTTACAACAAGGATAAGGTCCTCAAACTGGTCAGCGCCGAATTGAACGAGAAGATAGACGGCAAGATCATTATCGGCGATATGCGTCCGCAGTTCTTTAAACGCTTTCCTAACGTATCGCTCGAACTAAAAGATGTAAAAATACTCGACCACAAATTTGCCGAACACCACCACATCCTGCTCGATGCCAAAGAATTTTATGTCTCGCTGAATGCTATCTCGCTATTTACAAGCAAGGCCAGCATCAAACGCATCGATATTGACGATGCTTCCGCCGACCTGTACACCGACAGCACGGGATACAGCAACCTGAGCGTGTTTGGCGTGAAGCGCAAAAAATCGCCCGAGGGTCAACCGAAAGGCGGCCCGCCGCCGGAGTTGCAAATATTCAGCTTTTCAAACCTAGACCTGAAAGTGGACGACAAGCAGCATGGCAAACTGTTTCATTTTACCGTGAATGACATGAATGGCAATATGACGATGAACGGCGACGGATGGAAATCGGACTTTCATCTGGGCGTTCTGGCGCACAGTATGTCGTTTAAAACGCAGAACGGCAGCTTTATCAAAAATCAGCCGGTAACAGGCGACTTTTCAGCCAACGGCGATGAAGATGGTAGGATTTGCTTACGGTCTGATGCGCTTCGCATCGGGCCGAATACTTTTAAATTGGATGCGGTGTTTGGCGCCAATAAACGGCCGGCCGATTTCGCTATTCATCTGACCTGCGACGAGATCACCTGGCGGCAGGCTTCCGCATTGCTGGCTGACAATATCAAAAAGAAACTGGATCAATATAATATCGATCAGCCTGTATCGGTAACCGCAAGGATCGATGGCAGCTTTGCGGGCGGCGGAGATCCGTTTCTGTATATAACCGCAAAGATCCGCAACAGTAAAATATCAACACCGGTCGTCAAATTGAACGACTGCAGCCTGAACGCGATTTTCACGAATAATTACCGGAAAGGCAAGGGCTTCAATGATGACAACTCGGTCATACGGTTTAACGGGTTGACAGGCTATTATAAACGTATACCATTTACCATAGATACAGGCAGCATCGCTAACCTGAATAAACCTATCGCCACAGGCAACATCAGGGCTAATTTCGCGG
>JAFDZK010000558.1 GCA_018267005.1 Bacteroidota bacterium
CGACAGGCACGTTGTACTTGCTCTTGCCTGTCACTTGCGGAATAACAAAGATCACCAAAAATGCTACGAAGGCGGTAATGCCCGCGATGATCATGATGCGTTTGCTGTTCCACGTCTTTTTTTCAATTTTTCTATCCACGGTATAAATATATTTTGCTATTGTTTACAAAAAGATATGCCACAAATTAAATTACTGTTTTTCAGCATATTAGTATCAAATTGCCCGTTCAAAGCGTACGCTTCTGTTACAGCATGTGTCCGCTTATGATACAATGCGGCGCTGCAGGCATGGGCTTATGGGTTGCAGCTTATAGTTCATAGTTAGGGCTTTATGCCAATTTACGATCAAAAGGTTTTAATTGCAGCATTTTAGCATAAAAATTGATGTTATAGCACAGTTCATTGCTAACTTTATCACATCTTGCAATTATATAGCAATTGTGATCTTGCAGCTTGTTTGCTACGAACCGCTAACTATTAAGTAAATATGATATTAAAAAAGTCGACCGTTTTGGTTGTTGACGATGATGTGGACGTTTTGACCGCAGTAAAGCTTTTGCTGAAAACAGAAGCCCAGGAAGTGATAACGGAGAAAAACCCTGAAAACCTGAATTGGCTGCTGCAGCGCAACCAGGTCGACCTGGTTTTGCTGGACATGAACTTTAACAGCGCCATTAATACGGGTAACGAAGGCATTTACTGGCTGCGCAAAATTAAAGAGTGGAAGCCGAATGTATGCGTGATCATGATTACCGCTTATGGCGACATCGACCTGGCTGTACGATCGCTGAAGGAAGGAGCCAATGATTTTGTTGTTAAACCCTGGCATAACGAGAAACTGATTGCCACCATTAAAGAATTGCTCGATAAACAGGAAGGTGTAAAACCGGCCAGGGCCTCGGTAAAAGCTGCGGGCAGTACGTCGATCCTGGGCGAATCTGAGGCGATGCAGGATATTTTTGTCAAGGTGAACAAAGTCGCCCCCACCGACGCCAATATCCTGATATTGGGCGAGAACGGCACCGGCAAAGATTTAATGGCAAAGGCCATACACGAACGTTCGCTAAGGGCCGACAAGCCTTTTATAAAAGTCGATGTCGGCGCGCTGACCGATACCTTATTCGAAAGTGAATTATTCGGGCATAAAAAAGGCGCATTTACCGATGCGCGCGAGGATCGGCCCGGCCGGTTTGAGGATGCCCACGGCGGAACGCTGTTTTTGGACGAAATAGGCAATATCTCGCTACAGCAGCAAGCCAAGCTGCTTACCGTGCTGCAAAACAGGCAGGTTACAAGGCTCGGCACCAACAAACCTATCGATATCGACATACGGCTGATCTGCGCTACCAACGTTCCGTTGCAGGAACTGGCGAATGAGAATCGCTTCCGCAAAGACCTGATCTACCGGATCAACACTGTCGAGATCAATATGCCGCCGCTGCGTAAGCGAAGCGAGG
>JAFDZK010000559.1 GCA_018267005.1 Bacteroidota bacterium
CTCCCTTCGCTGCTGAATACGCTTTTCGGCACTAACGGCACTGCCACCGCTATGGGGCTGTCGCATAATGCCCATCCGTTAGCTGCCACAAGGCCGGCAAACTGGCTCGACCTGAGCGCCTGGTTCAAATACCTGATGAATTACTTTATCAATACGCACGGGCAATGGGGTGCACTGCAGTTCGTATGCGGACTGATAATTGTCACCATACTTGTCGGGAATTTTTTCCGGTACATGTCCGCGCGGACAATGGAAAACCTGCGCATACACACCTTATTGAACCTGCGCCGTTCGGTGTTCAATAACGTGATGGATCTCCACCTCGGGTATTTTAATAATGAACGCAAAGGCGATATTATTTCCAAAATAGCTTCCGACGTGCAAGTGGTACAGTTTTCGGTTACGGCCACGCTGCAGGTTATTTTTAAGGAACCGGCGACCATGATCGCCTTCCTGGTGATACTTTTTACGTATTCAGCGAAGCTCACCTTGTACTCGCTGCTGGTTGTTCCCGTGTCGGCCTTCATCATTTCCAAAATTGTAAAACGGCTCAAATCACAGGCTAAGTCGGCGCAGGAGACCTATGGCAATATGATCAGTTATCTTGACGAGGCAGTCTCGGGCATCAAGATCATCAAGGCATTTAACGCTACGAATTTTATTAAAAACCGGTTCGATTACGAAAATAAGCGCTACTCCAAAATACTGCGTTCGATGGCCAAAAGGCAGCAATCCGCTTCCCCGGTATCGGAAACGCTGTCCGTTACCATGATCGCTTGTATCGTTCTGTATGGCGGATACCTGATACTCAACAACAGGTCGTCCCTGGACGGCGGGCATTTTATCGCCTACATTGCCGTGTTTTCGCAGTTGATGCGCCCGGCTAAAGCCATATCCGACTCGTTCAGCAATATTCACCAGGGCATCGCCGCAGGCGAGCGTGTGCTGGCGCTGGTCGATGAAAAACCGAAGATCAATGATGCGCCGAATGCCACCGAACTGACCGCCTTTAACGAAGGCATCCATTTTAATAACGTTTCGTTCGCCTACCAGGAAAAGCAGGTATTGAAAAATATCAACCTCACCGTGCCCAAAGGTAAAACAGTAGCGCTGGTTGGCCCGTCGGGCGGCGGCAAGTCGACCATGATGGACCTCATACCGCGGTTTATCGAGCCGCAGTCGGGCCGGGTGCTGATCGACGATCACGATATCCAAAGCGTGACCATGCATTCGCTCCGGGCGCTGATGGGTATTGTAAACCAGGAAACGATACTGTTCAACGATACCATTTTCAATAACATCGCCTTTGCCAAACCCGGCGCTACGAAAGAGCAGGTCGAAGCCGCTGCGCGCATAGCCAACGCCCACGATTTTATCATGGCGACCGAAAATGGCTACCAAACGAATATCGGCGACCGGGGCGCCAA
>JAFDZK010000055.1 GCA_018267005.1 Bacteroidota bacterium
CCGTTAGGAAAAAATGTAGCCGAGTCGGTTGTCAGGTTTGCCGAGCCCCAGCCCTCTTTTACATCTTCACGAACACCCAGCGGACCATCGTCGGTCATCAGCCCCGGTATACCCAGGCGCGGGACGCCAGCCGTGCTAAATATTCCATTAGCGTGAAGCATGGCAATTTTTTCTTCAAGCGTTAGCTTTTTGATGATGGCGTCGATCTTTTTATCCAGGCTGCCGCCCGTATTTTTGACCTGCGGAAAGACATGGACGCCCAAAAGCATAAATGCAGCGGATAAGGCAAAACAGAGTATCTTCTTTTTCATAATTGGAACTGGTTTACTATAGGATGAATTTAGCGCTGAGTGTATTGCTGACACTAATTTAGTGTTAAATATTCGATTGATACAAAGGTTGTTAAAATAGTACCATGTTATGTAAAATAAGACGAAGGGCTTTCTCCGATGCCGAACTTTCGCTTTTGTCATTATTTTATTACAATTCCTCGGAAAACCTGAACAAATCGCTACCTTAGTTTATTCCAATTATAACCAGGTTTCTATTTTAATGACGCGTTTGGCCAATTTTTGCGGGCTGCTTTGTATTGCAGGAGGGTTAATAAGCTTTAGCGCATGCCACCCCGAGAGGGGAACGACTGAAGAGATTCCCGATGTTGTCAGCTATGACTATAACATCCGGCCCATCCTTTCCGACAAATGTTTTAAGTGCCACGGCCCCGATGCCAATAAACGGCAGGCCAACCTTCGGCTGGATATTCCTGAAAGCGCTTACGCGGCTTTAAAGGATGATCCGAACGAACATGCATTGGTTCCGGGCGATCCGGGTAAATCTGAACTTTTCAGGAGGATCACCACCACTGATTCGAGCGAAATGATGCCCGAGCCTAAATCCAATCTGAAACAGCTTTCGCCTTTCGAGGTGAAACTGGTAAAAAAATGGATCGAACAAGGCGCCAAATACGAAAAGCACTGGGCCTTTGTCCCGCCGAAATCGCCGCCGGTACCGGAAGTTGACCACAAGGATTGGCCGCGCAATACCATCGATTATTTTGTACTGAACAAAATGGAGCAGAAAGGCTTTGAGCCGAGTCCCGAAGCTGACAAGGAACATCTGCTCAAAAGGCTATGTTTTGACCTGAACGGACTGCCGCCGGACATCGATATGATGGATCGTTTCCTGGCGGATAAAAGCCCAAAGGCTTACGAGAAAATTGTGGACGAACTGATGGCCCGGCCGCAGTATGGCGAGAAGATGGCGCTTCATTGGCTGGATATCGCCCGCTATGCCGACTCGCACGGCTACCAGGACGACAATTACCGCTCGCAATGGCCTTGGCGCGACTGGGTGATACATGCCTACAATGAAAACCTGTCTTACAAGGATTTTGCCACCTGGCAGTTGGCCGGCGACCTGATGCCGAACCATACTAAAGAGCAAGTGCTGGCTACCGGTTTTAACCGCAACCATAAGATAACCGAAGAGGGTGGCGTGATTGACGAGGAATACCGTGTAACTTATGTAACCGACCGCACGAATACTTTCGGCAAGGCGTTCCTGGGCGTTACCATCGAGTGTGCCCATTGTCACGATCATAAATATGATCCCTTTTCGCAAAAGGATTACTATTCGCTGTTTTCATTCTTCAATAGCGTAAAGGAGCCCGGGCTTCAATCTACGGTCGGCGGCCCCGAAACGTATGCCAAACGGCCCCTGATGCAGATCACCAACGACGATGTAAAAGGCATCCTCAAGTTCGTTAATAAGGTGGATACCAGCAGGCTCATCGTATCCGTAATGGGCGATAGCGAAGCCTACCGCCATACTTATGTTTTAAAGCGCGGAAATTACGACGCACACGGTGACGAAGTGTTCCCCGCCACGCCAAAAGCTATTTTGCCGTTTAGCAGCAGCTATCCTAAGAACAGGCTGGGTCTGGCCGAATGGCTGTTTAACAATCAGAACCCGCTTACGGCAAGAGTTTACGTGAACCAGGTATGGGAAGAATTTTTTGGCCGGGGGATCGTAAAAACCCTCGGCGATTTCGGCATGCAGGGCGACTTGCCCTCAAACCAGCAATTGCTGGATTGGCTGGCGGTCGACTTCCGTACCCACGGCTGGAATATCAAGCGGCTGGTCAAACAAAT
Source organism: Bacteroidota bacterium (assembly GCA_018267005.1). Lineage (GTDB taxonomy): Bacteria > Bacteroidota > Bacteroidia > Sphingobacteriales > Sphingobacteriaceae > Mucilaginibacter. The sequence continues at coordinate 2,151 of JAFDZK010000055.1, forward strand.
TGTCATGTCCGCAACTTACCGGCAATCGGCCGTGATCACTCCGGACCGGTTACGGGACGACCCCGACAATGTTTACTTGTCCCGGGGGCCACGCTATCGTTTACCCGCTGAATTTATCCGCGATATGGTTTTGGCAAGCAGCGGATTGCTGAATAAAACCATCGGCGGGCCGAGCGTTAACCCATATCAGCCGCCCGGCTTGTGGGAAAGTACCACATCCGGCCGCGGACAGCTCGCCAGTTACCGGCAGGTACATGGGCCGAACTTGTATCGACGCGGAATGTACACGCTCATCAAGCGCACGTCGCCGCCTGTGGAGCTCGGCATTTTTGATGCCAGCAACCGTGATCAGTGCGAAGTGCAGCGTATGCGTACCAATACGCCTCTGCAGGCTCTGGAAATGATGAACGACCCGACCGTACTCGAAGCGGCGAGAGTACTGGCAGCTAAACTATTAGAAGAAAAAACGACGTCAAAAGACAAAATATACACGGCTTTCAGGCTGATCTTATGCCGCAAACCGATAGCCACGGAACAAGCGATATTAGACAGTTATTACGCCGATCAGCTAAATTCGATCAGCAGGGAAGATGCGGCAAAATTGCTATCGGTGGGAGAATATCCTGTTCCCGCAAATTTGGACAAGGTGAGGCTGGCAGCAATGATGAAAGTGGTTGATGCGATGTATAACCTGGCGGAAGCCATTACTAAAACCTGATGCTATGGACAAGGAATTTTTAGAACATGCCCTGAACATTAACAGGCGGAAATTTTTATCCAGGCTTAGTTTGGGTATTGGCAGCATTGCGCTGGGCTCGCTGCTTATCCCTGATCTTTTTTCAGGCATCAAGGATGACAGTGGATCCGACTTCGTGCCGGGAGTGCCCAATTTCGCGCCAAAAGCCAAAAGGGTGATCTACTTATTCCAGGATGGCGCGCCCTCGCAACTGGAATCCTTCGATTATAAGCCTTACCTGCGCACCATGTTCGGCCAGGAATTACCCGCATCGGTTCGCGGCACGCAGATTTTAACGGGCATGACAGCCGGTCAGAAATCCTTTCCACTGGCAGGCTCTTATTATGATTTTAAGCAATACGGCCAGTCAAAAGCCTGGGTGAGTGACCTGTTCCCGCATATCGGCGGTATAGCAGATGATATATGCATCATCAAAACGATGTACACCGAGGCCATCAACCACGACCCGGCGCTGACATTTTTCCAAACCGGCGCACAACAAGGCAACAGGCCAAGCATGGGCTCGTGGGTGAGCTATGGTTTAGGCAGTGAAAACAAAAATCTGCCTGCGTTTACGGTACTGCTGTCTAAAGGCAAGGGCAACGGCCAGGGCGTTTATTCCAAATTGTGGAACAATGGCTTCTTGGATTCCATCCACCAGGGCGTGCTGTTCAGCAGCAGCGAAAACCCGGTGCTTTACCTGAACGATCCTGAAGGCCTGAACCGGCATGAGCGCCGAAAAATGCTCGATAAGCTATCCGAACTGAATAATATTTCGGCCAGCGAGTTTCACGACCCGGAGATAACGGCCAAAGTACAGCAATACGAAATGGCCTACCGCATGCAAACAGCGGTACCCGAGATCATGGATGTGTCCAAAGAGCCGGATAGTATTGTCAAGCTTTATGGTCCGGATTGTTTGATACCCGGTACCTATGCGGCCAATTGCCTGCTTGCGCGCAAGCTTTCGGAAAGCGGCGTCAGGTTCGTTCAGTTGTATCACCAGGGCTGGGATCAGCACTCTAATCTGCCGATGGAAATGGCCGGGCAGGCGAAGGATGTCGACCAGGCTTCGGCGGCTTTGGTTACCGACCTGAAACAACGCGGGCTGCTCGACGAAACGCTGGTGATATGGGGCGGCGAGTTCGGCCGTACCAATTACAGCCAGGGTAAGCTGGAAAAGAAGAATTACGGCCGCGACCATCACCCGCGCTGCTTCTGCATCTGGATGGCAGGCGGCGGCATCAAGCCCGGCCTGGTGTATGGCGAAACAGACGATTTCGGCTACAATATTGTCAGGAACCCGGTGCATGTGCACGATTTTCACGCCACGGTGCTTAACCAGTTGGGCATCGATCATACCAAATTAACCTTTAAAAGCCTTGGACGTCGCTACCGTTTAACTGACGTAGCCGGGAATGTGGTTCACGATATTATTTCCTAAGTTGTCATCCTGGCCCTCTCCAAAGGAGAGGGTGAGTAATACTTTAAACTCCTCTCTTTGGAAAGGATTTAGGCGAGGCAAAAATAGAGGTGACTATAGATATAAATAAGTACTGTATGGAAAGAAGAAGTTTTATTAAGCAAACGGCGCTGGTTTCGGCAAGTTTTTTTATTGCGAAAGATCTGTTCGCCAAAAATGACGGTCCTATTTACGGGCACGGCAACATGCGTTACCGCATGGATAACAAATGGAGCAAGGCCGACCCGAATATCAACCCGGTGAACGACTGCCACGAGATGGTGCAGGATAAAAAAGGACGGATATTGCTGCTGACCAACGAGACCAAAAACAACGTGCTTATTTACAGCACCTCGGGTAAATTGCTCGGCACCTGGGGGCATGATTTTCCGGGCGGGCATGGTTTGACGCTCGTCAACGAAAACGGCACCGAATTCCTGTTCATTACCGACATTGTAAAGCACCAGGTTTATAAAGCCACCATCGATGGTAAACTATTGATGACTATCGACGTACCGCTGGAAACCGGAGTTTACAAGAAGGCCGAAGAGTTTGTTCCGACGGAAACGACCATCGATACCAACGGCGATATTTTTATTGCCGACGGTTACGGTGCACAATACATTACTCATTACGACAAGGACGGCAAATTGAAAAACTATTTCGGCGGGCGCGGTGATGGCGATGAGCATTTTGACAATGCGCATGGCATCCTGATCGACCGGCGCAATGGGACTTCTACCCTGCTCATTACCGACCGTACACGCAATTGCTTTAAACGCTTCAGCCTGGATGGTAAGCTGATCGAGATCATCAAGCTGCCCGGCGCTTGTGTATGCCGCCCGGTTATCAAGGGCGATTACTTGTATGCTGCTGTACTCCGATCACCTGATCTGAATGCTGCCGATTCAGGTTTTACTACGATACTGGATAAAAACAATAAAGTGGTTTCCAATATCGGTGGTACCGAACCGGTTTATAAAGACGGTGTGCTGCAGCCCATGGCCCAGGCCGACAAGATATTCCGTAACCCGCATGACGTATGTATCGACAGGGACGAAAATCTGTATGTCGCGCAATGGAATTCGGGCAAAGTGTACCCGTATAAATTTACCCGTGTATAATTATTTGCCAGCCGTTACATGATCAACGACCGTTATAAAGGTTTTGCAGATAATCTACTGTTCGCTTTAAATATCTTCATTATCATCCTGCTGCTGGCCGGCGACCACCTCTCTATTCCGCGCTGGCTGCAGCCCGTGGGACGCGTGCACCCGTTGATCCTGCACTTTCCCATCGTGCTGCTCATCTTGGCTATGCTGATGGAATTTTTCAGGTTCCGATCGGCTTTTGCTGAGGAAAAATTTTACCAGGATTTCGCCAGCGCTTTATGGCTTTCAGGCGCCATCTTTTCCGCTATAACAGCCATTATGGGTTTATTCCTGTCGCGCGAACCCGGCTACGAGGGCGGCGATGTGCAATGGCATAAATGGTTTGGCGTCGGCATCGTATTTATCTCGTCGCTGATCTATTTTGAACGAAGTAAGGGTTGGTATAACGCTAAAATTGCACGATCAGCTTCTATAGTAACAGTTGTTTTCCTGCTTATTGCCGGGCATTATGGTGCAGGCATTACGCATGGTGATAATTTTATCCTGGCGCCGGTAATGCAAAACGCAAAGCCGTTGGTGCCCATCGACCAGGCTTATGTCTTTAAGGATGTTGTTCAGCCGATATTTGAAAATAAATGCATCGCCTGTCATAATTCAGATAAGATCAAAGGCGGACTGATGCTGACCGACGAAAAAGCGATCCTGAAAGGCGGCAAAGACGGAAAGCTGTTTGTGCCGGGTCAGCCCCAGGTGAGCCTGATACTGCAGCGCATCCACATGCCCGAGGAGGAGAAGAAACACATGCCGCCGGCAGGCAAACCTCAACTAACAGCAGCGGAAATGACCGTGCTATACCAGTGGATAAGGGAGAACGCCGACTTTAAAGAAAAAGTGATCAGTCTGCCCGCTAAGGACTCTCTGCGCTTAGCTGCCGCCGGGTTCCTGAAACCTGCGGAAGCCGTTGAAGATCGTTATGACTTTGCTGCTGCGGATGAAAATACCGTCAAAAAATTGAACAACAATTACCGCGTAGTTTATGCGCTGGCCAAAGGCTCACCGGCTTTAGCGGTGGACATTTATAACAAGAATGCTTATAATCCCAAAGTGCTGCAGGACCTTGCACCGATTAAAAAGCAAGTAGTATCACTCGACCTGGATAAGATGCCGGTAAAAGATGCTGAATTGAAAACAATCGCCCAGTTTGAGAACCTGCGCACATTGAACCTCAATTTTAGCGACATCACGGGGAGCACATTAAAAGACCTTTCAGCATTGAAATATTTACGCTCGTTGTCTGTGGCAGGCACAAAGGTCGATATCCAGTCCCTTGCTCAATTAAAAGCTTTTAGGGCGTTAAATGAATTGACGATATGGAACACCGAGCTCAGCGAGGCTGACGTCCAAAAACTACAGGCTGCCAATAAAAACATCAATTTCATCGAAGGCTATAAGGACGATGGCAAGCAGATGAAGCTGATACCGCCGCGCGTACAAAATACGGTATTTGTTTTCTCCAAGCCGGTACCGTTTGTCGTAACACATGCCATCAAAGGGGTTCAGATACACTACACTACCGATGGCACCGATCCCGATACCGTTAAATCGCCCGTTTACCAGCCGGGAATGATGATCAGCCGGAATACGACCGTTAAAATGCGCGCGTGTAAAGCGGGCTGGTACGCCAGTGACGTCGTAAGCTATTCATTCTTCCGGAATACTTTTAAAGCCGACAGCATCGCCCTGCTGAAAGCCACGAATGAACGCTATCCCGCAAACGGTGCGCAAACTTTGACAGACGGCGAATTAGGCGGAATGGATTTCGGTAATAACAAGTGGCTCGGTACGCAGCAGGATATGGAATTGCTGCTCCATTACAAAACGCCGATCAAGCCGCAGACAGTAACACTGAATTGCCTGAAAATCGTCGGGGCGCAGATTTTTTTACCGTCGGAAATCCAGGTTTGGGGCGGAAACGATCAGCAGCATCTAAAGCTCATCAGCACGCTGGTAACCGGGCCGCAGAAGAAGAACGACCCTAATGTCGCCGAGGGTTTATCCTGCAAACTGCACGAGGAGTCGGCTCTTAGTTATCTGAAAGTCGTAGCCAAACCAATTGCGAAATTACCGGCCTGGCACTACGCCAAAGGCAAACCCTCATGGGTTTTTGCGGACGAGATATTTGTTAATTAACCCTGTTCGGTGTATTTTTATACGGAACAAAACTAACCTTATGCACAAAGCGATGGCAAGATATTTCATTATTCCGCTTTTATTAATCAGTTTGAGTTCACTTGCCCAGGACTACAAATCGCAGATCGCGGCTTTCAGGCAGCAATATGAGGACGATTTTTTAACCGACCAAAACTCGCCATTGGCAAAAGCCGACCTTCAAAACCTTCGCTTTTACGATGCCGACAGCACATACCGCGTGGTGGCCAAAGCGGAAATGCTGTTAAATGAAGCGGCATTTGTGATGCCAGTATTCAGCGGTAACGGCCGGCAATACATTCGCTATGCGCTGCTGAAGTTCGAGCTAAAAGGTAAACCCATGCAACTGACTGTATACCGAAATATTGCCCTGTCCGCTACGGCGCAGTATAAGGATTACCTTTTTCTCCCTTTTACCGACGAGAGCAACGGAAAAGACACTTACGGCGGCGGACGTTACATCGACCTGAAGGCCACCGATTTCAAGGACGGCGAAGTAGTGGTCGATTTCAATAAGGCTAATAACCCATACTGTGCGTTTAGCGGCGGCTACTCGTGTCCCAAAGCGCCCGGCGAAAATCATTTGCAAATAGCCGTTGAGGCCGGTGAAAAACAATTTGCCGGCGCCCACAAACTGTAGCGCAGATAAAGGCTGCAAAAATTGGTCAGGTTATATATTTTGGCAGCGTTTATCCAATGCCTATTTTTATGGTCAGTAAAAATAGGATAGCCTATGTCGAGTCAACTCATTGCCAATATTGCCAATATCGCACTTGCCGTGTCCGTCATCGTAGCCCTCATATTCGGCCTGGCGCAGGTACGGGCCGCTGCGCGTGACCGCCGCGAACGGCTGACACTGGAGGTATTACGCCAGTTCCAAAGCCACGAGTTTGCCGAGCTCATGCATTTTATCAATACCTATAAAGTACCCGCCACTTACAAGGAAATGCGTAGCGCTCCGGCTGAAGACCAGGTAAAGCTTATACAGTTTAGCCAGCAGATGGAATCGCTGGGCATGATCGTTGCCGAGCGTCTGATCAATATCGACCTGGTTGATAAAACCCTCGGCTCGTACGTTACTACCTCGTGGGAAAAGTATAAGGTTTTATTCCTCGACATTCGCGAAACAGCGCCCGACCCCTTCCTGGGCGAATATTTCCAGTGGCTGGCCGAAGCCATCGATAAACGGATGCAGGAAAAGCCGCGGGAACCTTTTTATGCGAGGGTTTGAGATTCCGTTAGATCGTCAAATAAACGGCGGTGTCTTTCATCTCCGGGGTTGGCAGGCAATTCAGCATACCCGGAAAAATGACAATAATATCCATCCTCAGCGTGGACATTAATTAATAAGCAGCTTATAGCCCCGCCCGTGCACGTTGATGATCTCGACGTTCTGGTCGTCCTTTAAATATTTGCGGATCTTGCTGAGGAAGACATCCATGCTGCGTCCGTTGAAATAATTATCGTCATGCCAGATATTTAGCAAGGCTTCTTCACGGGTAAGCACTTCATTTTTGCGAAGACAAAGCAGGCGCAGCAGTTCAGCTTCTTTGGTAGAGAGCTTTTGATGAAAATCGCCTGCGGATATCATTTGCGCGGTGTAGTCAAAATCATAGCGGCCGATCTTAAAATGGGTTTGCTTTTCCTCCTCGCTTTTGTCGGCGCTACTGGCTCTTTTTAACAAGGCATTTATGCGCAGCAGCAATTCCTCGATGCGGAAAGGCTTCGTAATATAATCGTCGCCGCCGAGGTTAAAAGCCTGTGTTTTATCTTCGATCATGCCCTTTGCAGTGGCAAAAATAATCGGCACATGCTCGTTGATCTTCCTGATCTCCTTGCCTAAGGTAAACCCGTCTTTGCGGGGCATCATCACGTCCAAAATCAATAGATCGAAAGGTTGTTTTGTAAATGCCCGGAGGCCCTCCTCGCCATCCTTGCATAATACAACTTCGAATTTACCTTTTAACTGCAGGTAGTCCTGTAAAAGTAAACCGAGGTTCGGATCATCCTCAACCAATAAAATTTTCTTCATGTCGTTTGAAACTTTAATTCAAATTCCGAACCTTTTTCCCTTTCCGACCTAACACTTATGGTGCCGTTAAGTTTCTTAACGATGGTATTCACGTAGCTCAATCCCAATCCGAAACCTTTAACATCGTGCAGGTTGCCGGTCGGGATACGGTAAAACTGTTCAAATATCCTGGCTTGCTGGTCGCGGCTCATCCCGATGCCTTTGTCGGCTACCCGGATGGCTACCTGGCCGTTGCGGTTATAAGTACTGATGGTTATTTCGGGCGTATCCGAGCTATATTTGATCGCGTTGTCGACCAGGTTGTAAATTACGTTGGAGAAGTGCAGCTCATCTGCCTCGATGACCGCATTTTCGGCGGCAAGGTGCAGCTCGGTTTTTGCCTGGTGCTTTTGCAGTTTAAGCGCCATGCTGTCTACCACGGCTGTTACCATTTCATTTACATCAATCCGCTTTAGGTCGAGCTTAAAGTCGTTCTTTTCGATCCGGGCAATATTCAGTACCCTTTCTATATGGCTCCCAAGGCGCTGGTTCTCTTCAAATATGATATTAGCCAGCCTTGAAACCCGGCTTTTGTCTTCAATGATCTCGTTATCTCTTAAGGCTTCACTGGCGATCATGATCGTGGATACCGGCGTCTTAAATTCGTGCGTCATGTTGTTGATGAAGTCCATCTTCATTTCGGATATCTTCTTCTGCCTGAGTATCGTGAAAATAGTATACCCGAAACTGAAGATCAGCACCAGCAAAAGACCGCCGGCCGTTGCCATCGAGGCCGTCATTTTCTCGAGAATAAGAGAATTCTTTTGGGGAAAAGTTATTTTGATCTTGCCCGGATCGTTAATAACCTCCTTACTGAAAATCGGCACCTGGTACGTATTGGCAGCCTTAAAATCAGCTTGACCATTGGAATACATTGCGCTTGAAAATATCAGCGAATCACTGTTGAAGGTAGTCACGACGTAATTGAAAGGCAGGAAAATGCCTTTATTGTGCAGTTCAAAGCGCATTAGTGAATCGATCCAGAATGGATCGAGACGTTTGGCTAAGGGTTCGTCCGATTTCTGGTATTCGTTCGCCAGGTTTTCGATCACCTGTGACTTTGTTCCCTGCCGAAGGTTTTCGAGTGAATCGGCTTCCAGCATCTTCTTTACTTCGGCGAACCGGCGTTCATTCCTTAACCTGTCCTGCTCACGCTGCCACGACGGGTTGATCTGCTTAACAGCGATAACCTGTTTGCCAAACTGCGGATCGATATAATCAAAATATACTGTGTCGTACTTGTACAACCTGGCTGGCTTTTTAACCAAAGGGTGCGCCGACGGCACCTGTATGATCTTTGGATCGGTCATGCGCTGGTGAACATTGCCGAATTCGTCTGTATATTCCTCATATTTGATATTCAGCCTGAGTTCACCCGACTGGGCCATATTGAAAAACTCTTCATTCAGCTTATTGTTGGCTATTACCTGCTCGAGGCTGTCGCGCAACAAACTCAGCCTGCGCTCGCGAGCGGTCATCTTCCGTTTTGCGGGCGTCCTGGCTATCATGAACAATTTTCTCTTCGGATCGTCGGTGTTGCTGATAAAGGTTGCCTGGTTATCCCGCTGTTTCTTTTGGTCATCCAGGTGCTGTGCCTTTTTATTCAGAAAGTTGATGGCATCCTGCTTGGCCAGTTTAGTGACCACGTTGTTCAATGCATCATTTACCGAGCGGTCGAACAGGTCGGACTGCATCTGGTATGTTTGACGTAAAAAATATAATTGCACCGACATCACCCCCAACAGCGCAAAACCCATCAAACCGACGACCAGGCCTATACTTTTCTTCTTCATTGTATGTAACAAAAATATCGGAAATTGCCTTAAAAGCGCCCGATTTAACAATTTTTAACATATCGCCGGATAAATTTAACGCCTTGACATTGAATTGCTTGTTTATTTTTAAAGCAAATCTCAACGCCTTGGCACAATGAAAGATATTTAGTAAAACCTGGTTTCGATTTTGTCATTAGCCTGAGCCTGCCGGCGGTATTTGATCTGCCGCGGCTCCTTCAGCAAAAGCTATGCGCCGGGCCTGAACGGCATCTGCCTGTTGCAGGTAAAGCAGGGCGGTAAGCGGCGTTAAAAAAGAGCAGTTGAGTTGCCGGGTAAGTTTACAGTAAATCAGTCCGAAATAAAAATAAAAACAAAAGGAGCCTTCAATCCGAAAACTCCTTTTGTTTTTGCAACTGCGAACAGCTATGCCAATTTAGAAAGGCAGATCGTCTTCTTCCGGTGCCGAGCTCAGATCGACCGGAGGCGCATACTCGGGCACAGCATTGCCGGCGCCGGAAAGCACGTTGATCTTCCACAACTGCAGCGAGTTAAAATAGCTCTTTTTACCGCTTTTGTCCGTCCACGGACGGCCGCGCAGGTTAAAAAATATTTCTATATCATCGCCAACCTTTACGTTGTCAAGCAGGTTGCAGCGGTCCTGTATAGCCTCGAATTTCAGGTATTCGGGGTATTGCGGATTCTCGATATATTCAACGATCAGTTCTCTCTTTTTTAATGAATCGGTTACCTGGGTTGTTGGACCAACCTCGTGTACTTTACCCTTTATGTCCATATCTTCTGATAAATTTAAAATGTAAAGTTAATGCATGAGCGGTTAAATGCGGTTATTTAATTCATAAATTCGCCAACAATTTATGGAAGTTTTCCACACGGATAGTAAAATTATCGTCACCTGTAATAAAAGGCTTTCGCCGTACCTGCAAAGCGAGACGGAGGCTTTAGGCTTTAAACCCACCCGTATTTTCCAGACAGGCTTAGAACTGAAAGGCACTATAAATGACTGCATTGCGCTGAACCTTAACCTGCGTTGCGCCAGCCAGGTGATCTATTTGCTGAAAAGCTTCGTTGCCGCTGATCCTCAGCAGTTATATGAGGAACTGGTTAAGATCGAATGGGAGACCATAATTGATTTTGCCGGCTATTTTTCGGTAACTTCCAACGTTAACAATCCGCATATTACTACACCGCTTTTCGCCAATGTGAAGGTTAAAGATGCCATCGTCGACCGCATAAAGGACAAAAAGGGCATGCGTCCCAATTCGGGCCCTGAACAAAATAAGACGGTGGTGCATTTATACTGGCAGGACGACCAGGCGGAGGTATTCCTCGATACATCCGGCGAAACGCTCGCCAAACACAGTTACCGCAAAATTCCGGGTAAAGCGCCTATGCTTGAGGCGCTGGCCGCTGCGACCATTATGGCCACCCGCTGGGACAGGAATAGCCCTTTCGTTAACCCGATGTGCGGCTCGGGAACGCTGGCAATCGAGGCTGCTTTACTGGCTACCGATAAAAGTCCCGGCTTTTTCAGGATGAACTACGGCTTTATGCATATTTTAGGCTATGAAGAGGATGTATTTTTTGCGGAACGACGTAAATTGAAAGATAAAGCCAAAAAGCAGCTCGACTTCAAGATCGTTGCCACGGACATATCGGCTGACGCAGTTGACGTGGCCCGCCGCAATGCTAAAACCGCCGGTGTAGAACATTTGATCGATTTTGACGTTTGTGATTTTGCAGACACGAAGGTGCCCGCCGAAAAAGGTGTTATCATGTTCAACCCTGAGTACGGCGAGCGTTTAGGTATTCACACAAAGCTGGAGGCGACCTATAAACGTATGGGCGATTTTATGAAGCAGGAATGTAAAGGCTATTACGGATATATTTTCACCGGGAACCCCGATCTCGCCAAAAAGATCGGCTTACAGGCCAAAAGAAAAATAGAATTTTATAACGGTAAGTTAGATTGCCGCCTTTTGGAATACGAGTTGTATGAAGGCAGTCGCAGGGAGCTGAAATAGAATAACGAACATCGAATCATGAATAATGAATGATGAAGTGCTCATTACTTCGATATTCGATGTTCGGTGTTCATGATTCAAAAACTATGAAAAAAATACTATTGTCGATAGCGCTGTTGATTTCCGTTCGCTGTTTTGCGCAGGATGACAAACCCACATTCCCGTTCCAGGGAGGCAACGAGGTGATGGCACAGTTTTTCAGGGATAGCGTGAAACTGTCGCCTGAAATAATGAAAGTAAGGGCGTCGGGTATTGTCATATTCAAATTTTCAGCCGATGAAAAGGGCGCCATCAAAAACGTGGTGATCTACTATGCCGATGACGTTGCGCTGGCAAGCCCGCTGGTGGACGCACTTAAAAAATCGAGCCACAAATGGATCATCCCTTTTAAGGAAAAGGAGCACGATTTTGTCATACCCTTCCAGGTAAAATTTACTGCGCCTGAAAAAGAGAGTGAAGCGGAACAGGCAGCTATGTACACTTATTACAAAATGCGCAAGCCTATTATAGCGCGAGACCAAACGCCGCTTTATTCCGCTACGTTGCTGCCGACAGTGATCGTCAATTATGGGCCGGCGCAATAAATAACGCAATCGTTAAAATCCGCACATGAGATTTTGTCGTTGGTATAGGAAATACCAATTACTAAATACGCTGTATTATGAAGAACAGCCCCGATGTGACAGAAAGAAGAATAGCCGCGAACGTCAGGAAAATACGCGAATACCGTAATTACACACAGGAATACCTGGCAGCACGATTGCGAATATCGCAAAATGCCTACAGCAAAATCGAACTTGGACAGACGAAGATCACGGTAGGCAGACTTTTTCATATCGCTGATATTTTGGAAGCGACGCCGGAAGATATCATTGCGAATGACGACATCGGTCTGCTGAGAACGATAAATAGTAATTCTGCTTCAGCCTAAATTGTATTTTTGCACCAATGCAAAAATATCAACACGCCGAAATTGTAGAGAAGACCGTCTCATTTACCAGGGAAACGCTAAAAAATGCAGAAGGCGGTCACGATTGGTGGCATATCCATCGTGTTTGGACCAACGCCAGGAAGATAGCGGAAACCGAACGCTGTAATTTACTGGTAGTTGAGCTGGCTGCCCTGCTGCACGACATTGCCGATGCCAAATTTCATAACGGCGATGAAGAGATCGGACCTAAAACCGCCGGTAAATTTTTAAAGTCGATCCAGGTCGATCCGCAGGCTATCGAGCATGTGCAGCAGATCATCAGGAATATTTCCTTTAAGGCAGGCTTCGATAAGCCGAAATTCTACTCGAAAGAATTAGCCATTGTACAGGATGCCGACCGCCTGGATGCCATGGGAGCAATAGGCATAGCACGGGCTTTCAGCTACGGCGGCTTCAAAGGGAGGGAGATATATAATCCAGAGATAGAACCGAACCTGAATATGACCAAAGAGGAGTATAAAAACTCTTCAGCTCCCTCCATCAACCATTTTTATGAAAAGTTGTTGCTGTTGAAAGACAGGATGAATACCACGACCGGCAAACAATTGGCTGAACAACGACATGCTTTTATGGAGCAATACCTTAAACAGTTTTTTGAGGAACTAACTGATTAAACACATTTTAGGTTACCCTAAAATTTATACCGGATTTTCCTGTTTACAGAGCTGTTATTAGTTAACATATTTTTAATACCGCAAGCCTATCTTTGCCCCGGTTTTATGAAAAAATTTATACTTAACTTTTTATTAATAACATCCATACTGGAAATTGCCCGCGCCCAGGACACCGTTAAAACCGGGCGCACCAATTTCCATTTCCAGCAAACCATCATCACACAATTTAAGCCGGCTTTTAGCGCGCCCTATTCCGGCAGGAACAGTTTGATAACCGCCGAAGAGACCCAAACCTCTATCACTTCCACTTTCTTTGGCGGTACTCGCCTATGGAAGGGCGCCGAAGCGTATTTCAACCCGGAGCTTTCGGGCGGGGCTGGCCTGAGCCAGACGCTGGGCGTAGCTGGCTTTCCGAACGGTGAAACATTCAGGGTAGGCGGCACACAAAACAAAATTTACATTGCACGGCTATATTTTAAGCAGAACTTTGAGTGGGGCAATGAAAAGGATACGCTTGACGACGAACTGAACCAACTGGCCGGCATAAGAAGCAAGCGTTATTTCTCCTTCGTCATCGGCAAATTCGGCATGGCCGATTTTTTTGATAATAACGAATTCAGCCACGACCCGCGGACGCAGTTTTTTAACTGGGCGCTGATGGACAATGCCGCCTGGGACTACCCGGCCAACACGCGCGGATATGTTTACGGCGCTACCGCCGAGCTGGGCCAACCCTCCTGGACGCTGCGTTTTGCCTTTACGATGGTTACTACGATGCCCAACCAATCGGTGTGGGACGCCAAAATTGGCAAAGCAAATACCGAAACCATCGAATATGAGAAACGTTATACCATCGGCGGTGAAAAAGGAACATTGAGGTTACTGGGGTTCCTGAACAACGGCAAATTCGGGAACTACAGGGAGGCTATAAATCAAAATCCTTCGGCGCCCAATGTAGACAGCACCTGGGCCTACGGCCGGCATAAGTATGGCTTCGGCATCAATGCCGACCAGTACCTGAGCAAAAATTTCGGCGTATTCGCCAAAGCAAGCTGGAACGACGGTCACACCGAAACATGGTTCTTTACTGAAATAGACCGGTCGCTCACTTTCGGAGGCATGCTGAAAGGTACCTCATGGAACCGTGCTGACGACGAGTTCGGCCTGGCGTTTATCGTAAATGGCCTTTCCGCCGACCACAGGGATTACCTTGCCGCCGGGGGTTATGGTTTTTTGATCGGTGATGGAAAACTAAATTATTCACCCGAAATGATAGCCGAGTTATATTACAAGGTTAACGTCTATCAAAAGAAATTCTGGATAACGCCCGATTACCAGTTCGTCCTGCACCCGGCCTATAACGCCGACCGCGGCCCGGTGAATGTATTGGGCATAAGGGCGCATGTGGAGTTTTAAGTGAAATCAGGCTTACGAAGTTTTGAAAACTTCGTAAGCCTGTCATTTTACAATTTTCAATTTTCCAGCATTGATGTGAATAAGCTCGTCTAAAAGAACCTGAAACTTTTTTGTATCCGTGTTCCAGTTATTGGTATAATTAATATTCCAATGGTGATCCACTATTTTTTCAAATGGGAATTCTGTCAAAAATAGCTTCTTGTATACTCCGCCAATTGCCAAAAAAATATCTTCGTGTTCATCATGATCTACCATAACGTAGTTCGTGGTCTTTTTGCCATGCTCGATGACTCTTATTTCTGCATCTTTTATTTTTTTAGAGCTAATTTGATTCTTGGCTGACGAATAAAAAGACCAAAGTGCATTGGCATTTATGGCAATGGTATCATAAGTAAAGCAATAGTCTTTCTTGGTAAATGCAGTAACGCTATTATGCTTCCAAAGAAAATAAGTTTCGTTAGCATAAGGTTGGCGCCGGCAAATTGTATCATGACTAGAGTATAATACTAAAAGACAACCAACACAGTAGCTTTTATAAACACAGATCGTGTCGACCCCTTTTTGTGTTAATCTATTAATATCTTGATTGATGGCAGAATCCTGCTTTTCATAATATGATTGTGCCAGGCAGGAGCCTGTTAAACATAAAATGATCATGGTTATGAAAAAGGACTTCATTTTCGGTTTAAAACCCCCGGTTATTCTGGTAATACCTTAAAACCCTGTGATATATCTCATCCTCATCCCCGCGCACTAACGAAAGGTCGACTTCAAAAGCGCCCGTTTCCCGCCAATTACGTGTTAAATAGCGAAAGGCCCGTGTGAAAGGATTTTTGATCTGGGCGAAATATTTTTCCGGTTCACGTACTCTTATGGTGATATAATAATTTTTGAGCCGCATAAACGGCATATTCGCTCCTCCGCTGCTTGACAGGAAGACATCCTTAACGTCCTTCCATTCGATAGTATATCCGGCTTGTGCTATAGCGATCGATTCATTCGTCAAAACAACCGCTGGTTTCAACGTCAGCATCAAATAGGTAACGTGCAGGTATTTCCATAAAAAGTAAATAAGTACATAAGTTACGAGTTGCACATAGGGATTATAAATGAAACCAAGAAAACTCAGGTTCCTGGTAAACCAAAAATAAATTGCCGGAACAAATACTAACAGGAGTATGGGTTTCAGCGGACTGAAATCAAAAGTTTCTTTTTCTATGTCATCAGCCATAAATCCCGGTATTCTTATAATTATGAAAACAGTTTTCTACTGCGGCGTAAACATCGCCGCTGTCGTCGTGCAGCGTATTCAGGTTGATAGAAAAAGGCGTATTGCCAAAGTAGTCCTTCGTATACCACCTGTAATAACGTAATAGCGGGTTACGGATTGCGCCTATATATTTCCAGTCATACTTTACCGAAATAACCAGGCTATAGCTGGTATATTTGCCCGGGTTTTCGACCAAATCGATCCCATCGATGTCCTGCCATTCGATATTGTATCCCAATTCTGTAAGGGTTATACCCTCATTGGTCAAGACAATGCCCGGCCTGCCCGCAAGCGAGAGTACACCGACGCGGATAAAGTTCCAGAACACGATCGCTGCCGCGAAAACGCACAGCGGAAACCAATAATACTCGTGAAATTGTATGCCCTGGGTAATACCCTTGTTCAGAGGCTCGATAACCACAACCGTCACTAAAGCGGCCGTAAGCGCCTGCGTGCGGTTATATTTAAATTCGCGAATGATCTTTTCGGATGCCATCTATAAACGATATGGTCAGGTATTGGCAATATTTTCAGCACTAATGTAATAATTCGTAGGACAAATCGTCTTATTTTTGCGCACCACAACGTATTGTATGAAAAAAATATATCTCGTTTTATTTTCCTTTTTATTTACAGGTTATTC
>JAFDZK010000560.1 GCA_018267005.1 Bacteroidota bacterium
GTTGTTACAGCCGTCAACAAACAGCCGGTGAACAGCGCTGAAGATATCTCGCGCGCGATTGTTAATCTCGTTGATGGTAAGCTCATCATCACAGGTTATTATCCTGACGGGACACGGTTTAACAACGTTTTCCAGCAACAAGAATAAGGTAAAACCCGTGATCGATATATGAGAAGCTGCCTCAAAAAGCAGCTTCTTATTTATTCAAGCAAAACCTTGACCCACAATAAGCATGGTCAACTACAACTCGTATCGGAGTATTGAAATAGGTTTCAAAGGCTAAAATGTCCAGCTTATTTTCGTTTTAATCCAGTCGTTTATAAAAAAAGCACAAAACATTAAATACAAAGCACTTACTACAATAATCAACATTGGAAGTGAACTAAATCCAGGTAATCCGACTGACAGGATAACCCATACTAAGGCCGCGTCAGCAATGATGGCATATAGTAACGTTTTACTAATCGGCTGTTCATAAAACCTCAACGGTGTTCGAATAAGAAGTATATTGGAAATCCCAGTAAAAAATAAAATAGCAAAACCGAATGAGTGCAATTCACCAAGTTCAACAATTCCAAAATATCTCTTTCCGACCCATAACCATAGAAGAGCTTCCGCAATATTTAAAGATCCTATAATGAATCCCTTTTTTACAAGAGGATTGATTTCCCAGTTTTCTGGATTCTGTGAGTAGCTAACCTTATCGGTCGACAGCGTCAATGTAACAAAATCTATTATAAATAATAGTAGTACCATATCAAACGCCCCAACGATAAACTGTCCGGTGATGAAGTAGGCAATGCAGACAAATATGACCGTAAACAATGTTTTGGATATTTTGCTGACGACCCAATTAGTAATCCGGTGGTGAATAGTTCTGCCAACGGTGATCAGGCTTATAATGCTTTCCAACCCCTCATGCAGTAAGATTACACTCGCAGCCTGTTTGGCTACATCAGTAGCAGATTTGACCGCAATGCCAACCTCCGCTTGTTTTAAAGCAGGTGCATCGTTAACCCCGTCGCCGGTCATGCCCGTTATCTCCTCATGGTTTTGGAGAGTTTTTACAATATTATATTTGTCTTCCGGAAGCACCTCGGCAAAACCATCATGGCGGGTAATAATATGATCGGCCCTTGGTGTGTTCGGTTCTTTTCGGAAAATAACGGCTTCAACGATACGGTCGCCTATTCCGACCTGCGAAGCAATCTCTTTAGCTATCGGCAAGGCGTCGCCGGTTAGCATTTTTACCTTAATTCCAAGTTCCTTTATTCTTGTTATCATTTTACTGGAATCGGCCAAAGGCGGATCAACCAGCGCAACAACGCCGACCATTGTTATTACATCATTCGCAGTAATGGCTACGGCAATTGTTTTATATCCTTTGGCGGCCCAGTGCGCTACTACTTTGTCGAAGCTTTTAA
>JAFDZK010000561.1 GCA_018267005.1 Bacteroidota bacterium
ATCAATGATTGCTGGTGAAAGGGAAACAGATTGAATAATCCTAAACCCGCAGGCACTGCAAGATAGCATTGCATTACAGGTACCTTTGGAACAACTGTTATCTGAAGCCTGCTTTTGATGCTTACCGCAAGCCTTGTACGCACTTTTTTTGTAGCAGGACGCATGTACCTGAGTATGCAAAGTATTTGCCATCCGCGACATTGGGGATACCAACAAGATACATACGGTGAGGAAAACAGCGATCGCTTTCATTATGTGTTAAACTTTTATTTTTTAAAGATAGTGCAATAAATTTCACGTTATTACTGCGACAAGGTAAGGAAGTACGCTTTTATTATTTTATACTATTCGGACAAAAATTTATATCGTATTGTACTAAGTCTTTACTTTTAACAAGCTGGCATTAATAGCCACAACAACCGTGCTGACCGTCATTAATACGGCTCCCACTGCCGGGCTCAAAACAATCCCCTGATTATACAGCACGCCTGCCGCCAGCGGCAATGCGACCACATTATAACCCGTAGCCCAGGCCAGGTTTTGAATCATTTTACGATAAGTCGCTTTTCCGAATAATATCAGGCTAACAATATCCTTTGGATTACTGTTAACCAAAACAATACCTGCAGTTTCCGCTGCAATGTCACTGCCGGAGCCTACGGCTATCCCAATATCTGCCTGCGCCAGCGCGGGGGCGTCATTTACGCCATCGCCCGTCATGGCAACAAACTCACCTTTTTGCTGCAATTCTTTGATTTTATCCAGCTTCTGATGTGGCAGAACTTCAGCAAAAAAACCATCCATTTTTAACTGGTTGCTCACGCTTTCCGCCACCATTTGGTTATCTCCTGTTAACAGCAATGATTTAATGCCATTGTTATGCAGCGTCTGTATGGCGTCAGCTGATTCCGGGCGAATGGTATCCGATAATGCGATATAACCATATAATATCTCATTGATGATGACAAAGACAACTGTTTCGTTACCGTTAGCGACAAAGTCTTCAGGTTCGGAAAATTCGTGTTCTTTTAAATAGCCGGGGCTGACGACTTTGAGTTGCTTGCCTTCTACCAACGCCTCAATACCCTGACCGGTGATCGCCTTAAAATCTTTTACTTCGGGAATGCTTAATGAACGTTTTTTTATTTCGGCGAGGATTCCGGTGGCAATCGGGTGTTCTGAATTTTGTTCCAGCGCTGCTACGGTTCGCAACAGTTCGTTTTCATTTTGCTTTTTGTCATTACTTTGATGATCTATAACAACCACCCGGGCTACCTCGAATTTTCCAACGGTCAGCGTACCTGTTTTATCAAAAACAATGGTGCTGATCTTGCGGGAGTTTTCAAATGCTGTACGGTTTTTGATCAACAACCCGTGCTGGGCAGAAAGCGAAGTAGACTTGGCTACCACAAGCG
>JAFDZK010000562.1 GCA_018267005.1 Bacteroidota bacterium
AAGAGCTGATGAAACGCCTGGAACGCGTTAGCGGTGTATATGGCAGGCAGGGATCGCCTTACGTAGTTCAGAAAGGCGATAAAACGTACGTCTTTTATCTTTCGGACCAGGATGACGGCAAATGGGCTATTTACCGCACCCTGTTACAACCTTTTGAAGACAGCAAAACCGAAAAGGTGAACGGAAGCGAAAACTTTGGTTTTGATCTTGTCCAGGGAGGTGATAAATATTACGTGCTCAGTGCCGGCAATATTTACACGCTCAATCTCGACGGCAACAAGGTGGATAAGATCGATATCGGCTTTAAGTTCGACCGCAATATGGCCGGCGAATTTAAGCAGATGTTCGACGAGGCCTGGGCGGGTTTGGACGAGAATTACTACGATGGAAACTTCCACGGCACTGACTGGAAAAAAATGCACGACCGGTACGCAGTCTTCCTGCCTTATGTGAACAACCGCGCTGATCTGCGCCTGTTGTTGAACGACCTGCTAGGCGAACTCAATTCATCGCACCAGGGGTTTTATTCTAATGGGCCGGAGGAAAATAAGACACTGCATTACCGTACTATGGAAACGGGTATCGTGTTCGACAATGACGACCCATACAAAGTACAGGCATTGTTGAAAACGTCGGCCGCGTATAAGTTTGGTGTCGATATACAGCCCGGCGACCGGCTAAAGGCAGTTAACGGTGTAGCGGTAGACGAGAAACAGGACAGGAATATTTATTTCACCAAACCATCGCTCGAAAAGGAAATGGAACTGAACTTCGACCGGCAGGGCAAAACGGTTACCGTAAAGTTGCATCCGGAACAAGACGGCGATTTTGTCGGGAACCTGTACGATGAATGGATTGAAAATAACCGCAAAATGGTTACCGAAAAAAGTAATGGCCGCATAGCTTATGTGTACATGAAAAATATGGGTACCGATGCCCTGCAGAATTTTTTGGAAGACATGGTGGACGACGCTTATAAAAAGGATGCGCTGATACTCGATCTGCGATACAATACCGGCGGCAATGTGCACGACCCGGTGCTGCAGTTTCTTTCGCGCCGGCCATACCTGCAATGGCAATACCGCGGCGGCCAAAAGACGCAGCAGCCTAATTTCGCGCCGTCTGCCAAGCCGATAATTTTACTGGTGAACGAACAAACCTTAAGCGACGGCGAAATGACCGCGACCGGGTTTAAGGCGCTTGGGTTAGGGAAGATCATCGGTACGGAAACTTATCGGTGGATCATCTTTACCAGCGGCAAAGGGCTGGTCGACGGCTCTTTTTACCGAATACCCGCCTGGGGCTGTTTTACGCTGGATGGAAAAGACATTGAGAAGAACGGGGTAACACCGGATATTTACGTCAAAACCGGCTTTACCGACCGGATCGAAGGCAAAGACCC
>JAFDZK010000563.1 GCA_018267005.1 Bacteroidota bacterium
GGAGCCAGCAGGCCTTGAGCATTATCGTGCGGCGAAATTTTTCATCGGGCACAGGTAATGACATTACAAAACAAGCCGTTGGTACGGCCGGCGAAGCTGTTAGCGAATTTGCTTTTAACAAACTTAATTCGGTGATCTCGCAATCCAACGCCATCAAAAACCTCGACCTGAACATCCGGTCGTTCAATGATGCCAGCGCCTCACTGCGCCTATTTAATGAAAGATTTGTATTAAGCGGAAGCTTGTTCAACAATACCGGCAGCGCCAACCTTTTCAACAACAACACGAGCCTGTTCAATACCAACTTCAACAACCTGTACAAGGATTTCAGCGCACAGTATCTTATACTAAAAAATGGCTCGTTAAACGCACGTTATTCTTATAAATTGCTGAACAGTACCACACTGAACGACATCGACCAAATTGGCGCACAATATGTAAATGGCCTGGGGTTGCTGTACCAGAGGGACTTCGACTCGTTCGGCGAGTTTATCAAAAACATGTTTCACAACGGGAACAGACAACGGGCAAACCCGTTGCCCGTGCCACCCGACAAGCCATCGGGAACTCCAAAGAATCCCCAGTCTAACGGCAAATCTGAAAGCGAAAGTCCGGGGGACGACGATCAGTGATCCAGCAAGATGGTGTGGTCCATCTTATCCCTTTTTGTTATCAGGTAAGCCTCGTTATGCGGATTTGGTTTGATCTCGATCGGCACATTCTCAACCACTTCAAGGCCATAACCTATTAAGCCTGCTCTCTTCTTGGGATTATTGCTCATTAGCCGCATCTTTGAAACGCCCAGGCTGCGGAGTATCTGGGCTCCAATGCCGTAATCGCGCTGGTCCATTTTAAAGCCGAGCTTCAAATTTGCCTCCACGGTATCTAATCCGTTTTCCTGCAGGTGGTAGGCTTTTAACTTATTGATCAGGCCTATGCCCCTGCCCTCCTGGTTCATGTAAACGACAACTCCCTTGCCCTCTTCGCTTATCATCTGCATCGCTTTGTGCAACTGGGGACCGCAATCGCACCGGCACGAGCCGAAAATATCACCCGTAACGCACGAGCTGTGCACACGCACCAAAATGGGTTCGCCCGGCTCCCAACTGCCTTTTACCAGCGCGAGATGATGCTCGCCGGTATCGAGCTGCGTATAAGCGATCATATCAAAATCGCCCCACTCGGTAGGCATTTTTACTGATATTTCCTTGTGGATAAGTGTCTCTGCTGTCAGGCGGTATTCAATAAGGTCTTTGATCGAAATAATTTTCAGATCAAATTCCTTTGCTATCTGCACCAGGTCTGACAGACGGGCCATTTCACCGTCCTCTTTTACGATCTCGCATATTACGCCCGCCGGCTCGAAGCCAGCTAAAACGGCCAGGTCAAT
>JAFDZK010000564.1 GCA_018267005.1 Bacteroidota bacterium
ATACATTACAATTTCATCATGGATTACCTGAATCGAGAATTCGGTTTTGACAATAATGATCACCTGTTCGAAAAAACCTACTATTCACACTTCATTGGTATCCGCAAGCCTGATCCCGCAATTTTTGAAAAAGTATTGAGGGATAACAACCTGAAACCGGAGGAAACTTTGTTTATCGATGATATCGCCGCCAACCTGGAACCGGCCAAAGCCCTGGGCATACAAACCTACCTGATGGCGGCCCCGGATACGATACGGGATTTTATAAAACGGGAAGGGCTATTATAGGCGCTGTGCCCTCCGTGAAAAACTTGGGACTCTCTGTGGTTATTTTTTCACCACAAAGAGCACGAAGAAGGCACAGGGAACGCAGAGATAGCATTATTTATATGGATCAGTTATTTAAAGTGCAATACGAAGAGATCAAAGGCGCAAGGGGCGCTTTGCTGGCCTATTGCGAAACTATGAAGCCGGAAGAACTTTATCAGCCTGTTGGCGCATTTAATAATTCCAGCATAGCCGATCTGCTGGTGCATAATGTGAATACCTATATCAGTTGGATCAATAATTTCGGGCTGGACAGAAATGCGCCATTTTATAAAGCCGAAGACATCAAAAGTCTGGACGAGGTGAAGTCCCTATTCGAGGAAGTCAACGGTTTTATGGCTGAGTTCTTTGAAATATAAAGACAGTTTTCAAGAGCCTTTCACGGCGTTGATCAAGCACCGCGGTTTTTCAATGACGCTCAGTCCGCTGCAGCTCTATACCCACGTTATCACACATGAATTTCATCATAAAGGACAGATACTTACGATGAGCCGTATTTTGGGTTACATACCTGCCGATACGGACGCAATAAGGCTTTAGGCTTTCCTCCTCTTCCTTTCCGCCATGATCAAACTCAATTCCCTGCCCATTTGCCCGGCGATAGCGGTGTTCTCCTGTGCACGGCGGAACAGGTATGGCAGCACCGCTTTCACCGGTCCATACGGAACATATTTAACCACATTATAGCCTGCGTCAGCCAGGTTAAAGCTCAGGTTGTCACTCATGCCTAGTAATTGGGAGAAGTATACGTGAGGATGATCGTGCGCAATGCTTTTTTCGTTCAGCAGATCGGCCAGCAGGCGGCAGCTCGCCTCATTATGTGTACCTGCCACAACCGCCAGGTTATCAATGTTGTCCGTGCAAAAACGCAGGGCATCGTTATAATCCCTGTCGGTTGATTCCTTATCGGGTTGGATCAGGCACTGATAGCCCAACTCTTCCGCGCGTTTGCGCTCTTTTTCCATGTACGCGCCCCGGACTAATTTCGCACCCAGGATAAATCCTTCGTTTACGGCAATTTTGTGGTCGTGCCTCAGCGAAGCCAATTTGTCGTGGCGGTAC
>JAFDZK010000565.1 GCA_018267005.1 Bacteroidota bacterium
CGGGAAAGATCACCAATTTCCACTCACCCGGGGGTCATGGTGTGCGTATCGACACCCATGTTTATGCCGGCTACGTGATCCCGCCGAACTACGATTCGATGATCGCCAAAGTCATCTGCGTGGCGCAAACCCGCGAAGAAGCTTTGGCCACCATGGAACGCGCGCTGAGCGAGTTCGTGATAGAAGGCGTGAAGACCACCATTCCTTTTCATCTGAAATTGTTAAAGGATCCTAACTTCAGGGCGGGTAATTTTACCACCAAATTCATGGAAACCTTCGAATATTCGGAATAATTTACCTTTCGATAACAAATTTAATCGTAAATAGCACCCCTAACGGCGAGATGCCGTTTTAATACGATAATGAGTAAGCTAAGCGACAAGATCATCAAGTCCATCAAGGATAAAAGCAAGAACCTGGAAGCCGAGATGTCCTTTTTCGACCACCTGGAAGAGCTGAGATGGCACTTGGTGCGCTCGGCGCTGGCTATAGTCGTGTTCAGCATCCTGGCCTTTGTTTATTATGATTTTATATTCGACCATGTCATCATGGCGCCCAGCAAGGTCGACTTCTGGACTTACCGGATGATGTGCAACGTCGGGCACTTCCTCGAAAACAACGTGGCCTGGCCGCATTTTAAAGCGTCCGACTTTTGTATCGACAAGATCAACGTAAGCCTGATCAATACCGAGCTCGCGGGCCAGTTTAATTTACAGATCAACTCGTCCCTGCTGATCGGCCTGATCGCCGGTATCCCCTACCTGTTGTTTGAATTATGGCGCTTTATACGGCCGGCATTGCACGAGAAGGAGCGCAAGGCAGCCAGCGGCTTCGTGTTTTACGCATCGTCGCTGTTCATCATCGGTGTACTGTTCGGCTATTTCGTTATTACGCCCTTGTCTATCAGGTTCCTGGCCGGTTACACGGTAAGCAACACCATTAACAATTTATTTAGCATAGACTCTTATATTTCGTCGGTAGGTACCTTGACTATCGGCACCGGCGTAGTGTTTCAAATGCCCATACTGGTATACATCCTCGCTAACATCGGCATTTTGACGCCCAAGTTTATGCGCAGCACGCGCCGGTATGCTATCGTGGTTATCCTCATTATTGCCGCCATCGTGACCCCGACGCCCGACGCGCTAACCATGACGGTTGTGGCCATCCCGTTGCTGTTGTTGTATGAGCTCAGTATCAGCGTGGCCGCCCTGGTGGAAAAAAGGCGCAAAAAACGTAATGAGTTAACAATCATTGAGTAATAAAAGGTCCTAACAAAATCTTTACTTTCATTGCTCAAATTTTCTGATAGATTTGGGCATGAATAACTTAAGAATTGCCATCGGCTCGGACCATGCCGGGTTTGAATACAAGGAAA
>JAFDZK010000566.1 GCA_018267005.1 Bacteroidota bacterium
AGAGCCCCAAACTGGTTTAAGTCTTCCGCAGGACGACTTAAATCTATGCATAAAGAGAAAGACGCTGTCCGGCAATTTGTGATTGCGTTCCAAACCCGAACGGAGTTCTTCAGCTACTGCGTTACATTTAAAAGTCCGCTGCGCTAAATCTTAGACGAGTAAGGGGCAGTCATGAATGGTGATCAACAACAAATGCTTCACTATCGTTCAGCATGACAAATTTTATCATTTGCGTTTACCGTTGTACGCCTGAAACAGTGCCGGTACGGTAACCATCCTTTTTAATAACCACATACTGTACCAGTGAATCCACATCTTTATGATACCGCGCCTCAAGTGAGATCAGTTGACGCATTGTGCGCAATTTATTGCTATCCAGGTTGATTTTGACCTCATAGATATGATCGTAAATGCCCGCAATATCAAATATTTTTCGGCCGGCACTTATACTTGCAGACGACTGAACCGGATTGGCAAACAGGTTAACAAACTTTACGCCCGCATCGATCCGACATAAGGTCGGGATGCCTTTTTCATACCCGGCAATGTCCAGCACCACCGAATAATCATGCCCGGCAAGGAGCCGCTTCTGTTTAATGCTGTACGAGTCGAGCTCCGATTGCAAAGCTTTTCTAAGCCTGGCTTCAACAACCGGCATATTTTCTTTGATCGATTTTGCGGTATCATAAACGTCAGTGACAAATTTCCGCGTGGATGTGGTGCACAATTCGCTGAGCCCTGCAATGGCAAAAAAGGTTTGCCCGATGTGGAATATTTTGTGAGCGGTATCGGCAAAAGTTACTTTTTTACTGCTAAAGAAAACATCTGTTTCTCTTGAATCCGCAGCCAGGATGATACTGTCGGCATCCATCGACGCGATGACCACCGTGCCGTGACTGATGCCGCAATGGGACGTGCAGGCTGACAAGAAGGCCAGCGGTGACAGAAATACAATAGCGATAAGGAGTTTGGTAACCATAGTCCCAGGCTTGACTTGACGAATATAACGGAATAAATGCGGCAAAGGTATGGTGATGAGAAAAGTCCTGTTTCACGTGTTTCACTTGTTCCCACCTGTAACAACCGAAACGGATGAAACAAAACCACCAAAACCGTCATGGCGAGCGATAGCGTGGCCATCTCTACGCATGCTAATCGATAATTTCGTTCCAAATGCGGCACAGCTCAGAGATTGCTTCACCACCCCTCCCAACAGTCCTTTCCGTGGTTCGCAATGACGCGCGGAGAGAGGGCGCGTTTCAATGTTTCAACTTTTCACACCTGTAACAACTGAAACCGATGAAACAAATCCCAAACTGGTTTAAGTCTTCCGCAGGACGACTTAAATCTA
>JAFDZK010000567.1 GCA_018267005.1 Bacteroidota bacterium
TAATTTCGTAGGTGGTGGATAGCATCATGCCCATTTTGCCCGGCGGGAAGCCTTTGTTTTTCAGCCACTCCAGGTAGTACACAGGCACATCGCATATCAACGTGCCCTTGTATTTGCCGAAGGGCATTTGGGTGTTTACAATATCGATTAGTACCTGCTTGTCGGGCGTAACGTTTTCCACTGGACAAAAATATCCTATTTATTTGCTTATTGATCTGTTTGAAAATTAAAACATCGGTATCTGCGCTAATGTTGTATTGAGTAAATTTGAACCTATGGAAAAACAATTTGAAGCGAAACTTACCGGCTCGGACAGCCTGATCGACGGCATAGTCACACCGATACACTACGCCAACTACGGCTTAGCATACGATTTTAGATCGATCGACGGAACACTGCATCTCCTGATCGGCAAAGACAAGCACGGCCATTGGGTAAGAATTGACGGCACCGAACCCTATTTTTCCGGCTGGGTTGACGAACTCGCAGAACAAATACCGGCATAACAATATTACCTATGGAAAAACGAAAATTAGGCGCGTCGGGCATCGAGGTAAAACCTTTCTGCTTTGGCGGAAACGTATTCGGTTGGACCGCCGATGAAAGGACCTCATTCGAGCTGCTGGACGCCTACACGGATAACGGCTTCGACTTCATCGACACTGCAGACGTATATTCAAAATGGGCGCCCGGCAATAAAGGCGGCGAATCGGAAACCATTATTGGCAACTGGATAAAAAGGACCGGCAAGCGCGATAAACTCATCATCGCGACCAAAGTGGGCAAACCGATGGCTCCGGAGAAAAAGGGCCTGTCGAAGAAATACATCATGCAGGCAGTCGAAGCGTCGTTGAAACGGCTGCAAACCGACTACATCGACCTATACCAGTCGCACGACGATGATAAGGAAACGCCGCTGGCCGAAACCATGGAGGCATTCACCGAACTGATCAGTCAAGGCAAAATAAGGGCAGCCGGCGCATCCAATTACAGCGGCGCGAGGCTGAGCGAAGCGCTGCAGGTAAGCCAACAGAACGGATTGATGCAATACCAAAGCATACAGCCGGAATATAACCTGTATGCCCGGCAGGGGTATGAAACCGATATAGAGCCGGTATGCATAGCGAATAACATTGGTGTGATCACTTACTATTCATTAGCCGCCGGTTTCCTGACGGGCAAATACCGTTCTGAAAATGATTTCGGCAAAAGCAGCCGGGGAGAAAGCATGAAGCGTTACCTGGATCAGCGTGGTTTGCTGATTTTAACCGCGCTGGATGAGGTTTCGAAAGAATATAACGTAGTTCCCGCAACCATCGCGCTGGCATGGCTGATAGCAAGGCCAG
>JAFDZK010000568.1 GCA_018267005.1 Bacteroidota bacterium
CGGGCATTGATATATTTACGTTCGCCCGCAGGCGTATGCACACAAAACTCGACGTTAAAGTCTTTATCGCGCACCAAAGTAATGCGCAGCGCCAAATCGACTGTTTCGCGGTCTGCATTGTCGATGAGGTTCATCAGCGATGAATATTTGCCGTCAAAGCCATACCTGACCCCAAAGATGGATTTGGCGAAGTCGTCCAGGTAAATCTCGCCTGAAGGCAACTTTATCTCCCACATCCCGGTGGACGAAGCGCTGAGCGCGGCATCCAGCCGCTGCGTGGCCTTTTGAAGTTCCAGTTCGGCACGCATTTTTTCACTGATATCCGATACAGTGATATAGCAGCTATTGGCATTGGTTCCCCCAATACAAATGCCGTGCATTTCCGCATAAAATGCCGAATCCCTTGACTTGAACAACCTGGCCGTGCAGTGCTGCTCGCCGGGCTCGCTCAACAATTTCCGGTAAAAATTATTAAACTTAGGTGTATCGTCCGCAAACACGAAGCCGGCGAGGGTTTTATTCAGGAGCACTTCTTTACGAAGGCCAAACAGGCGGCTTCCGGCCTGGTTGACATCCATAATGGATCCTTTTCGGTTCAAGACGACATAGCCGACCGGCGCCAGTTCGAACAGGCTTAAAAACCTGGCGCGTTCTTTCTCCAGCTCCAAAGCTACCAGGTTCAGCTCGTCGTTTTGCATTTCCAGCTCGAGCTGGTGTATCTGCAATTCCTGGAATATCTTTTGCGTTTCGAGCAGCTCCGGTATATCCGGTACCAACCGTTTCGAATCGAGCAAATGCTGCGCCCGCTGTCTGAGCTGGTCAAAAAACTCGGTCTTTAAAGCTATATTTTGGTCGTCTTTCAACTTATCAGGATTTTGGAATGATAATTACCATTACGAGCGAAGTTTCGTTTGTTTCTTTATTAACAGATGGCTTAGCCGTTACCGTAAGGGTTTTTGTGCCTATCATCGGAAAATCGTGGGTGAAAGTAACCTCGCTGTCTTGCTGTAAGCACTTTTTAAAGAACTGATCCAGTTTACTGGTCTTCCATAGCTCATGAACGATAACAGGGAAGCTTATTCTTTTAAGTTGCTGTTCCGTTCTGAAAAAATTGACATAGCTTGTATTGACGTTAAGTATCCGAAGGTCACTATCCAGCAACAAGGTTGGATCTTTTATTGTTTCAACTATAGTCAGTGCATAATCTTTTAACGACTCGAGGTTATACTCGAGGTGTTTTAACGAGGTGATCTTATTAAAAGTGAGCACCGCGCCGTTAATAAAATTGTCCATGGTACGGTACGGCATTATCC
>JAFDZK010000569.1 GCA_018267005.1 Bacteroidota bacterium
CCAGTGTATATGGGTGTTGCAGGCTATAATAATACACTACACCTGCATTATTTTTTCAGCCCTATTTCTTTCAACCGCTCATCCAGGTACTCGCCGGCGGTCATATCGCTGTACAATTTGGGATGAAGCGCGTCGACGCACGATTCCAGGCAGGTCAGATCCATATCCGATTTCGGGTGCAGGAAGAACGGCACCGAGTAGCGCGATTTGTTCATCTCTTCACGCGGCGGGTTTACTACCCGGTGTGTGGTCGATTTCAGCTTGTTATTCGTCAGGCGCTGCAGCATGTCGCCCACGTTTACCACCACATCCTCACCGTGCGCCTTCACGGGGAACCATGTGCCTTCGCGGGTCAATACCTCCAGGCCGTCGGCGCTGGCGCCGATCAGCAGCGTGATCAGGTTAATATCCTCGTGCGCACCGGCGCGGACAGCATCGGGTGGCAGGGCATCCGGGTCGGTTATGGGGAAATAATGTAACGTGCGCAGTATCGAGTTGCCGTTGTGCACTTTGTCGTCGAAATAATTTTCAGGTAATCCTAAATAAACCGAAATAGCACGCAACAGGTGCTTGCCATCGGCTTCCAGCTTTTGATATACCTCGCGGGTAACCGAATTAAAATCGGGCAGTTCTTCAACGACCACATTATCCGGATATTCATCTTTTATGGGGTCGCCGTCGGTGACTGTCTGGCCGATCTGCCAGAACTCTTTCAGGTCGGGCACCTTAAAGCCCTTGGCGGTTTCGCGGCCCTTGCTGGTATAGCCGCGTTGGCCCGCCAGTTCAGCTTTCTCATATTTGAGCTTGGTGTCCTCGGGCAGGTTAAATAACGCCTTTACCTGGGCATACAAATTGTCGATGAGCTCTTTGCTTAAACTGTGGTTGGTGATGGTTACAAAGCCCGTGTCGTTAAAAGCTTTGCCTATATCGTCGGAGAATTGTTTGCGTTGTTCGGGCGTGCCGTTGACATACATGTTCAGGTCGAGGCGGGGAATATTCACTGCGTTCATAGGTATGAAGATTTGAAAGTAAAATTACCAAGTCAGCGCGAAAGCAAAGCCTTTTGACACGAAAATTTTACCTGCTGAGATATTCTTAAAGAATGTTTATAAAAATTAAAAATTTAACAAAATTTTAATCTGAACGCATTAATTTTAATAAATGATATTTTTTTATGCCCGCAAGGCATGGCTTTTAATGTATCGTCAATATTTAATGTATAGGGTAGCCGGGCAATGCGTTCGGAATGCTGCCGGCGCGAGAATTAAGTTGCTAATTATCAATTCAGTTT
>JAFDZK010000056.1 GCA_018267005.1 Bacteroidota bacterium
ACCCTTGCTGCAACCTATGATTGGGTAGGTACGAGCCTGACAAACGGTGTTTACAATTGGAACAACAAGCTCAACTGGCAGGTAGGCGGCGTAGCCGCGACGGCTGTACCCGGTGCTGCCGATATTGTACGTATAGCCGTCAACTCGTACACGAACGACCCGACCATTACCGATGCTGAGTCGTGCGCATCGATCATCTTTGGGGTTTATGACAATTTTACGCTGACCGTAAACGGCACACTGACGGTGAGCGGCGATATAACGCAAAATAACGACCCCAACTTTTACCAGTATACTACTTTAGCCGGCACAGGCACTATTAGCTGCAAGAATTTCTATGTCGGCGATAACACCATGCCCAATACCGGCATCGGCGTAGTAAATAATGTAAGCTGCCAGGTAGCCCAAATGACCATTAACGGCAACCTGGTTTTAAATTCGGTAGGCAACAGCACATCTGATGGTATTGTGTACCCTTATTTCTCGCTGGATGCCAATAAGCTGACCTTATACGGCCAAATTAAAACCACCACTTACAGCAACCCGCTTTCCGAAGGCGTGGGCGACCCTAACTATCCGGGGCTGGGACTGTTCCAAATGGACAGCGGCACAGCAGCCACTACGCTCGAATTACTAAACAACGCGCCCATTTTAACTCCCATTACCACGGGCTTTACCGTCGACTTTACCAACAACGGAGCAGGCGCGGGAACCGTTATTTACGATGCCACCTCCGGAACGCAAACCGTGTACACCACCGGAACCAGCGGCCTTGGCATTAATAATTACAATTATGACTACCTCACGTTTGGCGGGGCAAGCACCAAGACCTTAATAGGCGGCGCCTTAACGATTGGCAGCGACTGGACGACGGGTGGGACAGGCACGGTTGACCTTGCGACCAATAACCCCACCATAACGGTGTCGGATAACTGGGTGAATTCAACCAACGTGACCCAGGGATCGGGCAGTATAACGCTAACCAATATACTGCAAAACAACAGCAACACGATAACTTTAGGCTCGGGAGGCTTAACTGTAGGAAATATTCTACAAATAAACTTTGGCGCTGTTAACTGCGGTTCAGGTACCGTGACTGTAAATGGTGTCTTCCAAAATAACAGCGGAACATTTAAGTGCGGATCAGGAAGCGTCATCCTCAAAAGCACTTATCAAAACAGCGGCACGTTTACTGCCGGAACAGGGACGGTGTACTTCTCCGGCGCATCGCAAATTCTACAGGACAACAGCGCCGCAGGCACAGTATTTAACAAAGTAACATTCAATGGCAGCGGCACGGCGACTATGAGTGCGGGAGTTGGAAATTTTGCGGTATCCAGCAGCGGCGTACTTACAGTTACCAGTCCGGCAACGTTATCGGCCGGAAGCGCCTCTGCCGCCTACCTTACCCTAAAGTCGGACGCGACAGGATCGGCCACCATTGCCGCCATGTCTGGCACGGCCAGTATCAGCGGATTTGTAAACGTGCAGCGATACATAACCGGCGGCAGTATTACCTACCGGGGTTACCGGCTGCTTTCGTCGCCTGTAAATGCCGGAACGGTTGGCACAAACAAGGTTTTCAGTCTCAATTATCTTAAAAACTCATGCTATCTTACCGGATCGACCGGGACAACGGGAGGCTTTGACAAAACCGGCAATCCTACGATTTATCTGTATCGCGAGAATGTGACGCCAACCAACAGTAATTTTATCGCGGGCAATTTCAGGGGCATCAACAATGTCACCGCCCCGCCGGGATACCAATTGGACGGTGAGATCGGAACTTTTAATGTTCCTATCGGAGGAGGCTACCTGTTTTATTTCAGGGGCAACCGCAGCACAAGCCTGGCCAGTAAAACCACTTCGCCTTACGCAACGCCTGAAAACACTACTTTAACCGCCACAGGCAACCTGAACCAGGGGCAGGTAACCGTCAGAGACTGGTATACGCCCACATCGGCAAACCTGGGCTACACCGTTTCGGCGGGCAACACGGCTATAAGGGGTTTCAACCTGGTGGGCAACCCTTACGCGAGCTCTATTAACTGGGATACTTATAACACAACGTCTACCACGACAGGCATTTATGCCTTAAGTGTAAGCCCGACCGTATACGTACTGGACCCAACCACCAAAAACTACGGCGCTTATACGAAAGGAAGCGGCGGAATCGGAACACACAACGCCACCAATGTGTTAGTAAGCGGACAGGGCTTTTTCGTGCTTGCCAGCAACACCTCGGCAAAATTAATTATCAACGAGTCGGCAAAGGTAAATACACAACTAACCGGAGCAAATCTGCTGATGAGCAAATCGCCGTTAGATGCCGGCAATATGCAGTATCTCAGGCTCGATATGATTAAAGACTCTGTCAATTACGACGATATCCTGATACGTTTTAATGGAAGCAGCACAGCTGCCTTCTCGCCTGATGAGGATGCGGAGTATAAACAGGGTTACGGGCAGGAAAACCTGGCGAGCCTTTCCGCTGACAGTGTTCCATTAGCTATTAATGTACAACCATTGCCCAGGAAAGGCGCAGTTATTCCTTTATCGGTTTCAGCAGCAAACGACGGAAACTACACGTTAAGCCTAAAAAATATTGTCGGCATTCCTACACTTTACAGCATAACTCTTGTCGACAACTATACCCATAGCTCAACCGACCTGCGCGAATCGCCGATTTATAACTTCAGTATTTCAAAGAGCGATTCCAACAGCTATGGGAGTAACCGTTTTAAATTGATCTTCGGCCAGGATCCCGGGTATGCCTACCGCCTGCTTAACTTTGCAGCCGAAAAACTGGACAATATCGCCCGCAAACAAGTGGAACTGGTTTGGAAGACGGCGAACGAGGCTAATTATACTACGTTTACGGTAGAACGCAGCACCGACAACGGCGCGACCTTCCAGGTAATAGGCAGTACGTTATCAAGCGACCTGGGCATTTATAGTCTTATCGATAATAACCCGTCCGACGGCCTGAATCTTTACCGCCTGAAACAGGAAAATATTAATGACAGCATCACTTATTCGAAACTTGTACCAATAGCATACGCGCCATTATCCAACACCCTGACCGGTAATATTAACGTATACCCGAATCCGGTGAACAGCGAGCTTAACCTGACAGTGACATCTACCAAAAATACAGGCAGCTACAACATCAGGATAACGAACAGTTTTGGCCTGGTTGTAAAAGAGGCCAATGTATCTCAGCCTGCCTGGCAAGGCAATGTAAGCAACCTGCTTTCGGGAAGCTATTTCATCCAGGTCGTAAACAACAAAGACCAGACCCTGATTGGGAAGGCCAAATTCGTAAAGATGTAAAAAATCCCTCCTGGACTACAGGAGGGATCCATCAAAAAGATAAAGTATCTAAAGGGAGTTAACTTTACGATCTCCTCATCTGCCCAACATTGAGCTGATCGATGATGCCGTCGACAACTTTAGGCAGATCGTCAATATTTTTCTGAGGGTTCTTATGCACTTCGCCTACCCCGAAACCGCGCCATACAACCCGCTTGGTACGCGTGTCGATCAGGTCGATTATGATCGTGCCTTCTTTATAATGTTCCTTGTCGACCGCAGTCATGCCTCCATAATAGGTGAATGGGCCGCCCCAATAATAATATGGCCGATACCATCCTCCCCAGCCTAAGCCGAAGCCCCAGCCAGGATAAAAGCCGCTGCCATAATAAGTAGGGTAATAAACATCTTTGACGCCGCGGCCAACAGTTGCGGTATAGGTTACAAGCAAATCGGGATTACCCTGATCCATGCGCAAACCTTTGCCCGTAAGCGACGCCACAGCGGCGTCTTTAATTCTAAGATCAGCCGGCGAAGCCTGCCTGCTCTTGCCCGCCGGAGGCAGCCACGCGAACGAGCGATAACCGCTCATATTGGTTTTGTTAAGCCCGGCAGTATAATAATTGTAACTGCTGCAGCCGGGTAGCGTTGCAGCAATGGCACATGCAAGCACCAGATAAATTAATGTTTTCATAGCTATTTTCCCCATATATCACTTAGACAATTTTAGCGCCGATAGTTTAATCAAAAAATTATTTTTTACGACAAGTATTTACCTACTATCGGCATCCGTCTGCCCATACCGAACGCCTTGGGCGATACCCTTAGTATAGGCGGCGTCTGGTATCTTTTATGTTCGGCGATGTTAACCAGACGCAGCACCCGGCGAACCGTTTTTTCGTCGAATCCCATCCTGATGATCTCGCCCGACGAACACCGATGCTCGATATATTGCGTCAATATGGGATCCAGGATAGCGTATTCAGGCAGCGAATCGGTATCTTTTTGATTAGGCCGCAACTCGGCCGACGGCGGTTTAACGATGGTATTTTCCGGGATGATCTCCCGCTCGCGATTAATATACCTTGCCAGCTCGAACACCTGGGTTTTGTAAACGTCGCCTATCACAGAAATACCGCCGCACATGTCGCCGTATAACGTTCCGTAACCTACCGCGGCTTCGCTTTTGTTTGACGTATTAAGCAATATGTAGCCGAATTTATTGCACATCGCCATCAGGATCACCGCACGGCTGCGCGACTGAATATTTTCTTCCGCAATGTTAAACGGCAGATTGTTAAACTGGGGATGCAGGGCTGTCTCAAACGCTTCTGTAACCTCCCTTATCGGGATGATCTCGTGCATACAGCCGATGTTCTTTACCAGGTCTTCAGCGTCGTTTACCGAGTGATCGCTTGAAAAACGCGATGGCAGCAATACGGCCATTACATTTTGCGGACCAAGGGCTTCAGCAGCCAGGGCGCATACGACCGCCGAGTCGATACCGCCCGATAAGCCTAAAATAGCTTTGGAAAATCCCGACTTATAGAAATAATCCCGGATGCCGAGTATTAACCCGTGGTGTATCTGCTCTATATTGCTTTGCCGCACGACCTGTATCGTCGCGGGTTGTAAGGGTATTATCTTAGCTTTATCTTCAAGCGTATAGTAGGTTACCGCTTCTTCAAAATAGGGCAATTCATCTATCAGGCCGCCCTGGTTATCAAACACCAGCGAACCGCCGTCAAATATCAATTCCGTTTGCGCGCCCACGTGGTTTACGTAAAGCAAAGGCAGGTTGTATCTTTTCGCATTATCCCTTAAAATATCGATGCGCTCTTCATCGTGATTGTAAGCAAATGGCGATGCGGCGATATTGATCATTACATCAGGTTTCTCGCCGATGAGCACATCCATTGGCCGTGTTACGTAGAGCGGATTTTCCAATGTGTTCCATAGGTCTTCACAGATCGTCAGCGCGATACGGTGACCTTTGAAGTCGATGCACTTAAATTCCGTCGACGGCTCGAAATAGCGGTATTCGTCAAAAATATCGTAATTCGGCAGCAAAGCCTTGTTTACTACAGCCTTCACTTCGCCATTTTCGATAAAATATGCTGAATTATTCAGCTCCTTACCGATCTTTTTATTGTTGTGGGTAGGCAGGCCGATAATACATGCGATATCACTGCATTCGGCTGCTATCTTTTTAGCCGATTCCTCGCATAACCCTATGAACTCATTAAACTCCAGGAAATCACGCGAGGGGTATCCGCACACACATAGTTCGGCAAAAACAACCAGGTCGGCCTG
Organism: Bacteroidota bacterium; assembly: GCA_018267005.1. Taxonomy (GTDB): domain Bacteria; phylum Bacteroidota; class Bacteroidia; order Sphingobacteriales; family Sphingobacteriaceae; genus Mucilaginibacter. Next base: position 5,626 of record JAFDZK010000056.1, read on the forward strand.
TTGCTGTTTTGCCCGGTGAATATGGTCGATAATTTTCGCTGTATTAGATTCAAAATTACCGACATGGTAGTTCAACTGTGCCAGTGCGATCTTCATAAAGGGATGATAACAATTTGCTTATGCTAATGTGCGTTAAAAAATTAATTTTGCTAAAACAACCAAAATGTCTTTTAACCTGCCCAAAGCAATACAAATTTACCTATTTTTTCTGACCAGTTTACTATTAGCAGCCTGCGGCCGTTCTAAAAATCCGGATGTAAGTAATATTGACGTAAAAGTTACAATCGATCGTTTTGACCACGACCTGGATAAAATGCGCACCGGACCAATGGAACCCCAGGCCGAATTGATGCAGAAAAAGTACGGCGACTTTTACCGCAACTACATGGCCATCCTGCCAGCCGGCAGCACAAGAGATACAGGCTATTTTAAAGCATTACGGTCGGTATTTAAAAGCCCGGACTATATGGCGCTTAAACATGCGGTCGACTCCGTTTACCCCAATATGGATAAGCAAAAGGCCGATCTGACCCAAGCTTTCAAGTATATCAAATACTATTATCCCAACATCAGGGTTCCGAAGTTTTACGCTTATTTTTCAGGATTTGCAGCGCAAACCTCTAATGGCGACGGCTACTTCGGTATCGGGCTCGACATGTTCCTTGGGGCTAACTCTAAATTCTACCCGGCGCTTATCCAGAGTATTCCACGCTATCTCTCCAGGCACTTCACCCCCGAATATATTGTTCCGCGCGTGGTAGACGGCATTGCCCGTGAAGATATGTTTCCCGAAAGCGATTCGAACAAAACTTTGCTTTCGCACATGATCTATAACGGCAAAATCCTGTATTTTATGGACCGGGTATTACCTGATGTTCCCGATTCGGTTAAGATAGGCTACACGCCGCAGCAGATGAAATGGTGCGACGATTTTAAATCGCAGATATGGGGCTACTTCCTGGGGGAAACCCTGCTTTACGAAACGGATTTTCAGAAATACCAGAAATACCTGGGCGAAGCGCCGTTTACTCCCGGGCTGGGCGAAAAAAACGAGTCCGCTCCAAAGCTCGGCGTGTGGACCGGCTGGCAGATCGTAAGGCAGTATATGGATAAACATCCTGAAGTGACTTTACAGCAGTTGATGGCCGACCACGACGCGCAGAAGATATTGAACGGATCGAGGTATCGGCCAAAATAGAGAAAAGTGATCTGAGATCAGTGATTAGAAAGAGCGACCGGAAAGCCATATCGATCAGCGGTTCAGACAAACAAAAAGCGCCCCGAACATTCGGAGCGCTTTCTTATACTGTCTTTCTATCGATTACTTCAAAATGTCATAAATAAACCTCAATGAAAGGCCTGCACCAATAACCAGGATGATATCGGAAATATGGGTGTACATTGCCGAAACATGGGTGTAGTTCGCCTGGTCGCCAATGAAGCGGAAATACAATCCTACTACGGATACCACAACAGCCAGGATCAAAAAAAGATAGTGGCGTTCCGCGTTTGCTTCTTCTGTCGAATTTGTGTTCATAGAGATTTACTGTTTGGGCAAATATAGAAAATGTTTAATGAAAAAATACCAATTGATTTAAGCTTTTATTCTTGCCGCCGCGCATCAATGCCGCTATAATCACCAGTTGATCTCTACATCTTGATCGCCAAATATCATACACTCAATATGCCCGTTCTTACGCATGCTCTTTACTTCCTTTTCTTCCACCCTGATGCTTACAGCAGGTAGCGTTTTGCCCTTTTCCGTAACTACGCCTACCCGGCATTGTATGCGGTTATCGCCTTTCAAATGAAAACGCGCCTTTCTATTTTTATAGGAAAAATTGCCGATGGGGTAGTCAGAAAATATCATTATTGCTTCGCCGGGCGCTTTAAAATAATGACGCGGCAATATGCCGAAAGCATTGCCTGCGCCGTAAACCTCCTGCCCCACATTACCGCATTTTTCCCATCCATCGTGCAGGTCTTCGAGCGCTATCCACAAATCGTGATCCAATTCGCCGACCTTCGGCTTCTCCTCCAGCATATCCTTAGGAAGCATGGGGGGATAATAATATACTGCCCGGTTAACCAGGTGTCTTATGTACTCCGCGCAGAGCATCGAAACCGATGGCAATACTTCGACCCCTTCGGCATGTTTCAGATAGTCATGTAATGCGCAGAATACTTCCTGTTCTTCATAAACAGCGGAATATGGTGCATCATTCAAAGGGAATAAAGTAAAAAAAGAAGGGAAATTTTTCCCGTATCCATAGTTACAATCCCATAACCGCACGTTACGGAAAATATTTGCCAGGCACAAATAACTAAGATCCAGGTAATCTTCATTTTTGGTTATTTTATATAGCCTCAGCAAAGCGCCGGCACCAAAGGCGGTATTATTAGCCTGGTAAAACAGCTCGAAACCCAATCCTCTTAAGCTCCTGGCTGCCCTTTCGGCCTCTGCCAGGTATTTTTTTTCTTGAGTAAGTTCATATGCCTGCAACATCACATGCGTGTAGAGGCCGGCGACATCCTTTTCACCACCCTTGCCCGGCTGGCTTTCCTCTTTTATCACCTCAAGCGTTTCCATCTGGTAAAAAACAGGCCACTGGTATTTGAAATGGTGAGCAACTTTAATGGCGTAATCAATCGATTCCATGAAAAGCTGTCTGGCCGTTTTGTCACCTTTTAACGCCAGCCTTGAAAGGTTCAGAAGAGGATGATGCAGGTACCATGAATCCATTACGTTTGGGTTCTTCTGTTCCTCCTCGCCTTCAAGCTTGTCCTTTGCGGCAGGCAACCAGCGCATGATCGTGTGTAATTTCTCGTCGTAGAATTCCGGCAGATTTTCCCTTATCTTGTCGATAACCGGCAGTTTGTTACCACTCCACTCACAATAGTCTATCAACGGCAACATTACTGCAAGTTGCACCATGATCTCGGGCGGAGTGACATAATCACATACATAAGCATTAAAGTAGGCCTTGCCTTTTACCTGCGACCAGCAACCGGGATTTTCCGTGAGGTCCTTCAGGCCCCTATCCAATGTTTCGGGCCAGTCATGATATTTTGTTTCGGGTTTTGGCAACTGCATATAAGCGGCCGCAAGCATATCAAGAAATTGCTTTGTAGTCGACGGCTCATCATCGGGCGTTTGCGGATCGAAAACGACTATAGCATCAGAAATGGTTACCTCTTTACCCGCAATCAAGGGCTTCGTGGTAGCAGGAGGGAGCGCAAGGCCCATCTCGGGCCACTGGCCCCCCACGGTATTAGCGCATGATGTTTCAGTTTGCTGGCAATAGTCCGCAAGCGCTGTCAGGTTTTGCAGGTATAATAATGAGCCCGCCTTTGGGCGCGTCATAGTGAAATAAAGCAGTCCCGACCTGCTTCCAACCTGGCTCACGTGAATGTGTCCGGCCGTATTTTCAGCGTTCCCGTTTTTGCCGGGTACTACTATGTCCCTTGGCCAAAAAGGCATAAAAAGTCCGGTTCGTGGATTTAATTCGGTCCTATAGCGTAGCACCGGCAGGCTCGCATCATCCGGCCATGTTATGGTGACATTAAATTCGCCGATAACTGAATTGAGCAAAAATTTGATTCCGTTATCGCTCTTTCTTTGGTGCTTAACAACCAGCTCGACACCAGGAGCGTACGCCGGCCTAAACACGATCCGGCCTCCACTATCCCATTCGGCCATTATCCACAATGAATCGGCGGTATTGAATATTTTAAATGAAAAACCTTTGATCTCCGCTGTATAAAGGCAGGTCATATCCGCATCTGCAAATGTATAGCCTGCCGCAGCCGCCCATGGTGATATTGCGCTCATCATTTAATCGGTTCAAGGTCAATAAGTCTTTAATTAACAGCCACCGGTCGTAATCTGTTTCAAAGAGCTGCTAATTCAGGGCATCCATGCCAGTCAGCGATCTAAAGTGGCTAATATTTCCCTGATCGAAAAACGAGCGCCGCACACAAATTCATCCGCAGCGCCATAATATAAGGTAATTGTGTCGCCATCGGGCTCAACAATGTGGCCGTTTGTGAATACTACATGACCAAAAAAGCCGCTGGTTTCATAGCGTTCGAGGGGTTCCATAATAGGTTCATCGGTTCGGGCGATGACCTTAGAAGGATCATCCAGGTCCATCAGGAAAGCTCCGAGACAATAACGGTGTTCCAAAGTCGCTCCATGGTATATTTCGAGCCAGCCTTTTTCGGTTTTGATTGGGGCCGCGCCCGCCCCCACCCGCGCGCCGTCCCATTTTCCCGGCCGGGTTTTAATAATGCATTTGTGATTACCCCAATGTATACCGTCAGGCGACTCAGCCAGCCAAATGTAGTTGCCTCCCAGGTCGACGCTGCTTGGACGATGCAACATGTAATAAAGACCGTTTACCTTCTGTTCGAATATGGCGCAGTCTTTATTGTGCGGCGGTAGTACCAGGCCATGCGACGAGAAATTTTTCCAGTCTGATGTAGTTTTCATACCCACCGCAACCCCGCTTTCGGAAACTGCTGTAAACGTAAGATAATATTGGCCGTCAAGTAATGTCACCCGGCAATCCTCTACTCCAAACGTTTCCAGCCGTCCCGATCCGAATAATTTCGGATATCCCTCGGGCTCGTAGAATTTTACTCCGTCATCACTGCAAAGCAGCCGCAAATGGGATAGCGTAGTTAAGTAATCGACCCCCTTGTATTTTATCACGCGCGCATCCGTCGCGATCAGGTCGGCATCATTTAAAGGGATCTCCATTATCTGCGTTTCGCCCGTTTCCGTTAACACCGGGAAAGAAAGCGCGATTTCATTTTGGTGCGGACGCTCAGCAACGCGTACCAGCAACCAGGTCTTATTTTGAAATTGGAACACGCCGGGATTGAGCAGGCACGCGATATGTAATCCCGGACTGCTTGGCGGCAGATCTGTAGGCGACAACAAGGGATTTTCGGGAAAGCGTTTGGCTATATCGGGCATGTTCTTTTTCAAAAGAACATCAAAAATCGTTTACGGTTTAACTGCTTCGTTAAAATCGCATGGAATCAGCATAACCCCCCAGAATCGGTGTAATCAAGTAGAATCGGTGTAATCATAAAAACAAAAAAAGCTCCCCTTTGCAGAGAAGCCTTTCCAAATGTTTCAAATTTCATTTATCCAGCCAAAGCCGCAGCGCCACTCACGATCTCGGTAAGCTCGGTGGTAATAGCCGCCTGGCGTGCCTGGTTATATGACAGTTTAAGCGACTTCAGCAATTCACCGGCGTTGTCGGTTGCTTTGTCCATGGCGGTCATACGGGCGCCATGCTCTGAAGCGTGTGAATCGAGCACCGCTTTGTACAATTGGATCTTGATATTCTTGGGAATCAGCTCCGCTACGATCTGTTCCTGCGAAGGTTCAAGGATATAATCTACCTGGTGTGAAGTATCTACCTTCTTTTCAGATTTAGGAACAGGCAACAATTGTTCGGTCGTCAGTATCTGTACGGCAGCATTCTTAAACTGGTTGTAAACCAACTCCACACGGTCGAATTCCCCTTTAAGAAAGCCTTCCATAATAGCCTCGGTAACTTTCGACACGTTAAGGAAATTAAGCTCATTGAACAGTTCATTATTATTACCGATCACGTTGTATTTGCGTTTCTGGTAATATTCCTGCCCTTTTTTGCCTATACCCACGATGGAAACATTTCCGGCTTTGAACTGCGCACTGTATTTTTCGGCGATCAGGTTGTTCGCTGCCTTGATCGCGTTCATGTTAAATGCACCCGCCAAACCGCGGTTTGAGGTCACCACCACAACCAGCACTTTATTCGGAATGCGTTCCTGCAGAAACGGTGATGAACCATCTTCCAGGCTGGCCGAAAGATTGGCCAGCATTTCCTTCAGCTTGTTGGCATAGGGACGCAGTTGCAATATAGCATTGGTGGCACGCTTCAGCTTGGCCGCCGAAACCATTTTCATGGCTTTGGTGATCTGCTGCGTTGACGTTACCGACGCGATCCTGTTTCTTACTTCTTTTAAATTAGCCATCTTTTGAGATTTGAGATTTGAGATTTGAGATTTGAGACCAACGCCTCACATCCCAATATCCAATCTCTATTTCATTGTATCTCTATAAGCTGTGAGCTATTCAATTTCAATACTCACATCTCATATCTCACATCTGATTAATATTTCCCTGCCAGTTCCTTAGCTACAGTATCCAGCACGCCGGTTATCTGGTCATCCAGTTTGCCTGCTTTCAGGGCCGACAAAGTTTCAGGATGACGCATTTCCAGTTGCGAAAGGTATTCGTTCTCAAATTCCTTTACCTTGTTTACCGGCACGTTACGCAGCAGGTTTTTGGTGCCCGCGTAAACGATAGCTACCTGCTTTTCAACCGATACCGGTGAATATTGGCCCTGTTTCAGGATTTCCACGTTACGTGCGCCTTTATCCAGTACCGTTTTGGTAGCAGCGTCAAGGTCAGAACCGAACTTGGAGAAAGCTTCCAGCTCGCGGAACTGCGCCTGGTCGAGCTTCAAAGTACCGGCAACTTTCTTCATCGATTTGATCTGCGCGTTACCACCCACACGCGATACCGAGATACCTACGTTGATGGCCGGGCGAACGCCCGCGTTGAACAGGTTCGACTCGAGGAATATCTGGCCGTCGGTGATCGAGATCACGTTGGTCGGGATATAGGCTGACACGTCGCCTGCCTGTGTTTCGATGATCGGCAGAGCTGTTAATGACCCCCCGCCTTTTACGATACCTTTGATCGACTCAGGCAGATCGTTCATCGCCTGGGCTATGTCGTCGTTCTGGTTGATCTTAGCTGCACGTTCCAGCAAACGGCTGTGCAGGTAAAATACGTCGCCGGGATATGCTTCGCGGCCCGGCGGACGGCGCAGCAGCAACGACACTTCGCGGTAAGCAACAGCCTGTTTCGACAGGTCGTCATAGATGATCAGCGCCGGGCGGCCGGTATCGCGGAAATACTCGCCGATGGCAGCGCCCGCAAACGGAGCGAAGAACTGCATCGGCGCAGGGTCGGCAGCGCTGGCAGCTACAACAATGGTATAAGCCATAGCGCCGTTTTCTTCGAGTACACGAACGATGTTCGCTACCGTAGATGATTTCTGGCCGCAGGCCACATAGATACATATTACCGGTTTGCCGGCAGCATGGAATTCTCTTTGGTTGATGATGGTATCGATACAAACCGCGGTTTTACCGGTCTGGCGGTCGCCGATCACCAGCTCGCGCTGTCCGCGGCCGATCGGGATCATGGCGTCGATAGCCTTGATACCGGTTTGCAGCGGCTCGTTCACCGGCTGGCGGTAAATTACGCCGGGCGCTTTACGCTCCAAAGGCATCTCGTAGGTTTTGCCTGCGATCGGACCTTTGCCGTCGATCGGCTGGCCCAGGGTGTTCACCACACGGCCCAGCATACCTTCGCCTACGTTGATGGAAGCGATGCGCCTGGTACGTTTGATGGTATCGCCTTCCTTAACCTCGTCTGAAGGGCCGAGCAATACCACGCCGACGTTATCCTCCTCCAGGTTAAGCACGATGCCCTGCAAACCGTTTTCAAACTCAACGAGCTCGCCCGATTGCACCTTTGTTAATCCGTAAACGCGGGCAATACCGTCGCCTACCTGCAGCACGGTGCCTACTTCTTCTAATTCAGATTCCGACTTGAAGCCCGATAATTGCTGGCGCAATATGGCTGATACTTCGTCTGGTCTTACCTCTACCATTTTTATTTTAATTAGAGTTTTGTTTTCAATTATTGATTTACCCCGCGGGCAAAATCGGTTCTTAATCTATTTAAGCTGCTCGATATACTGGTATCTATCTGCCTGTCGTCCAGCGTCAGGATAAAACCGCCTATCAAATCAGGATTAACCTTAGTGTGCAATTCTATAGTGCCACCGGTAGCGTTCTGCAACTCGGCTGTTATCATCCTTTTGTTTTCTTCCGATAACGGCGAGGCCGAGGTCACATAGGCCCTTTTGATGTTCCTTATAACATTGTACTGATTGATGAACTCCCGCGCTGTAGCGTATAAAATTTCCGAACGGCTCTTGTTGATCATGATCTTAAAGAACGAATCGGTGATCCTGGTAACGTCTTTGCCAAAAATAGCTTCCAGTATCTTGATCTTTTTATTATGGGCTATGATCGGGTTGGCCAGTACAGCCTGCAGCTGGTGGTTGGCCCGCAAAGTTTGTGTGAACAGACCCATATCCTTCCTGATCTCTTCGAGCGCCTTGTTCTCTTCGGCAAGATCGATCAGCGACTTGGCGTACCTGGTTGCAACGGTTAATTCTGACATCTTTTCGAGATTTGAGATTCCAGGTTTGAGATTTGAGACTTATATTTTGTCTTGCTCCCGCGCCCCCACCTCTATTTCTATCGAGATCCCGGATATAAGATTTGAGCCTTTTTCTGTCTCATATCTCATATCTCACATCTCATATCTATTTTAATTTTACTTCTTTCAGCAAATCGGCCACTAAAGCGTCCTGCTTTTTTTGATCCTCGAACTGCTTGCGCAATACTTTTTCAGCTATTTCGATTGACAAAGTGGCTACCTGGTTCTTAACATCGGCCATCGCTATGGCTTTTTGGTTTTCGATCTCGACCCTGGCCAGTTCTATCATACGCGCGCCTTCCTTCTGCGCCGAATCCTTTGCCTCGTTAACGATCATATCTTTCATCTGGCGGGCCTCTTTCAATATCAGGTCGCGTTCGATGCGTGCTTGTTTCAGCAGTTCGTCGTTTTCGTTGGTCAGGCGCTGCATTTCTTCCTTGGCAGCTTCAGCCATTGAAAGTGCGCTTTCAATAGATTTCTCACGTTCGCTTATAGCGCCAAGGATCGGCTTCCAGGCATATTTGCCCAGTATAAAGATCAATATCGCAAAGCAGACTGTCGTCCAAAAAACCAACCCAATGCTCGGGGTAACTAAATCCATTTTTTCGAGGTTTGAGATTTGAGATGTGAGATGTGAGATTTGAGAAATAGCCGGATGTCGCCTTGTCTCACATCTCAAATCTCACGTCTCACATCTATAAATTAATTCTTAATTCAAGTTAAATTCAAAAAAAGAAGCCCGGAGCCAACCGCTCCGGGTTTACTTTTAGCCAATCATAGCTACTACCACAGCAAACAGGGCAACACCTTCTACAAGCGCAGCGGCGATGATCATGTTTGTCTGAATTTTAGAAATAGCTTCGGGCTGGCGGGCGATAGCTTCAACGGCTTTACCACCGATCTGGCCGATACCAATACCGGCGCCGATAGCGGCTAAACCTGCACCGAGCGCAGCAATGTTACCATACATTGTTGTTGCAGCGGCTAAAGTTGCGATCATTCCAGTCATTGTTTGTTAATTTAAAACGTGTATATTAATAGATAATTAATTCGAAATTAATGGTGCTCCATAATAGCCATGCCAATAAACAAGGCCGAGAGCAGCGTAAAAATATAAGCCTGCAAAAAGGCGATCAACACCTCGATACAATCCATAAACACTACGAAACCTACCGAAACCGGCGATATCCAGAGCGTGCCGAAAATAAATATCAGCGAAATAAGGCTCAATGCTACGATGTGACCGGCTGTCATGTTCGCAAACAAACGGATCATCAGTGCTATGGGCTTTGAAAATATCGAAACGATCTCTACCGGTATCATGATGGGGAATAACCACCATGGGTTAGGCGAAAAAATGTGTTTCCAATAATATTTGTTTCCGTTCAGGTTCACAACAAACAGGATGATGACCGCCAGCGTACCCGTAACCGCGATATTACCGGTAAGATTATAGCCGCCGGGAAAAAACGGAACAATACCCAGCAGGTTGTTGATCAGGATAAAAAAGAAGATAGTAAGCAACAGCGGCATAAAGCGCGTATACTTATAGCCCATATTGGGAATGGCCACATCATCACGGATAAACACTATTAGCGGTTCCATAAACGACTGGAGGCCTTTGGGAGCCCGGTTAGCGCGCTTTTTATAAGCCGACGAAACGGACAGGAACACCAGCAGCAAAATAGCACACGACAAAAACAAGCTGATGACGTTGCGCGTGATGGAAAAGTCCCAAACCTTTTTGGTTGCCGCCTCATCAACTTTTCCGCCAGCGTCGACAACTTTAACCTTGTTGCCTTCCAGTTTGTAGCTATAGTTGGCGCCGGTATATACCGAGCCTTCATGCTCTATCTGCTTTGATGAAAAGATGTCAAAACCTTTGTCGGAATATAAGATTACAGGAAGCCCGATCGTCGTTTTGCCAAGCACCGGCCAGGAGTGCGAATCGCCGATGTGCTCGAGTATCGCTTCTTTGGCCACTTCTTTGGGATCTTTGGCACCCTCCTCGGCAGAAGCAGATTTTGAAAACGGGGCAGCGAGTAAAAAAAACGCGCAAATTAAGAGAATGTTAAAAATTTTTGATTTCAAAATCGTGCCGCTTGCCATCTAAATTGAAGTTTTCTACCTTAAATTTTTGTGCCGCAAGTTACGCAGCAAAACGTAAACTTCAAAGAGCATATTTAATAAATATATATAAAAAAAATCGACCAGAAAAACGTACTTATTTACCTTATTTTTCATGGAATAGATAACTATAAAGAATATACATGCCAATATTTTTACTGTAGTACTTGCAAGGAAAGCCTGGATATAGAAGTCCTTGTTTTTCTTTTGAACGATCAGTATCGCGGCAAGCCCGAGAAAGGTAATGCCCGAGATAAGAATGAACATAATCCAGAAATGCGGCACGAGCCATTCGGCTTCTCCATTGTATTGCATGGCGGCGGGAGCCACGGCCAGCAAGGCGATAAAAAACACGTAGGCAAGTATGGAGGGTAGTACTTTCATTATTTTTTTGATTACACCGATTTTGAAGTGATTACACCGATTTAAAAATCAGTCCTTATTTTTTAGTGATGTTATCACCAGGTATATGGATATCGCGACACCAGCGAGCGACATTATGGCCGTTACCCATCTCACACCGTGGTTGGCCCATTGATCGATCTTGTAGCCGCCCCAGGTAAATAACCCGATGATGACGATCATCTGGAAGCCCATGCCCGTGTATTTCACATAATTGTTCAGCGGCGGCTGGTTGTCGTCGGGTTTATTTTGAGCCATCCGCAAATTTATTAATTTTTTCGGTTCCTCCTATCGGCTAATCCATTATCAGTTGAAAGAGAAATAATTAGCTAACAGCGTGGCTTAACAATACATGCCGGCGAATAAACTAAATTGGCCCAAACTGAAGTTATTTAGTAAATTAGCGATGCTTTTAAACTACGGTTATAACTTGAGGCGCATTTCTGAAACTACCATCCTGAAACCACTATTCATCGCCGTTTTGTTACTGCTGGCGGGATGCTCGCTCGAAAAAAAAACAGGTTTTAACCGCGCCATGCAAAATCTTACCGCGCATTACAACATTCTTTTCGATGCCAATGAAATACTGAGAACCAAACAACAAAGCTATTCGCTATCGTTCGTCGACTCGTACAGCCAGGTATTGAGCGTTTACCAGGATACGGCATCTAAGGGCGCCGCGCCTGATAAGGATCTTGAGGAAGCCAAGGCCAAAGCCGGAAAGATCATCGACGTTAAGGAACAAAGCCACTACATAGGCGATGCTTACCTGGTGCTGGGCAAGGCCGATTACCTGGAAGGCGATTATTTTGATGCCGTCGAGTTTTTCAGCTATGTAATCCGGTCGTTTAAGGATCAGCCGAAACTAACTGAAGAAGCGCTGGCCTGGAAGGCCCGTTCACTGATCTACCTGAACCAACTGCCCCAGGCTAAATTAGTTATCGACAGCGCCATACAGGGTATCGTCAAAAAGACGCCCAAGGCTACCATAACCAATATTTATGCCACCAGGCTGCAATACGATATCAATGTCCAGGATTACGAGGACGGCGAGGCCATGGCAAAAAAGGCCATCCATTATAACAGTGATAAAAGCCTGAAACTACGCTGGACCTTTATACTGGCCCAATTGCAGGAGCTTGACAACAAAACCGCCGAAGCTTATAAAAATTATACAAGCATCGCTAACAGCAATGCGCCGTTCGAAATGGCATTTAACGCCAGTCTGAATCGTATACGCATCGACGAGAACCAGAGCGGCGCCAGGGTTAGCCGGATAGACAGGCTGAAAATGCTTTTAAAAAATGAGAACAACAAGGATTTTGCCGACCAGGTGTATTTCCAGATCGGCGAGCTTTATTACGCCGGTAAGGATGTCGACAATGCGATAAAAAATTATCGCCTTTCGGTCCGCGCCAGCAGGAAGAACCAAAACCAGAAGGGCCTTTCGTACCTGCGCCTGGCCGATATCTTTTTTAAGGACAAAGCCAATTATGTAAGTGCAAAAAAATATTACGACAGTACGCTGCTCAACCTGTCGCCAACGTTCCCGGGCTACCAGATGATCCAGAAAAAAAGCAACAACCTGCAATTGCTGGCCGACCGGTTCGGCATCATAGCCAGGGAGGACACGCTGCAGATGCTTGCCAAACTGGACGATAAGGCCCGGGCCGCCAAAATAGACGCCCTGGTTAATGCCGACATCCTGCAGCAACAGCAATCTGCCGGGCAGCCCGACAATTCCGTTAGCTCACCCTCTGCAGGCGGGCCTTCAGCCGGCGGGAACAGCACCTTTTATTTTTATAATTCAAATGCCGTAAGCACCGGGTACGACGATTTTAAACGCCGGTGGGGTAACCGCAAACTGGAGGACAATTGGCGGCGCAGCAACCGGGCCAGCAGCGATATTACAAACAATGCATCGCAAAATAC
>JAFDZK010000570.1 GCA_018267005.1 Bacteroidota bacterium
CCGTTCCAGGCTGCGTTGAAGGAAATGTCGACGGTCCCGGCCTTTTGTACGACGGACGCCAGGTGTTCATTCACGACTTTTTCGTCCAGCGCGTCAACCTCAGCCGCTTCGGCGTTACCGCCAAGGGCATTTATTTCGTCGGCTACCATCTGCACTTTTCCGGGTCGAATACCTGACAAGAATACTTTTGCCCCTGCTGTAGCAAATGCTTTCGCCATAGCGCCGCCCAGCGAGCCGCCGGCGCCATAGATAACCGCCGTTTTGTTGTGAAGTGAGATCATAGGATAAAGATAACTATATAGTAAACATTACCCGTTCCCTGTTTGCCAGGTAGTTACATTTCCCGAAAGAAAATCTTACCGTCCTTTTCCCACACGCATGCCAGCTTGTTATCGGGCAGTGCGGCCGATTTGATGAATTCGCCCGTGCCGACCGTTTGCTCCTTTCTGCCGGGCAGGCTAACTAATTTAAGCGTATCCTCCGACTGGAAGCTTACGACCGTTTGGCCGTTGCTTATTGCGATTGTGCTGTTGCGACCCGGTCCAAGATCAACCTCCGGCTGGCCGGGTTTGCAATAATAAATAGTTCCCTGCCGCTGCCAGGTGGTCTGTGCGGTTGTGCCGCCGGCAACCAAACCGCCGCCATCCATCGGGCAGCCATTAAGTTTCCACGTGCCGTTTCCAAGTTTTTGCGCTTTGGAGAAAGATGCGCCGCAGTTATGTGAGGTAACTAAATACAGGTCCCGCGACCCGTTGAGCCAGTTTCTGAACATAATATCAACCTCGGCGCCATTGACGGCGATATGAGGCTGGCAGCATTCGCAGGTATGCCCCTCGGGTGATTGATAAACGATCCTGTTCTTCGACCACTTAACTGCATTTGCCGGCAGGTCGGCAAAATAGGGCTGGTTACTCCTTCCTGTTCTTATATCCAGCCATACGGCATAAAAATGGTCGTTGCGGTCGGCAGCGATATGCATCAGGCCTTCCGGCGCCGAGCCTTTCTGATCATTGATCAGTCCCATAGCGTGCCATTTACCGGTAGCGTTATCGAGCCGGAACCAATGGATGTTGCCCGGCTTATCCATAACTGTCACGATCGTGTAACGCCTTGAAGTGGCCAATTGCGGACCGCGCGACATGCCTAACGGCATACCAGGAACTTCAGCTATCATTGCCGGTTTTGAGAAAGTAAGCCCGCCGTCATGCGACTCTAAATAATATATTTTATCAGTTTGGCCGTAAACGATCCTGACGATCCCATGGGTGTCGACAGCTAACTGC
>JAFDZK010000571.1 GCA_018267005.1 Bacteroidota bacterium
ATTTAAATGTGAATAATTGTACTAAAACTGAGGAATATTATGTAAAGAGCTGTTTTTACATTGCCTTATAAATGAGCTTATTAAAATCGATATTTTACATAATTAAACACTTTGCATAACCGGTGATACCGATTGGCGTTCCTGCCAAAACGCTGTCACCCGGCAAAACGAAAATTTGGGAAAGGTGGCCGTAGCTGCATTGCAGCTGGTGGGTCTCCACCCGTATATGCACACCCAGGAATGGATCATAATCGCATGCTCTGACCAATCCCGGCAAAACCGAATAAATTGTGTCACTACGAGCCCGCAGATCGACTCCGGCATGAAATGCATATTGCCTGGTGACCGGGTGCAAGCGGTAGCCGAAACCTGAGGTCAATTCCATGTGGTGTAAGGGCAGAACCATCAGAAGCATGCCCATAATCACATTAGCGCCCATAGGAGTTGATAATATTTTTCGATAGCTGTTCTTGTAAAATGGCTGTACATAAGGGTTGAATCACAGGATGATCCCGTGCGATCCGCATAGCCTTTATGCGGCCATTGACGTCGCCATATTGCAGGAAGATATTGATCTGCGTTAAGGCCTTGAGGTTCTCAAAATCTATTTCATTTGGCAGCTCATCCAAATTTCTCTTTACGTCCTCGGTAGGTGCTGCGCAACAAGGCGGCTAAAAACGACGACCCGTTCATGGCCTCGGCGCTGGACAACGCGCTGAAACAGGTGCGCAAAATGACGGCCATGATCAACGGCTTTTTAAATCTTTCGCGCCTGGAGACCGGCAAAATGCCCATGGACCGCCAGCACTTCGACCTCGGCCAGTTGGTGAGAGAGGCCGGCGAAGAAGCGAAGGATATGGACAGCGGCCATCGCATTATCGTACAAACTGAGGGTGAGGCTGTTGTTAACGCCGACCGTGAGAAGATCGGCCAGGTGATCTACAACCTGCTGAACAATGCCGCCAAATATTCCCCTCCCGGCACCACCATCAGGGTTGGCTGCACATTGGCCGCGGGCAATGCGACCGTGAGCGTAAGCGACCAGGGCATCGGCGTAAGCGCGGAGGATCTTCCCCGGCTGTTCGAACGTTTTTATCGCGTCAAAACCACCGAAACGCGGCATATTGCCGGTTTCGGCATCGGCCTGTACCTTGCCGCGGAGATCGTGAAAGGTAACGACGGCCACATCCGGGCCGAAAGCACCCCCGGCCAGGGAAGCACTTTCTATTTCAGTTTACCGCTGGTCCCATAGTCCATGGTCGATAGTCCATGGTCCATAGTTT
>JAFDZK010000572.1 GCA_018267005.1 Bacteroidota bacterium
GTGAATAGTGAATAGTGAATAGTGAATAGTGAATAGTGAATAGTGAATGGGGTAGTGCTCAATAGCTATAACCAAATTATTAATGTCCGCCAAGCAATGCTGCGGGCAGCATCAGCAAAAAAGGTATGGCTTTGGTGTAATCTAATTGCTGATATTCTAAACCCAGCGCGCGCAGGTTGCGGTAATAGGTTTGGTGCTGCGCGTAGTATTGTTTTTCGGATTGTATAAACCAGGTTTTTTCGCCCAGTTTTTGTGCTAAAAACCATTTTTCAAGCAGGCGGCCCGTGCGGCCATTGCCATCGTTAAAGGGGTGTATCTTTACAAATACCAGGTGCAGCATGGCGGCAAAGAAAAACACGTCGGTAATGGGTAAGGGCGTGTTAAGCAACACGGCCATGTCCGCATATAGCTTTTCCATCTCTTCCTGCACTTCGTATGGCGTGGCGGCTACGTATTCTATTTTTCCATCGGGAGTGGATACATACATATTGTGCGTCCGTACCCGGCCCTGGTAATGTTTGGCAACCAGGTGTTTGCTTAGCAGCCTGTGCGCTTCGGCAAGGTTTTGCTCGTTCAGCGGGTTACCTTGGGCAAACAGGTAAGCATCATACAGGTCGTCTATCTTGCGGGTATAGTCCGGCAAAAACTCGATGCCATCCCGTTTATGTTTCACATAGGAGTCGAGTTCAATGTTCTCACCCTCAATCTTGCTGGAGAACACCGAAGACACCGAGGTATAAAAACTAAACGTAGCCGTTGATATTTCGGCATCCCTCAAAGCATCGAAGGTGGCCTGTAATGCCGTGCCGTCAACCCTTTGCCGGTATTCGGCAAGCAAATCGGCGGGTATGATCCTGAGCGGCTCCATCAGGCCAAATATAGTTATAGTTGATGGTTATGGATGATGCTTCATGGTCACAATAATGCCGTCATGCAATTACAAGTTTTGCTTCCAGTTCTGGCGGATTTTTTGTATATTTATAGTTAAACCTTGTTCATTGAAAGGCAGCTAAACGCCGGCCGACAGAGATCAAAAAAAACGCGGCAGTTTTTACTCAACACGTTGCTTATCAGTATGTTACGTGAACAAATGTGCGCTAAAGCGCTCAAAAGTGTCCTGAATGTGCTCAAAAGCGGGCCGGAAGGACACGGAAGTGTTCCTGTTTGGGGCGAATGATGGATAGTCAATGGTGAATGGATTGATCGGGTGTTGACTATAGGCTAAAAACAAGAAAGCCCGTGTTCGTTAGAACAACGGGCTTTCAGTAAAATTTGGCACC
>JAFDZK010000573.1 GCA_018267005.1 Bacteroidota bacterium
AGGACGATTGGTATACGATTGACGGCACCTCACACGCCTGGGACAGCAAAACCGGCAATTCAGCCGAAATAAACCTCATCCTTTACCATCTTTTAAAAAAATCAGGAGTCGATGCGTACCCCATGGCTGTAAGTACGCGAGACCACGGCAAAGTGCTGCCTTATTATACGTCGACGGCCCAGTTTAACCGGGCGGTTGTGTACATACCTATCGATAGCGCCAGGCATTACGTACTTGATGCAACGGGTAAGTATAATCTTTACGACGAAACGCCGGAAGAGCTATTGAATTCCTCGGGACTATACATCGACAAATCGAAGAAACTGTTTGATATGGTGTTCCTGAAAAACGATCAACCGGTAAGGCGGGCGGTGGTGATCAACGGCGAAATAAAACCCAACGGCAAGCTGGAAGGTACGGTGCAGATCAGTAACAACGGATACGGCCGGGTTGACGCAATGGAGCGATATAATAAGGATGGAGAAAAGAAATACATCGATTACCTGCGCGATAACGACAACAACCTTACGGTATCGTCCATAAAATTCGATAATATGCAGGTGGACACGCTTCCGTTGGTACAGACGCTCGACTTTAAACTTGACCTCGCCGGGTCGGACGAGAATTATATATACCTGAATCCAAATTTGTTTACTTCGTTAAAAACCAACATTTTTTTGGGAGAGAACAGGATGACGGATATCGATTTTGGTTATTTAAGGGGTTATATAGTAAACGAAGTTTACAAATTACCTCCGGGATATAAAGTGGACGCGCTGCCCAAAAATATAAACCTGGTAATGCCCGATAAAAGCATCAGTTTTAAACGCCTCGCGGTGGAGCAGGATGGCCAGCTAATTGTACGCTATACAATCAACTATAGCAAAACCATCTATTTCAAAGAAGATTACCCGGAGTTTCATGAATTCTTTAAAAAAATGTTTGAAATGCTGAATGAGCAGGTTGTGCTAAAGAAAGGATAAAATGAGACGGCGTAATAAAAATAAATTAACACATTTCCTGGCGATAGTCGCATGCTGTTTTTTGTCGGCACAAGAGGTTTACAGCCAGGACATCCGTAAAGAATTATACAGCGCCTCGGGCATACCCGATTCGCTGAAAGAAGATGCTAACTCCGTAATAAGATATTCATCCGACGAGTTCACCGTAAAAGGGCTGGGCAAAGTTACCATTAAACATCACAGCCTTGTTACGATCCTGAACGAGAAGGGGGATAAGGCGGCTATCATAGTTTTTAACTACAACCGGAAATACG
>JAFDZK010000574.1 GCA_018267005.1 Bacteroidota bacterium
GCTCAACGGATTTTTTACCGCCGCAGAGTTTGCGTTAGTACGCGTACGCGGCTCGCAGATAGAGCTGAAGGTAAAAACGGGCAGCCGGATAGCCAAAATCACCCGCAGCATCATGAACAACCTTGACGGTTACCTGGCTGCGACGCAATTGGGTATTACGATAGCGTCGCTTGGTTTGGGTGTCATCGGCGAGAGCGTTTTTACCGATGTAATGCTGGCGATTTTCAAGTCGGTAGGGGTAGTTATTACGTCAAACTTTGTAATAACGCTAAGCCGCGTGCTTGCGTTTCTTGTTATTACAATTTTAAGTATCGTCTTCGGCGAGCTTGCTCCTAAAAATATTGCCATACAGCGGTCGGTACGTACAGCCTTAGCGGTATCGACGCCGTTACGATTGTTCTTTGTTGTTTTCAGGCCGGTTATCTGGTTGTTAAACAGGTTGGCAAGCGTGATATTGCGATTACTCGGTATTAAAGAATTTGAAGGCGAAGCGCATCACAGCTCTGAGGAACTTCAGTTGCTTTTAGAACAAGGAAAAGAAACCGGCGCCCTTGATTCTTCAGAACACGAGTTGATACAAAACGTATTCGAATTCAACGAGCGGGTGGTCAAGAACATCATGGTGCCGCGTACCAAGATATATGGCATCGATATTAATGCAGACAGGGATGAGTTGCTGGATATGATCATTAATGAAGGCTACTCACGTATGCCTGTTTATGACGATACGATAGATAAGATCGTTGGTATTGTCCATGCCAAGGATGTGTTACCGCTATTGGTACGTCACCAGGATATCGTACTAAAAAATATTATTCGTAAGCCTTATTTCATACCCGAGACCAAGAAGATAAACGACCTGATGGCCGAGTTGAAGCAAAAGCGCATCCAGATAGCGATCGTACTGGATGAATTTGGCGGCACAGCAGGTATGGTAACGCTCGAGGATATTGTGGAAGAGTTGGTTGGCGATATACAGGATGAGTATGACGAGGAAAAGCCGATCGTAGAAAAAATAAACGACGGCGAATTTATCGTGAATGCGCTTGCGCCGATTTATGATGTCAACAGCCATCTACCGCATGATCTGCCCGAGGATGGCGACTATGATACAGTATCAGGCTGGCTGGGCGATATCTTTGGGAAGATACCGGATGTCGGCGAACATAAGGAGGCCAATGGCTACAATATCACCGTGCTCAAAAAGTCGGACCAGAATATTGAATCTGTAAAGCTCGAGCTGCTGCTGAACGAAGAAGATA
>JAFDZK010000575.1 GCA_018267005.1 Bacteroidota bacterium
CCGGTTGCAGATATTAGCGGAACCCGCGTATCATTGGCCATTAACTCACCGATCGTGCGGTCGCCGATAACCAGGCATGATACACCCTCCGGGACGCCGTTCCTTTCGAAAACTTCCTGCACGATGCGCTGGCAGGCAATGGCCGTTAAGGGCGTTTTTTCCGACGGCTTCCATACGCACACATCGCCGCAAACCCAGGCGAGCATAGCGTTCCAGCTCCAAACGGCTACCGGGAAATTGAATGCCGAAATGATCCCTACTATACCCAAAGGATGATATTGTTCATACATCCGGTGCTCGGGCCGTTCTGAATGCATGGTCAGGCCGAACAACTGCCGGCTCTGTCCCACCGCCAAATCGCATATGTCGATCATCTCCTGCACCTCGCCATAACCTTCCTGCAGGCTCTTGCCCATTTCGTAGGACACCAGTGCGCCCAATTCCTGCTTTTTTGCGCGCAGGGCCTCGCCGATCTGCCGGACAATCTCACCGCGTTTCGGCGCCGGAACCGTCCGCCACTTTAAAAAGGCTTCGGCCGCTTTGGCTATCACTTTGTTGTAATCAGCCTCGCTTGCAAAGGCGACCGAGGCTATTTTCTTACCGTCGACGGGCGAAAAGATGGTTTTAATATCATCGCCCTTATCGCCGCCCCATTCGCTGCCGGTACTAATGGCAGGGTTATTGTCGTTTATATGTAAATGCTCAAGTATTTGAGAAATATTCAGGTTCATAACCGTATTTTTGTCAAAGGTAAAAATCTTTGAGGCATTTTGTTTGTAACCAATCTGTGCCGAAAAATCTCTCCTGCCTGCTTGTTATTTATTATCAGCGAGTTGTATTGGCGGTTGTTAGGAATGTTTGGATGTTGAAAACTAAATAACTTTACCCGTGGTTCCATGTTGTAATTTAACATCAGCAAAAGCAATAAAGCCTAAATTCCGGCTCACAGCAGCTCGCGTTCTGAAAAATATTTTTAATGGAAGAAGACTTTGAATTTGGATTCACCGAGGACCCAAAGTTCTCGGTGGAACGTTACGAAGAAATGATTCGTAATCAAGACCAGTATTTTTTTGATGCGCAGGCCTTTGAGAACATAATCGATTACTACATCGAAAAGAATGACCCGGCGAAAGCCTTGCAGGTTGTTGAGTACGCATGCAACCAGCACCCTTTTGCCGCGGTGTTCCTCATCAAGCAAGCCCAGTTACTGGTAGTTACCAACCGCGTAAGCGATGCCTTCATCTCGCTGGAAAAAGCGGC
>JAFDZK010000576.1 GCA_018267005.1 Bacteroidota bacterium
AGGCTCCGATCGGAGCCTTTTTCTTTGCGTTTCTTTGAGAAAATCTCTGCGTTATTTGCGGTTATATTTATCAACCACAGAGAGCAATAAGAAAGATGCACAGAGCACACCGAGTTAGATGGTTCTTTCAGGATCCCAACCTTCCAGGTAATCGGCAATCCTGCGCAGGAACGAACCTCCCAAAGCGCCATCGACTACGCGATGGTCATACGACAATGAAAGAAACATCATGTGGCGGATGGCGATCACGTCGCCTTCGGGGGTTTCGAGTACCGCAGGTTTCTTTTTAATAGCGCCCACGGCCAGTATGGCTACCTGCGGCTGGTTGATGATGGGCGTGCCCATCACGTTGCCGAAACCACCGACGTTTGTAATGGTAAATGTGCCGTCTTTCACCTCATCCGGCTGCAACTTATTATTACG
The DNA here is from genome assembly GCA_018267005.1 of Bacteroidota bacterium. GTDB lineage: Bacteria > Bacteroidota > Bacteroidia > Sphingobacteriales > Sphingobacteriaceae > Mucilaginibacter. The sequence goes on from JAFDZK010000576.1 coordinate 424, forward strand.
CGCACGGTTCGCCAGGTCGTTCACAGTTTTGGTAAGACCGGTTAAATTTAAATAGTCAGCTTTTTTGATTACCGGCACAATCAGGTTGCCGCTGGGCAACGCCGTTGCCATACCGATGTTGATTGCTGATTTTTTGATGATCTGGTTGCCATCCACCGAAACATTTACCATCGGGAAATCCTTGATAGCTTTTACCACGGCCTCGATAAATATCGGTGTAAAGGTGATCTTCTCTCCTTCCTTCTTTTCAAAAGCGCTCTTTACCTTATCGCGCCACTGCACAACATGCGTCACATCGGCTTCCACGAATGATGTCACGTGCGGCGAGGTTTGCTTGCTCATTACCATGTGATCGGCGATCAGCTTGCGCATACGGTCCATCTCGATGATCTCGTCGGCACCGGAAATAGATGCAGTAGCAGCCATAGCGGTTTTTGGTTCTTGCCGCATTTCAGGCTGCATGGGTGCCTTAGCAACAGGCTCCGTTTTTGCAGGCTCCGGAGCAGCGGCTGGTTTAGATTCTTCCTTAACAGGCGCGGCGGCAGGCTGTGCAGGCGTGGTCTTTACTCCCGACGGGTTTTGCAGGTAATTCAGCAGGTCGTCTTTGGTCAGGCGTCCTTCGGCGCCTGTGCCCGGTATGCTGTCTAATTCTTCAACCGTCAGGCCTTCCTGCGCGGCTATATTTTTCACCAGGGGCGAATAAAACCTGGTTGAGCTCTTATACCCGTTGCCATTTCCATTGCCGTGGCCGTTTGCCGGTCTGTCATGCAATTGCTCCAGGCCCGGTACGGGTTCCTGAACCGCAGCTATTTCTTCAACCGGTTCGGGAATTG
>JAFDZK010000577.1 GCA_018267005.1 Bacteroidota bacterium
ACCTGCAACACCTGCAACACTGGCACGATCGTGTCAGTAGTTCGGTTTGCAGGGTCCGGGGCCGAACATCAGATGCCGGAAGGGTTATAGCGCCGCCCGCCATCGCCCGTTGTTAGTCCTGTGACCCCCAAGTGTATATATACCATTATGCCTGTTGGAGACATCCGCGGAATAAATAGATCAGCTAAAGAATAATTTCACTTGTGAAAGTGAATAGTTTCCATTATGTTTGACCGTTAATTGCATTGCGATGGCGACAAAAGCAGAGAATTCATTGGCCCGGATAGAAATACCGGGTTTTAAAAGAGGTTGGATTGGGAACAACGCCCAGATTTTTAAAACTGCAAAATCGGGCGTAAATACTGCCGTGTTTTATGATTTTGCGGATACCATCAGGATGCACGACAAATCCCTCGCGGCTATCCTGCATTTATCGCCAAGGACTATAAGCAACTACCGGCAGAACCACCAGGCTTTAGATCCCGTACAGGGCGAACATTTATTAAAGCTGATAGCGCTATATGATAAAGGGTTTGAATTGTTCGGCTCCATAGAGGAGTTTAATTACTGGTTGAATAAGCCGTTCTGGAACGATACCGAAAAGCCGATGGATTGGCTGGTTACGCCGGGCGGCGTCGACCTGGTAATGCAGGAACTGGACCGCCTGGGTTATGGTTATCCCGCCTGATGCTGGCATTCCGTATATTACATAAAAAATATGGCGACCCGCTTTTTTGTCCCGGTATCGAGGGCAGGTGGAACAGCTCGGGGAAAAAGGTTTTGTATTGCAGCGAATCCATTCCGCTGGCTTTTATGGAAAGCATGATCCGCAGGCAAGGGGTCGGCTTTAACCACGACTTCCTGATCGCCCACATCGAAATACCCGAAACAGCAGTCATTAAAAGCCTGATGGCGGCTGACCTGCCAAAAGGCTGGAACGATCCCCGTGACTACACCAAATGCCAGCCTTTGGCCGACGCATGGTACGACAGCCAGGAGAGCCTGGTTTTAAAGGTACCGTCCGCTGTCCTGGGCCAGTGTAATAACTATTTGCTCAATTCCCTTCATCCCGACTTCGGCAAAATTAAGCCGCCCGTTACTACGCCTTTAATGCCTGATCCGAGAATTGATGAGATATTGAGGCGGGGCAGGCTATGAAAGTATGGGTTAGCCGTATCATTCTTGATGCTGCTTGAGATGCCGAGGGGAAGAATGAGCAATGGCTCGCGCTTTGGGCTTTACTATTGCCTTTAT
>JAFDZK010000578.1 GCA_018267005.1 Bacteroidota bacterium
TCAGTGAGTCGCTCCGTGAGCGCTGGTCGCAGATCGTCCAGGCTACCTTTCTGCCAAAGCTCTGCCTTCGCTTTACCGTATTGATTCTTCCCTTCCCCTTTAGTATCTCCCAGCAAGAGATCAGGATGCCTGTCGATGTAAGCGTTCAAAGAGTATTTGCCGTATTTGTTTTCCTTTTCGATGGTGTCGATGAGTAGCACTTCCGATTCGGAAAAGCTTTCCTTGTAATCATTTTTCTGTACCAGCAACAAATGACTCGGCGCTTCGGTGTTGGCTGTGTCTTTCATCAGGTTGTCAGGTAACACCGCAAGGCTGACAAAATCGGCGGCAGTGAAAACGTGTTTACGTGCAAGCGAATTGGACGCTGTATTCAAAAATGCATCTGTTACCAAAAACGCCAGTAAGCCGCCATCGCCTATTTTGTCCAGACCTTTGGCAAAGAAGTAGTCATGAATTTTTGAAGTAACCGGGCTACCCCGGTAAGCCGGGTCAAATACCGGGAAATTCCCAAAAGGAATATTACTGGTGATGAAATCGTACTTACCTTTTTCATCGGGCGACGTTTCCTCAAATCCTTTGACCTGAACGATACTGTTCACCTGTAGGGTCAACGCCAACGCCATCAATAGCCTACCCGTCAACTTATCTTTCTCAACAGCATTAATCTCTTCCAAACCTGGAAAAGCCTTAACAGCTTGCGTCAGGAAAATGCCTGCGCCCGCACTCGGTTCATATAACCGCTTTGGAGCAAGACCATTCGCATTCATCGCTGCATATAAAGCTGCTGGTACTATTTCCGGGGTATAAAATGCGGTTAGGATGCTGCGCTTCATCGCTTCCATCGCGGATATATATTCGTCAGGTTCTAATTTTGCCTGTAACAAAGCATGCAGCTCTGCAAACTGCGGGTAAAGCCGCAGGTCGTTTGCCGAAGCATTTTGTGCAACCCAGTCTTCCTTTGTTCCGGTACCAAATAATATCGCCTTCAATCCGCCAAAACCGGCATAGCCACGCAATATGGCGGCTTCTTCATCGGAATATCCTTCCTTTTCTGCAAGTGCCAGCCTTAAGGCCTCAATATTGCCCTGCAACTTTTTCGCACTGTTAAAAGCCATGATCTAATCTCCTTCCAAGTAATTCGCAATGGTTCCAGCGACGGCGTAACGCAATAATCGGCTGTCCTCACTTTCAGGAAAGCCAAATTCATCAAAGAGGTAGGCACAGGCCGCAAGG
>JAFDZK010000579.1 GCA_018267005.1 Bacteroidota bacterium
TCCGGAAGTGTAATTAAAATTCTGCGTTCGCGAACTGTCGACTACGGCCGGCCCTGTAACGCTTTGCTGTTTGGCCGTTACTTGCAGTATGCCGTTTGCAACAGATGCATTGGCGGGCTCATAACATTCGAGTTCGCCCCTTACGCCACCCGTCTCAAGGTACCAATTGGACAGATCGCCGTTAAAATTGTCCTCAAAAGTCTTCGTCCATCCGTGGTTAGTTAAAGTAGTATCATTAAAATCGTAATCGGCTATAACGTGAGCAGTGTTTGGGTTAACGGTGTACCCTGGGTCCTTCGTGCCTCCGCCACCGCCGGAGCCATCTGACCTGAGCTTTTTACAGCTCGTAAAAGCTAAGAAAGAAATGCCTGCCATGAGGCAATAAATAGTACATGTTTTCATATAGGTTAATAAATAAGATACTGAAGTTAAAGTCAATAGGGATTATTAATCAGGGCGTTAGCGGCAAATAGCAACGTAATAACTTCTTAAAGGTGTGAAATGTTTTGGTTCCACGACACTAATTTTCACGTTCATCGCCTGTTTACTTCAATACAAGTCCATAGCGATAAGTGAATAAGGCTGTTATGAACCAGGAAAATATTAAAATTTTTTAACCGGCGATTTGTTAATGGAAAGAATACTGTAAAACATCTCGACCCGCGTGTCGCCGCTTAAACCCGTGGTCACTTTTTCTCTGTAATTCCCTTCCAGTCGTCCGAGCGGAATGGGCCTACCGGATAGCCTTGTTTATTAAAGAGATCGGCCTCGACAGGCGCATTGGTCCAAGCATAGCGCACGGCAACAGGGTGGGGTACCTGGCTGCACCATACTTTTACCTGGTTGCCTGAAATATCGGCTTTCGCAAAATAGAATTTATGGTCGGCGCCGGCCAGTTCAAAACCTTTGATATAACCGTATGGATCTTTTACCATCAGCCCGCTGTCTGCATGGGTAAGGCTCACCATGGCATATCCATCCTTAAAGTCTGCTGATTTGAACAGCGGGCTCTTATTTTCATTCGGCATATTGTAAACGCCGCTTAATGCTTCGTAAGCTAAACGATAACCTACATCGGCCTTGTCCTTCGGGTGTATATTGTTTGCATCGCCTATATCGGTGGTGACGGCCATGCCCGTGGCCGGCAATTTCAGTGTCATGGTCTGTGCTTCGCGCAGCTCGGCCCAGTCGCTGCCCTGGTTACTGTTCGGCATAGTGCC
>JAFDZK010000057.1 GCA_018267005.1 Bacteroidota bacterium
ATAATCAGGGTTTAAATTGATAATGAAAGATAAGTATATTGAATTAAAAATCCTATATTTCAGCCATTTACAAATAACATGACAAAAATAACGACGCTCTTATACGCATTAACGTTTTCGGTTGTTGCTTACGGGCAGCAGGTAAAATATGGTAACAATGCTGCAGCCGGCAAATATTATGACGTGCGCGGCATAAAAATGTACGCCGAGGTTTATGGCCAGGGTAAGCCGCTTTTATTGATACATGGCAACGGCGGCAGCATCAGCGCATTTTCGCATACCATCCCTTATTTCGCCAAAAAATATAAAGTTATCGCGGTTGACAGCCGCGCGCATGGCAAAACCATCGACCCTAAGGATTCACTGAGTTTTGAGCAAATGGCGGACGATTTTGCTGCTTTGCTGGATAAAATGCACATCGATTCGGCTTATGTCATCGGCTGGAGCGATGGAGGCATCAACGCCATCCTGATGGCCATGCGGCACCCTGACAAGGTGATCAAATTTGCGGCAACCGGCGCTAACCTGACGCCTGATTCGACCGCCCTGCAGCCCTATCTATGGAAGGATATGGTGAGTCAATACAACAGGGATAAGGATAAACCGCGTACCACCACTAAAGAGAAAAACGATTGGAAGATTTTCATGCTCGATTACGATCAGCCCAATATTCCTTTCTCAGCGTTGAAGGTGATCAAATGCCCCGCGCTGATCATTTGCGGCGACCACGACCTGATACCGATAGAGCATACCGTTAAGATCTATCAAGCTATTCCGCGCGCGTATTTGTGGGTGGTTCCCAACTCCGGCCATCCGACCTTGATAGAGCACGCCGACGATTTTAATAAGCTCGTGGACGAGTTTTTTCAGAAACCGTATCATAAGTTTTGAGCGCGGGAGTATATTTACGAAGTTTTAAAAACTTCGTAAATCTGTTCAGGCAAGCTTCAACTTCTTCAAATAATCAATATTGACCTTTGCGCTTTGCAGCGGTGTTTCATGAAAAAAGCGGCTTTGTTCCACAAAAAAATATTTCATGCCGTTGTCCAAGCCGGTGGTCAACAGGTGCGGATAGTTGATGATGCCTTGCCCCAGGTCGCAGGCCGATTCTTCGTCGCTGCCCGGCGGCAGCCGTTGTTTCAGCACATCGCGCATGTGACATAGCTTAAACCGGTGGCTGTATTTCTTAATATAAGCCTCCGGGTCCTGGCCCTCCGTTACGGTGTAATAAAAATCCATCTCAAAATCGACCAGGTTTTTATCGGTGTTATCCAGCAAAACATCTATCGGCAATTGCCCGTCCACCCTTTTATAAGGATAATCATGCGGATGATAACCGAAGCGCATTCCGTACTTTTTGCAGACCTCGCCATTCTTATTAAACTCATCAGCGAACTCTTTGAACTTGTCAATCGACTTTTGCGGGCCCTTCCACGGGCAGATCAAATATTTCATGCCTATTTCGGCCGCTTTTTCAACCTGTTTTTCGAAGCCCTCGGGCTCGTCATTATAATGGCTTGAAATCAGTGAAAGCCCATTATCGTTGGCTAACTTCTGGAACTCTTTGTTGCTCATTCCCCAAAACATGCCTTTGTCGCCGCCAAAGCTTTCCAGTTGCTTATAGCCCATTCGGCCAAGTTGTTTTAGCGTTCCGGGCGCGTCTTTCGCCATTTCATCACGCACCATGTACAGTTGGATGCCGAATGCCGATATTTTATGCGCAGGCGAAGCGAAGAGGCTTGTTTTAGCCAATGGTAGACTTAGCGCCAAAAGCCCGGTATTTTTAATAAATGTTCTCCTGGTAGTCATGCACTCCTAATCTCTAATTAACTAATTGCTATGTGTTTTGATCGAGGGAAGACTTACGAAGTTTTTAAAACTTCGTAAGTCTGTATTTGATTAAACATTTCCCTTCTTCATCTCCTCCGCTGCATGGTTGGCCGCACGCGCTGCAAAGGCCATGTACAGGATGGACGGGCTTTGATTGCCTGTACTGGTCATGCAGGCGCCGTCGGTTACGTACACGTTATTGCACAGGTGCATCTGGTTCCATTTGTTCAGCAGTGAGGTCTTTGGATCATGTCCCATGCGGCAGCCCCCCATTTCGTGTATGTCCAGCCCCGGCGCCTGGTGGGTATCGTGTTTTTCAATGTCTTTCAGGCCAGCCACTTCCAGCATTTCGGCGCACTGGTCGAGGAAGTCCTTTACCATTTTATCGTCGTTATCGTCGTAACCCACCGAGGTGATCAGTTGCGGAATGCCCCAGGGGTCCTTTTTGTCCTTGCTCAGGCGCACATGATTAACTTCCTTCGGAATGGTTTCGCCCTGCATATACATCCCTGCGCGCCATGGGCCCGGTTCGCTGAGCGACTCTTTCAGGTCGGCTCCAACACCATCATTCCATCCTTGACGGCCGCGGCTTGACCAAACGAACGTAAGAAATCCACCGATGTAATCTGTATCCTGCTTATGCAGATTACGGTAATTGGCAATGATAGGGTTTGTGGGGTTACGACCGTAATAATACCGATCCTCAAAACCTTCCACTCGTCCGTGTACGCTGCCACGATAATTCTGGAATGCCATGAATTTACCCAGCAGTCCATTGTCATTGCCCAAACCGTTGGGAAAACGGTTTGAAGTGGAGTTCAGCAGGATCAAATTCGTATTCAGGCAGGCAGCGTTCAGGAAGATCACTTTAGCATAGTATTCATACTCCTGTTTGGTATTGGTGTCGATGACGCGCACACCAGTCACTTTGCCTTTTTTATCGTCATAGATCACCGAATGCACAACCGAAAATGGCCTGATCGTCAGGTTACCGGTTTTTTTCGCCCAGGGCAGGGTCGACGAAACCGAACTGAAATATCCGCCGAAGGGGCAGCCGCGCGTACACAGGTCGCGGGCCTGGCACTGGCCGCGGCCCTGCTCCAAATGGATGGGATTAGGTTTGGTCAGATGCGCCCAGCGGGTTTTCACCATGTGGCGGTCCGGATAATGAGCCTTTAACTTACGTTGTATGTCTTCTTCCACGCAGCTCAATTCGAAAGGCGGCAGGTAATCGCCATCGGGCAGTGCTTCCAAACCATCCTTGTCGCCGCAAATACCGGAGAATTTTTCTACGTGCGAATACCAGGGCGCGATGTCGGCATAGCGAATGGGCCAGTCGACCGCAAAGCCGTAGCGCTGCGGTGCTGAAAACTCAAAGTCGCTCCAGCGTTGGCAGGCGCGTCCCCACATAATGGATTTGCCGCCTACCTGGTAGCCGCGTATCCAGTCGAAGGGTTTTTCCTGTATATAAGGATGCTCTTTATCTTTCACAAAAAAATGCTGCGTATCTTCACCGAAAGCATAGCATTTGCTGATGACCGGGTTGTCCTTCAGCACCTGCAAAGGCTCTTCCATCCGGTGCGGAAATTCCCAGGGGCCTTTGGTAGCCGTAGGATAATCTTTGATATGCTCGATGTTGCGGCCACGCTCTAAAACCAGGGTCTTTACGCCCAGATCGCACAATTCCTTCGCGGCCCAGCCGCCGCTGATGCCCGAGCCTATGACAATGGCGTCATAGGTATGCTGTTCGGTTCCCTTACTCATAGTCTTCTTTTATTTTAGTTCGAACAAAACCAGGTTGACCTCTTTATTGGTCGTCGGTGACAGGTAGAAAGAAATCCCCGGTTGTATGTATGTTTCCTTGCCTGGTTTGATGTCGATCGTCTTGTTGTGCGTGGTGTCATGCAGTGTGATATCGTCGCCCGATACCAAACCGGCGATCATCGGCCCGCGGTTGCGAATAAGCTGCTTATCTATCCTGGTTAACCTGTAGGCAAACACCCTTGCGGTATCAAATAATAAAGTAAACGGCAGAGGTTTCCTGGTATTGCCAGGATCATAGACCGAAAGCAGCTCGATATCCGTCACATGGTATGGCGTCGTATCCCAATTGCTCACGCGGTGTATCGTTGTATCCTTCGAAAAATCGCGGTAAAGCGCCGTCCCTGCTACGCTTGTTGATTTTACCCAACCCTGGCCTTTGAGTTGTGTGGCCGTGACCGTATTGCTGAAAAACAAGATCACCGACGGCGTTAAATGAATATGCTGCAAGGTGGTATCGCCGGGCGGTATTCTTACATCCAGCACCCTGAAATATTTATTTTCGATCACGTTGTGATGCCGCGGTTCATTGCGCACCTGTACCTGGGCGTTTGCGAAGACGGCAGGGACCAACAAGGTTATTATAAAAACGGCAGAATATCTCATTTATACCGAGTTTTAAGCCCCTCTCCACTGGAGAGAGTTGGGCTAACTATCATTTTCACAATAAAAACATTCCACATCCGGGTGCAGCCACAGGAACGAGGCCGGCAAGTGCGTGCTGATCTTACCTTCCAAAAGCCGCTGCATAATGTCGCGTTTATTTGCGCCGAATACGGGCAGAATGATCTTTTTGGATCGCAGAATATCGGCCATACCCAGCGTATAACCGTATTTAAGCGCGTAGCCGGAGCCTTTGATCATGCTATGATTCAGCGAAGTTTCTGTCAGCGGGGAAAGGTGGACATGCGGCTCCAATTCGCTGGCGGGCTCATTGAAGGCGATATGCCCGTTTTGCCCCAGGCCCAGTACACACAGATCGATCGGTTGATGTGCATCTAAAAACTCCTGTATGCGTCGGCATTCAGCTTCGGCGTCAGGGGCATTGCTGTCAAACCCGGTAAAAGAGGACATGGCCAGCGGCTTTAACAGGTATCTTTGCAGATATTGCTCGCAGGTAGCCGGAAAATCCATCGGCAGGCCGCACCATTCGTCCAGCTTAAGCAGTGTTATGGCATTGGCGTTAAACTCAGCCTGTCTTTGGACCATCAATTGATAAATGCCGGTAGGCGAATTGCCGGTGGCTGCGCAAAGCAGGGAGGCCGGCCTGCTGTTCAGGTCGCTGATAATAGCATTGGCGGCAAGATCATTTAGTTCGGCGACGGTGGCACAATTCGTAATATGCATAAAAGGAAGTTTTATAATTGGCGGCAACCAAATATAAAACTTCCCCATTAAAATGAAATGTGATAATTCTGTTATTTAAATCGTGCCACCAGGTCGGGCGCCATAGCCGGCATTTTGATCTTGTAACGATACATGCCATTGAAAGAATCTTCTTCTTTCAAAAATTCATGGTTCTTTTTGCTGATCCAAAAGGTTTGGGTATAGTGCGTATTGCCGTTATTGCCCTCAGTCAATATCACCCAGCAGTCCAGTTTTTGGTTATCAAGCATACTGAGTACTTCACTACCAGTCACCTTGTATGTGACATATTCAGGTGGACTCAAACCGGCGTCATAAAAATTGATCACAAAGGTTTTCCCGGCCGCCAGCGGCAACATTTCCAATGTTTCAATGTCAAGCTCCCAATTGAGATTTGGCGTCTTGAAATCCAGGGAAAAATCTTTTTGCGTGTTATTAGCCGCACTATCAGCGCCCCATACCTTTTTGTCGCTCCAGTTATAGGCCTTGGTTATGCCTTTCATTGTAAGCGATTCATACACCGGGGCAAAGTCATCGGCTTTATTCAGCGAATAGATTTGCCGATAAGTGGTGCTGTCACTTCCGTACCAATGCTGTGTTATCGCAAACATTTTTTGCCCGTCCCGCGATTCAAGTTTTGTGTCCCGCAGCCAATACCAAAATCGAAGAGATTGTTTGCTTTTTGGGTTCTGGAAATAAACCAAATATTGGTGAAGACCGGGTTTCAATGCCGAAGTGTTCAGGCGCTTGTCCTTTAAGCGAATGGTGTCAACCTGCGCAAAAATGGACCGACCGACCAGGCACGCCACTATCAAGAATAACAATTTTCTCATAATTTCATACAACATAAATCTGTGTTTCGGGACTCTTCGGCGTTAACTTCTCAAAATAGTAGATGAGCAGGATGAGAAGCAGGCTGATGAGCTCGGATATGGCGGCGTAGGAATCGGGGAACGGGTCGCGGTTATGCAGGTGCGTGTAGACCGCGCCCAGCATAATAAGCATCAATCCTATAGACGCGTACATGCCTGTCTTCAGCTTAAAGTGCAACAGCAGGCCCAGCGCGCAAACCGATTCAACAGCCATGATGAAATACAGAAACCATATGGCATAGCCCGATTGCCTGAAAAAACCGATCATATACGGCATATTTTCCGATTTGCCGACGGTCGCCACCAGGAACGAATTGGCTATCGTAACCGATACCGCCCACAACGTGGTTTTTATAATGATTTTCAATCCGCTGCAATCCTCAAAGGTGTCCTTAAGCCAAACTTTGAACAGGATGTTGCCGGTCAAAAAACCAAGCATCAGCCGGCCCAAATAGCCCCCGTATTGCATCGCAACGCCTAATGCGCGCAGCGTTATGGTATTTTTAATACCGGCAAAAAAATACAGCCAGACCATCGCAGCCAAAACAACCGATAATACCAGGTAAATCCTTGCCACAATAATGGCCGGCCCGAAGCCAGGCTCCCAGGCGAGGTTCAGCAGGCAACCTAATATCAGCAAGCCGAGTATGATCAGGATATCCATTTGCATCGGTTCTGAAAATCTTCAGCTTAAGTTTTAGGGATGTTAACCGGCACCATAAGGATACCGGGCGCCTTATCCTGCGAGTAATAAAGCGTTTTGCCGTCAGGTGAGACGTAGGGGTCGAAATTTCCTTTGCCGTTATTCACGTTGGCTGGCAGTTTCCTACCCTGCGTCCAGTCGTGCCCATTGCGGTAACTGATATACAATTCGTTGTTGCTTACGAAGATGATATAACGCTCATCAGGCGATATGAAGGGATCATATATTTCGCTGTCGCCGTTAAGGGCCAGTATTTGAGGCTTATCGTAATGGTCGCCCAGCCATTTGACGCAGTAACCCCTCATCCCCTTGTTGCCCTCGCGGTTGCGCGAGCAGAAACAGATCGTACCGGATGCGCTGACCGACGGGCCAAAATCATTAAAACCGTCTTCGTTAACAGGCGCGTCAAAATGTTTCGGCGGCGACCAGCTATCGCCTGAAAGCCTATCCACATACCAAAGATGGGCGCTTTTTTGCGCTTTATCCTGCGGCATCCCTTCCAGCGGACGTGTCGAGACGAAGATCAGGCGCTTCCCATTAGGGCTCATCGTGGGATCCCAGTCTTTCCATTGCCCCGAGAACGGCGCGGTAACCGGTTTGGTCCACTTTCCTTTGATTTTTTTAGAAACGACGATGGTTTGACCGTCAGCAATATAAACGGTCTTTTCATCGGGCGCGAAAGCGGCTACCGATTCATCGGCCGTGGAGGTAACGCCTTCCTGCGTAAATACTTTTGGCTGTGCGGCGGGGGCGACAATATCCTGGCTAAAAGCAGAAAGGGTTGTACAGAGTACCGCGATACCCGGTACAACCCATTTGAAAAATGATTTCATAAAATAGACATATTGAGATTTAGCTGATCTTAATTGATATCCTCGCCGGCCTGCAACTTTTTGACGAAGGCGTCGACTATGTTCTTGTTGGCCGGGTCGGGCGCTATCGACTGGGCTTTGAGGGCGTAGGTCAGCGCCTTTTTGTAATCGCCGACAGCCGAATAACCCCGCGCCATACCGGCGGTCGGAAGGAACTGGTTAGGATATCTATCGTAGGAATATTTGAATACTTCAAGCGCCTGCTGCCCTTTCTTCATTCGGGTTAGTCCGCGTGCATAAAAGTAAAGTTCGTTCATGCTACCGTAAGGATAGGCCTTCTTCATTACGTCGGCTGCTTCCTGCGTCCGTCCAAGCGCATCCAGCACGCCGGCCCTCGTGCTCAGGGCGGTAAAGCTCTTGTCGCCGCCAAAGTTTACACTGGTGGCGGTATCGGTCCATAGCAGCGCCTCGTCCAGGTTGGTTTTGTTTTGAACGCAGTATTGCGCGGCCTGGTCCCAGGCCTCCCAGGCGAAACCTTTTTCACTGCGAAGCTCGCGGCGGAAAGACGCCAATTGAGTACCGATTACATCGACATCGATCTTAAACGGAATAACCAGCTTTTCCCATTGCAATGCTACCACAGCGCTTGACGGTGTTTCGTCGGTGAACTCGTATTTCAGCCATTCCACGCTGTTGTCGACGTGCACCGGCTTTACTTTTACGCGCAGCACATCCTCGTCGGGCTTATAGAAGAAGCTGCCCCACGAAGTATAATTTTTAGAAAAGATCAGTGTGCACTCGTTAGGATCGTAGGCAATAAAGAACCCATATTTGCCCGCTGCCAAATGCTGGCCTTCAACATTTACGTCGGTCGAAAATTCGATGATCGTATTTTCATTGGCACCGGCCCGCCAGGGTGCAGATTTCGACGGCCCGAAACCCTGGTCGACATATCCTACCGGTATCAATTCGCCCCAGATGTGGCCGTCGCGTTTTTTAACGGCCGGCCGGCTGTAGGTTATGGTGATATTTGTAACGCCAATACCCTCGCTTACCGAGGCCCGTTTGTTGCCCCCGCTCGGCAGGGAAGTTAATTGCGCCTGTGCGGAATAGCTAAAGGCGGTCACAAGGGTTGCCAGTGCGATGCCGGCTGCTAATGTTCGTTTCATGTGAATGTTGATGGTTAGTAAATGGTTTTCAATTTTTTAAAAATTGCCGGTAATGAACCGCACCCGTTAGGTTGATCATGTGCTGCTTGACCACATTACCGGAGTGCGACCAAAAGAGTAACAGTGCTGCTATAAGTGGCGCAATCTTTTCTGTGATCGGGTGCAGTTTCATACCGGCAAAATGAATTTGTCATCTAAATTGTCGGGCTAAGCTCATCCTAATCCGACTAAACTTCAAATCGCTTCAACGCGATCAAACTTGTTTTTAACCGTTCCGGCTTTGTTTTCAATGATCACATCAGTTGAGTTTTTGCACGCAGCTATTGAATAAGCGGAGCGGTCCGTTGAAAGCCGGCTTTACAGAATGGAAAACCTTCGTACTTTTAAAGAATGAATACTGCAAAGAGGACGAAGGCGATAGTGCGTTTGCAATGGCTGATATGGATCGCCGTATTTCTCATTATTTTCTTTTCGATACTGCCAGAAGAGGGTTTGGCGCATGCGCTGATCTTCAGCACAACCAGCATAGCCTTTTATACGCTGGTCATTTATGGCAATATATTGCTGCTGTTTCCCAGGCTATGGGAGCGGGCGCACAAAGTCGAATATGTGATCTGTGTGATCGTGCTCCTGGTTGGCGGTGGACTGGGCCGCGGTTATTTGCTGATTTACCTGGTCAATCACTTTGTCGAAACCAAGCCCGAGAGCATGGACCTGGGCATGGCGCTCAATTTTATCATAGCCGGGGTACTGAACTATATGCTGAGTTTCGTGTTTCGTATCGCGATAGCTTATTTTACACTGAAACAGCAGGCGGAAGAAATTTTGCTGCAAAAGAGCCAGGCTGAACTGAACCTGCTCAAATCGCAGGTGCAGCCGCATTTCCTGTTCAACACGCTGAATAATATCTACTACGAAGCCTACCGCGAAGCGCCGCGGACGGCCGGGCTGATCGAACGGTTATCCGATATCATGCGCTATTTTGTCGATGAAAGCCCGAAAGACGAAGTGTCTATGCAGACCGAGGTGAGCTTTATCGAAAATTATATCGCGCTGGAAAAAATACGCATCCGCCATAAGATCGAAATGAATTTTGTGAAGGACTACAACGCCGAAGCTCGCATACCGCCTATGCTGCTCATGACTTTTGTCGAGAACATCTTTAAGCACGGTATCGATAAATCGAGCAAAGAAAATAAGGTCGATATTTCGCTGATACAGCAGGAAGGCTACTTGCTTTTCCAAACGTGTAACAGCATGCCCGATCAAACGTCAAAGGATGAGACGCATGGGTTCGGGATCGAGAATTTGCACAAAAGGCTGGGAATGCTCTACGGAGCGAAATTTGAATTGAATATCGAAAACGATGGTAAAACCTTTACTGCTTTTCTGAAAGTACCTATCGCATCATGAACCTGAGTTGCATCATCATCGACGACGAGCCCAACGCGGTAAATTTGCTGGAAATACTCATCCGGCAAACCACCGAGTGGCAGTTGATGGCCAAATGTTACGATGCGCTGGAGGCCATGACATTTTTAAAGAAAAACCAGGTCGATTTTATTTTTCTCGATATCAATATGCCGCAGCTTACGGGCATGGAGCTGGCCGGATTGTTACCTGCCGAAACGAAGATCGTTTTTACAACTGCCTACTCAGAATACGCCGCCGAAAGCTACAGCTTCCAAACCATCGATTACTTGTTGAAACCGATCACACTGAAACGCTTTCTTACGTCGACCCAAAAGATCGAATCGCATTTCGGGAAAAAAGAGCCCGCGCAAAACACGGAGCCTGTGCATGAAAAAGAATACTTTTTCGTTAAATCGGGCAAAACGCTTAGCAGGATACGGCTGGAAGAGATACTCTATTTCGAAGGCGAAAAAGAGTATGCCCGTTTAGTGACCAGCACCGGCCAGTTGCTGATTTACCGCCGGCTGAAGGACATCCAGGAACAATTGCCGCTGCCATTCATCCGCGTGCACAACTCCTACATAGTTAACACCCGCCAATTGGAAAAGATACAGGATAACCACATTTTCATAGCCGGAAAGCAGATACCGGTAAGCGAAAAGTTCAGGCCCGAATTAATGGCGGTGATACAGCAGCGGATTTTTTAAAGGGTGGCCCCATCTCTTCGAAGGAGAAGATCATGGTTACAAGCACATCCGAAACTGAGATTCCGAAATCCAAAATCAAAATTACTTTCCCATCATCCCGCAATTGCAGCCTTTTTGCATGGCTTTGTATACCACGTCCTGTATCCGCGGCCTGATCTCCAGGGTCGAAAGCTTATCGCTTACCGCCGGGTTTACCCGGTTGGATAGGAAAATATAAACCATATTGTATTTCGGATCGACCCAAACGCAAGTTCCCGTATAGCCGGTGTGCCCGTAAGTTTCGTCGGATGCCAGCTTTGACGGGTAGTGCTTGCTCGTATTCGGGTCCCAACGGTCAAAACCCAGCCCTCTCCGGCTCACGGGCGATTGTTTCGAGGTAAAAAGCCCGACGGTGGAGGGTTTAAAATACTGCACCCCGCCGTAGCTGCCTTTGTTCAGCATCATCTGGTAAAGAATAGCCAGGTCGTTGGCATCGGCAAAGAGGCCGGCATTGCCCGAAACGCCTGCCAGCAAGGCCGCGGTTGGATCGTGCACATAGCCGATCAACAATTGATGCCTGAAAACCTGATCATCCTCGGTCGGTATGATACGCTCTTTAGGGAACCTGTTCAGCGGTAAAAATCCGGCGCTTTGCATGCCAAGCGGATTATAAAAGTTCTGCTGCACGTATACATTCAGCGGCGTCGAAGTTATGCGCTCCAATATTTCTTTCATAAAGCACATGCTGAGGTCGCTGTACACATATTGGCCGCGCGTATTCACCGGCGAATTAAGCATATCGGCCCACATCACGTCTTTAAAATAGTCCTTTCTTAAAAAATAATGGTCGCCGATTTTGTGCGGATAAGCCGCGGATGAGTCCGCGCTGATATCGGATGGCGTCAGTTTTTCATAAGTTTTGATATCCGGGATCAGTCCGGCCTGGTGCATAAGCAGCTCCTTTACCTGCAGATCGTCTTTATTAGTGTGCCTTGCCATGGGTATGTAGGAGCCGATCGTCGAGTCGAGGTTCAGGCGGCCTTCTTCGTAAAGCCGCATAGTTTCCATGGTCGTGGCCGACACTTTGGTTACCGACGCCAGGTCGAAAATATCGGTTAGCTTATCCGGCGCAGTCCTGTCGTAAGTATGGCAACCGTAGGCTTTATTGAAGATGACTTTGCCGTCCCTCGCAACAAGCACCACGCAGCCGGGGGTAGCCTGGTTGCGAATAGCTATATCCGCTATGTTGTCAATCTCCTTCAGGTCGGCCGAATTGATATCGGCATCTTCCGGAACGGTGTATTGCAGCCGTATCTTGTGCGTAAGATACCCGGTATTGGCCCTGTACTTTACGGAATAGCTGAACCGGAGCTTTTGGGTGACAGGGACGCCGCCGAAAACCGCCTGGGCTGCATAAAATGCCGAAACCGGTGAAGGCCGGTCGCAAAAAATAATGGGTGCTGTAAGCGCATCGAGTTTCGCCAGGCTGCCGCCGCTACCAAAAAAAGCGACTATTACATTTTTAATACGGACATTGTCATGGATAAAACCGATGATTTGCGGGCTGGCCAGGCCCTGTTCGTCCAGTTGAACAATAAGCGTATTATAATGCTTGGTGTCGAAGTCAAGATCGCCCAGGGTTTTGATGGTAACATAATCGGTGCCTTTAAAAGTATCAACTTTGGCATATTTGTTCAGCAGGCTGTCAAAACCCGCGGCATAAGCATAGGTAAAATGGATACTGGCGATCTTCAGTTCGGCCAGGTCGGAAAGCGGTACCAGTTGTTGTTCGTTATTGAATAACGAAGTCGACTTTTCAACCAATCGCTCCTCGTTAACATAAGCCTGACCGGTGGGAATGGGTATCTGGGCACAGGCAGAGTGGAATAATATAAAACACGATAAGATAAAGGTAAAACCCAGCCGGTTATTTTTTCTCATATACTTTGTCTCCATTAACATAGGTCTGCAGGACTTTTACTCCCGGCAGTTCGGACCCGTTTATTTTCATAATATCCTTATCCAGTATCACAAAGTCGGCATATTTACCCGGCTCGATGCTTCCTTTTTCCTTCTCCTCGAATTGCGCTTTGGCGGCCCAAATCGTCATCCCCCGCAAAGCGTCCTGCCTGCTGATGGCATTTTCGGGCTGAAAACCGCCTTCGGGATAACCTTTCAGATCCTTGCGCTCCACAGCAGCATAAAACGTATAGATCGGGTTGATGTTTTCCACCGGAAAATCGGTACCCAGCGGCATCCAGCCGTTTTGCTCAAGCAATTGCTTGTTGGCATAGGCTGTTTTCAGGCGCTTTTCACCAAGCCGCGCAATTGCCCAGCGCATATCCGAAGTGGCGTGCGTCGGTTGAACAGACGGTATTATGCTATAGTCGCCAAAATAGTGCATGTCTTCCGGCGCTATAATCTGCGCGTGCTCCACGCGCCAGCGGCGGTCGTTCTTCCCTTTCAGCACGGATGCATAAATTTTCAGTATCACCCGGTTGGCTGAATCGCCGATGGCATGGGTGCAAAGCTGGAATCCTTTATCGTATACTTTTTTGGCGATCTCGGCAAAATGCTGCTGGCTGCTCAGCAAA
The DNA here is from genome assembly GCA_018267005.1 of Bacteroidota bacterium. GTDB lineage: Bacteria > Bacteroidota > Bacteroidia > Sphingobacteriales > Sphingobacteriaceae > Mucilaginibacter. Next base: position 13,266 of record JAFDZK010000057.1, read on the forward strand.
AAGCCGTGCCAGTTTTTCTGGTCACTGTAAGGCTGCAGCAGGCATGCGCCGCGCGAACCTAATGCGCCATCAGCGTACATTTTAAAACCGCGCACATCCAGGCCAGGGGTTTTGTATACGCCGCGTTTGAACAGGTAATCGTAGCTTTCGGGCCGGTCGGATAGCAACACGTACAGGCGCATCTTCAGCGCGCCTTTATGCTGTAATTCGGCAATGGTATTGATCATTGTATAAGGCAGCCCGCAATCGGAGACCGTCGTAAGCCCGTCGGCAAAACAATTGCGCTGGGCGTCGATGAAGGCGTTTTGTATAACTTCATCGGTCGGCGCGGGTATTTTACGCGTAACTATCCCTACGGCATTGTCGACCAGCATGCCGGTCAGTTTGCCTTTGATGGTTTCTATTTCCCCGCCGATGATGGTCTGCCCCGGTTTGATACCCGCCAGGTTCAGTGCGGCCTGGTTAGCAATAGCAGCGTGACCGTCTATACGCGTCAGTATGACCGGCCTTACCGGGAACAAGGCGTCCAGCTTGGCTTTATTGGGAAACTGTTTTACCTTCCAGGCATTCTGGTCCCAGCCCCGCCCGACGATCCAGCCATCGGTGTTGCGTTTTGAATAGGCTAATACCGAATCGACGATATCGTCCCAGCTATGCGTTCCAACCAGGTCAACCTCCTGCAGGCTCAGCCCGTAACCGTAAAAATGAGAGTGCGCATCGATGAAACCAGGGTACACCGCCTTGCCTTCGGCATCGATCACGTGCCGGGCTTTATAGATCTTTTCCAGCGAATCGTCCTTGCCGACCGCTACAATTTTGCCGGAGTTAACTACAAAGGCATCGGCGGTTGAAAACTTGCTGTCGACGGTGTAAACAACTGCATTTTTGACGAGCAGATCGGCATTATAATCCTTCTGCCCGCAGCCGAAAGCCGGTAAGAGCAATACCAGCGGCCAAAATTTCCTCATAAGGCGGATAGCTAAAGTAGAATACAATTATCCTAATATTAAATTATTGGAACAACACCAATATCGATACTATGCAATAATTATCTATATACAAAACAATGCCAACAAAGTTATGCACTCAAATATTTAATTTAGCGGGCTAAATCTACGGGCTCCTCTCCGTGCTCTCCGTGAAAAAACTTCGTGCTCTTGTGGTTTAAAAAAATTAACCACAAAGCGCACAGAGCAATAGCACGCAGTTCACGGAGTGTGACGATGCTCCAGGAAGGGACGTTTGCTACATGCCAGATATCATCCAGCTTTTACCCGATTCAGTTGCCAACCAGATAGCCGCGGGCGAGGTGGTACAGCGCCCGGCATCGGCGGTGAAGGAGCTGATCGAAAATTCCATCGATGCCGGCGCGGATAAAATACAACTGATACTGAAGGATGCCGGCAAATCGCTGATACAGGTGATCGACAACGGCTGCGGCATGAGCCTGACCGACGCGCGCATGTGTTTCGAGCGCCATGCCACGTCCAAGATCCGCAAGGCCGAGGACTTGTTTGCTATCCGTACGATGGGTTTCCGCGGCGAGGCGATGGCGTCCATCGCGGCTATATCTCATGTCGAGCTGAAAACACGCCGGCACGAAGACGAATTGGGTACCTGTATTACGATTGAAGGCTCGGAAGTGATCGGCCAGCAGCCCTGTTCGGTTCCCACGGGCACATCCATTTGCGTAAAGAATTTATTTTACAATACTCCGGCGCGACGCAATTTCCTGAAGAGCAACCCGGTGGAGATGCGGCATATTATCGACGAGTTTCAGCGCGTAGCCCTGTCACACCCGGATATATCGTTCATCCTGCACCATGATGGACAGGAAGTTTACCACCTGCCGCCCACATCGCTTAAGCAAAGGATCATCCACCTGTTCGGCGGCAATTACAACCAGCGGCTGGTGCCGGTAGAGGAGGATACATCGATCATCAAGCTGCGGGGCTATGTCGGCAAACCGGAGTTTGCGCGCAAAACACGCGGCGAACAATTCTTTTTCGTGAACAACCGCTTCATCCGGGATGCATACCTGAACCACGCGGTATTGACGGCTTTTGAGGAACTGCTGCCCGAAGAAAGCTTCCCGCTGTATGTGCTGTTTATCGATATCGATCCGTCCAAGATCGATATCAACGTGCACCCCACGAAAACAGAGATCAAATACCAGGACGAAAAGTCGATCTACGCCATCATCCGCTCGGCCGTAAAGCGGGCTTTGGGCAAGTACAACATTACGCCGACCATCGATTTCGACCAGGAAAACAGTATCGGCCACCTGATCACGCCGAAGCCGTCCGACCAGATCGTACAACCGACGATTTCTTTTAATCCTGATTTCAATCCCTTCGCGAACGAAAAAAGCTCTGAACGCGAGATACCTTTTCTGCGCAATACCGGGGAACATCGTAAAACGCCGATCCCGCAGAATTGGGAAACGCTGTACGAGATCAGTAAAAGGGAGACCAGCATTCAGCCTGAGATGCACCAGCAACAAACTGTTGCCCTTGAAGACCAGGAAGTAAACAAACCGAGTGAGCGGCAACTGTTCCAGGTGCACGGCCGCTATATCCTGTCGCAGATCAAATCGGGTTTTATGCTGATCAACCAGCAGGCGGCGCACGAGCGTATTTTGTACGAACGATTTTTGCAGCAATTAGAAAATCATTCGGGCACCAGCCAGCAAAGCCTGTTCCCGCAATCGGTAACGCTGAACGCCGCCGACTACGAGTTATTAAGGGAGCTTTTGCCCGACATCCGCGCATTGGGCTTCGATATACGCGAGTTCGGGAAAAATACCGTTGTCGTAGACGGCATTCCGGCTGATTTGGGCAATGTATCCGAGCATACATTGCTGGAACACCTGCTCGAAGGCTTTAAAAATAACCTGTCGGTACTGAAATTAGACAAGCGCGATAACCTTGCGCGATCATTGGCGCGTAACGCATCGATCAAGTCAGGCGTCAAATTGTCATTAGAGGAAATGAACTTACTGATCGACCAGCTCTTCGCCTGCGCGATGCCCAATATTGCGCTGAATGGTAAACCTGTAATTACTACCTTTACCCTGGCGGAGCTGGCCGAACGTTTTGAAAAATAAAAGAATCTACATTACACTATGAGTGCATACAGGCAATCGCCATTTTCCAATTTAAGCCCGGTTGTAAAAAACCTGCTGATCATCAATATCATTTTTTTTATTGCCACATACTTATTAGGCAGCCGCTTTGATATGGTTAGATGGCTGTCAGTCTTTTATTTTAATTCTCCGCTGTTCAGGCCGTGGCAAATAATATCGTACATGTTTATGCATGGCGGGATTGCGCATATCTTTTTCAATATGTTCGCACTGTTCATGTTCGGGCCTATTGTTGAATATAGCATTGGATCGAAACGGTTTTTCAACCTGTATTTTATCTGCGGCATCGGCGCTATATTATTGCAATGGATGGTACAGGCGATCGAAGTACATAACCTGGTTGGCGCTTTCACCATAAGTGAAAATCAAATCGTAAGCCCCGATGCGATCGCTAAATTGAAAGACATTTATACAACGCCGATCCTGGGCGCATCGGGCGCCATATTCGGCATATTGGTTGCATTCGGAATGCTGTTTCCCAACATGGAATTGTTCCTGTTCTTTATCCCGATTCCCATCAAGGCCAAATACATCGTACCGGGCTATATTTTGCTCGAATTATGGCTTGGCGTAGGCCAGTACGGCGGCGACAACGTGGCCCACTTTGCACATTTGGGCGGCGCCCTGTTCGGTTTTATTATGGTAAAGATCTGGCGGCTTCAACGACCTAACAACTTTTATTGACCTTCATGCGTTATCGCTATTAAAAGCATATGAGCACGAGCTGGCAAAACATCCAATACAGGCTGCTGAAATCGCACAGCAGGATCATGCTGCTGATATGGATCAATATTGCCGTCTTTTTGCTGGTCAATGTCCCGGGCACGATCGGCAAGATATTCTTCAGCTCGGATATAATCAATGTATATTCTGACGAATACCTGCGGCTGCCATCGTCGCTCGTCCGGCTTTCTCATCGCTTCTGGACGCCTGTGACCTATATGTTTATGCATGCCGGTGTGTTCCATATCCTGTTCAATATGCTTTGGTTGTATTGGATAGGGCAGATATTTGAAGAGTACCTGGGCAACAAGCGCACCATCGGCCTGTATATCCTCGGTGGGCTGGCCGGCGCCTTTTTCTTCGTATTTTTTTATAACGTGTTGCCCGTGTTTGCCAATGATCCCGGCTTAGTGGCAGGCAGCACCGTCGTAGGTGCGTCGGCAGCAGTGATGGCAATTATCGTCGCGACCGCAACGTTACTGCCGAATTACACCATCTTCCTGATGTTCTTAGGGCCCGTGAAGCTGAAATGGATCGTCCTGTTTATCATAGTGATCGACTTTATTGGGATAGCGGGTTTCAATGCCGGCGGCGAACTTTCGCACCTTGGCGGAGCGCTCTTCGGCTTTATTTATATCAAGCAGTTACAGCGCGGGCACGACTGGGTAGGGTTCTTTACCAATATGTTCAGAAAGCGGTCAAAATTAACAGTCGCTTCAAAAAATAATTCCAAAAATTCTGCAAACAAACCGCGGCAGGAAGAAATAGACCGTATCTTAGACAAGATTTCGCAAGCAGGCTATGAAAGCCTGAGCAAGCAGGAAAAAGAGATACTATTTCGCGCCAGCAAGGATAATGAAGGCTAAAAAAAAGCTGAACTTTATTGACAGGTTTTTTCTCTGGATCAACATCCTTCTCTGTATCGGGCTGCTCATCAGCTACCTGGCCCCGGTAACCGACCCCGCTAAATTCTGGCCTGTAGCTTTTTTCGGCCTGGCATACACCTATTTGCTTGCCGGGAATTTGATGCTGATCGTTTACTGGCTTTTTCGCAAAATACCCTTCGCGCTGATTTCCATAGCGTGCATAGCCCTCGGATGGAATATCCTGAACAGGAACATAGGGCTGCGGCCTTCCACGGACAGTACTTACCTGGCCGGGTCGGACATGCTGAGGGTAATG